>JAKPEO010000103.1 GCA_029551925.1 bacterium
TCAGATTTTTTATTATACCTGTGAATAATCCGGATAATATAGAAATATTTCCGCCTTTTTTTACTTCTGCTGGGACAATACATTTTATCGCAGTTTCTAAATTAGTTGCTATTATAGTCATAGAACCGCTGGATGCTTCAATTAATATATGGGACAATATCTCCCTTAAATTTTTTTCTGATACTACGCCTTCAATATAATATAACTTTTCAATAATATCTTGCTTTTTGAATTTTATTTTCATAAATTCAATACCTCCTATTTTTATTATCTAAAATATTTTTGTTTATAAAATTATTTATATTATTAATAATAATATAAAGTTTAATTTGTGGATAACTTAATTATTTTCTTGTTTATCAATATATTAAAAATAAAATTGTGTTGATAACTTGTTTGTTTTTATTAATCATATCCACAAAAAATTTTATAATTTAATTTTTTTCATTTTTTTATATTAATTTGTTAATAGTTTTTAATATTGTTTACCATATTATTCACATAATATCAACATAATTATTCAAAATCAAAATCATTATCATTAAGGATATTCTTTTTTATTAAGTTTATATTTTCTAATAATCCAGTATCTGTATTAAGCATTTCTTGAATTTTTTTAAAAGAATGTATAACAGTAGAATGGTCTTTATTAAATTCTTTACCTATGAATTTATATGGATAATCGCTTATTTCTTTACAAAGATACATTGCTAATTGTCTGGCGAATGTTATAGGCTGGTCTCTTTTATTTGACATAATCAAATCATAATCTATATTATAATACTTACAAACTGTTTTTATAATTTTTTTTATAGATACATTTTTAACAATTTTTTTATCTTCGATTATATCTTTAAAAATATTTCTGCATACAGAAAGATTTATTTCTGTATAGGTATGCGAAAAGGCAAAGACCTTATTAAATGCTCCTTCCAATTCGCGGACATCTGATGTAAAATGTTCGGCAATGAATTCTAAAACTTCAATATTTATATTAGCATTTAATTGCTCATTTTGTTGTTTTAATATTGCAAGTCGCGTTTCAAATCTTGGCGGTTGAATATCTGCTTGTAAGCCCCATTCCATTCTATTTTTTAATCTATCTTCAAATGACAATAAATCTTTTGGCGGTTTATCAGATGAAATTACAAGTTGTCTGCCGCTGCTGTGCAAAGAATTGAAAGTATGAAAGAATACTTCTTGCGTTTGTTCTTTGCCTATTAAGAATTGTATATCATCAATTAACAATAAGTCTATTTGATGGAATTTTTCACGGAATATATGCGTTTTTTTTTGCGTTAGAGCATTAATGAATTTATTAGTAAATTCTTCAGAAGTTATATACAATACTTTAAGTTTCGGAAAATTTTTTATAACATAATGTCCTATTGCCTGCATAAGATGAGTTTTTCCCAATCCAGAACCGCCATAGATGAATAAAGGATTGAATTGTTTGCCCGGATTAGTAGCAACAGCCCAAGCAGCCGCGCGTGCAAATTGATTGCTGTCGCCTACAATGAAATTTTCAAAAGTATATTTAGGATTAAGTACGGAATTTTTAAAACCATCAACACTGTCGCCTTCATTTGTTTTTGTAAGTTCGTATGTCGGCGCCGGCTGTTCTAATTCCAATTCTAAATTATCTTTTTTTCTTTCAACTTTAAAATCAAACCATATTTTTTTATGAAATAGTCCGTCGTATAAATCCTTCATTTTATTCAAAAACTTTGTTTTTATATTATCTTGGATATATACATAGGGAGTTATGATTGTTATGATAGAGTTTTCTTCTTCTTGCGAGAAATCAAAAACCGAAGGTCTAAACCATAAATCAAAGTCAGCAGAACCGATAATTTTTTTTAATTCTTCAATAAAAATCTCTTTTTTATTCACTTTTTATCTACCGTTTTTCAACACATTTTCAACATTAAAAATAACATTTAAAATATTGATAATTCAAATAAATTTATTTGTTCTGTCAGATAATTCTTTGTTTATCAATAACTAAAATTTAATTCCTATTTTTCTTTTTTTTCCTTTATTTTTCTTGACAAAATAATTCGACACAATATCAACAGTTTTTCCACATTTTATTCTTTTGTTGGCGGTAATACAACAGCATAACCTTTTCCAACACAAATGTTGTCCTGATTTATTACTTTAAATTCTATTTTGCACATATTTAATTTTTCTTTTAGTTCTGTGACTGTTGCTATTACTTTTAAAGTATCGCCTATATAAACAGGTTTTAAAAATTTTGAATACATCTCGCGGGCGATTGTTCCTAATCCCGGCAGATTCATTCCAAGCAATCCGGAAACTATGCCGCTTAATAAAACTCCGTGCGCTATTCTTTTTTTAAACGGCGTGCTTGCAGCATAATCGTCATCTATATGAACAGGATTAAAATCGCCTGTTGCTTCTGCAAACATTTTTATATGTTTGTCTTCGATAGTGATAGACATTTCTATTGTTTGACCAATAGCCAATTCTTTAATGCTTTTACCTAATTGCATAAATTCACCTTATTATTTATAATATTGTTTTATTATGTCAATACATTCTTTGCAAATGTTCGGATAATTAGAATCAGTATCAGTGTTTTCTTTGTATTTCCAGCAGCGCGAACATTTTTTTGTTTCTAATTTTTGAACAACAACAGCGGCAAAATCGCCATTATAATCAAAATTATCATTATTTTCATTTTCTTCATAATTATTGATTATCAAATCTGAACAAATAAATACTGAACGCAATTCATCTTTTATTTTTAATAATTCAGAATATAAATTTTCAATTTTGCACCAGATAATAATTCTACTTTCAAGAGAATGATTAATGTTTTTAGTTTTTCTTGTTATTTCCAACGCTTTTAAAACATCCGATCTAATATCTAAAATCATCTGCCATTTTTTTATTAAATCAATATTTTGAAATTTTGGATTAAGTTCAACCCACTCATTTTCAAATATCGAACTTTCATTATTATTTTTTATTTGCGGATAAAATTTTCCTATTTCTTCTGCTGTAAATGAGAGTATAGGAGCAATCATTTTAGTAATGGCTTTCAGCAATTCAAACAGAACTGTCTGAGCGGCTCTGCGTTCAATAGAAGAAGAACCGGATAAATAAAGCCGTTCTTTTAAAATATCAAGATAAAACGAACTCAATTCTTTAATACAAAAATTATATATAGAATGATAAATTGTATGGAATTTGAATTCATTGTATGCGCTTGTTATTTTTTCATTTAATTCATACAATTTAGCGAGCGTCCATTTATCCATTTCCAAAAGTTTATCATATTCCACATAATCATTTTGCCTGTTGAAATCATATAGGTTTGAAATTAAAAATCGCATTGTATTTCTAATTTTTTTATAAGATTCTACTATGCGATTAATAATATCACCGCCAATGCTGACATCATTACGATAATCTTCGTAAGAAGTCCATAATCTTAAAATATCAGAACCGTATTTATTAATTATGTCTTGCGGAGACACCACATTCCCTTCGGATTTTGACATTTTTTTACCGGATTCATCCACAACAAACCCGTGCGTCAAGACGCTTTTAAAAGGCGCTCTGCCCCGAGTGGCATAAGACGGTATAAGAGATAATTGAAACCAGCCACGGTGCTGGTCAGAACCTTCTAAATACAAGTCAGCAGGCGAAGAAAGATATTCGCGCTTTTCAAGCACTGCTATATGCGAAGCGCCTGAATCGAACCAAACATCTAATATATCAGTTTCTTTTTCAAACTCCGCAGATCCGCATTTTTCGCATTTTGTATCAGGCGGTAGCAATTCAGAAGCAGTCATAGTGAACCATGAATCCACACCATATTTTTCAACTAAATTTTTAAAATAATCTATACATTTTTTTGATATTAATACTTCTTGACAATTTTTACAATACATAACAGGTATCGGCACTCCCCATATTCTTTGTCGAGACAGACACCAATCAGGTCTTAATTTAACCATAGCAGAAATTCTATCTTTTCCCCAGTTTGGTATCCAATTAACATTATTATCAATGCAGTCTAATATTTTTTTTCTTAAATTAAGATGATCAACTTTTAAAAACCATTGATGCGTAGCGCGGAATATTATAGGATTTTTACAACGCCAACAGTGTGGATATTGATGTTCTATTGTTTCCGGGTCGCCAATTAAATCATTAGATTGTTTTAATTTATTGATTATCAATTTATTAGCATCAAAAACATTTATTCCCTTGCAATCTGAAAATTCATTAGTAAATTTACCCTGATTATCTACTGGCGAGATAGTAGGCAATTTATATATTTTTCCTGCGATAAAGTCTTCTTCGCCGTGTCCGGGCGCTATATGTACAGCGCCGGTCCCAGTGTCTTTTGTTACATAATCAGCATTAATAATAACACTATCTCTGTCTATAAAAGGATGCGAACATATTATTTTTTCTAATTCGCTGCCTTTGTATTGTTTGATAATTTTAAAGTCAGCACTTATTCTTTTTGCGACATTTTCAGTTAAATCATCGACAATAATATAATAGTTATTTGCCGCTAAAACCAAATTATAAACAAATTCCGGATGCAGAGCTATTGCGACATTTGCAGGCAATGTCCACGGAGTAGTAGTCCAAATTATAAAATAAGTATTATCAGGCAAATCTAAATTATTTTTATTTTTTATTTTAAATCGAACATAAATAGAAGAAGAAGAATGATTATCGTATTCCACCTCAGCGTCAGCAAGCGCGGTTTCGCAATGAAAACACCAATGAACAGGTTTTAGCCCTTTATAGATGTAGCCCTTTTCAACTAATTCTCCAAACATTTCAATAATTGCTGATTCATAGACCGGGTCAAGAGTAAGATAAGGATTCTCCCATTCGCCAATACAGCCCAATCTAATAAAATCTTTTTTTTGAATTTCAATATGTTTTAGTGCATATTTTTTACATTCATCGCGAATTTCTTTTTTTTGCATTTGTTTATGTTTAGCTCCGAGCAGTTCAATGACTTTATGTTCAATAGGCATTCCGTGGCAATCCCAGCCCGGCACAAAAGGAGTATAAAATCCGCGCATACATTTATATTTTACGATTATATCTTTTAAAATTTTATTTAAAGCATGACCTATATGAATATTGCCGTTTGCATAAGGCGGTCCGTCGTGTAAAATATAAGGATTATTATTTTTATTTTTGTCAATTAATTTTTGATATAGATTGATTTCGTCCCAATATTTTATTATTTCCAATTCGCGCGTATTCAAATTTGCCCGCATTGGAAAATCAGTTTTTGGTAAATTCACTGTTTTACTATAATCCATAATTTCTTCACACCCAAACTAAATAAATTAACAAAATCAAAAAATAAAAATTATAATAAGATAATATAATTTTTCAAGAAAAAAATTAATATTTTTATGGGAAATATACCTTATTCTATTAGAAAAAACTTATAGATATGTATAAATCTTTTTAAATCAAATAGCAAAGACTTTGAATATTTTTTTTATCTTGAATTTTCAGTCCAGTATACAATAAGATAGTTTGTTGCATAAGTGCTTATTTTGCCCGGTAGGATAATTCAATGTCTCAATCGTTTTTTTAAAATTGCATTTTTCGTAGTTTTTAATATTTAATAAGTTTTTATCTATCAAACTAAAATATAAATTAACATTGAAAACTACGAAAAATGCAATATATATACCTATTTAAAATTATTATATGGATTTAAGAAAAATATCTTTTTAACAATCCTACAAAAGCAGCGCCATGCCGCGCTTCATCTTTACACATTTCATGAACAGTATCATGAATAGCATCATAATTTAATTTTTTTGCGAGAGTAGCAAGTTCTTTTTTTCCAGCGCATGCACCGCGTTCAGCTTCTGCTCGCATTTGCAGATTTTTTTTAGTATCCGCCGCTACTACTTCTCCTAATAATTCAGCAAATTTTGCAGCATGCTCCGCTTCTTCAAATGCTATTCTTTTATATGCTTCCGCTATTTCAGGATAACCCTCTCTGTCAGCTTGACGGCTCATCGCTAAATACATACCGACTTCTGTGCATTCCCCCATAAAATTTGCGCGAAGCCCTTCAATCACTTGCTGGTCAATAGCTTGCGCTACTCCGATTTTATGTTCATCAGCCCATCCAGCGCCATCAGATATTTTTTGTTCATTAAACTTTTCTTTTGGCGCCTTGCACTGCGGACATACATCAGGCGCACTCATTCCTTCATAAACATAACCGCAAACACTACAAACAAATTTTTTCATAATACTAACCCCTCCTAAATTTTTTTATTTTTTACATTTAAAACATAAACCTTTTATATATATTTCAGTATTATCAATTTTAATATTTTCAGTTTGCTCGATTTTTTTCAAAAAATTCCGATCTAATGATTTATAAATATCTAATATTTTTTTGCATTTTTTACAATAAAAATGCAGATGATTTTCACTATCTCCATCACAGCGTTCAAACCCCTCCCCAAAGTCCAATTTTTTTATAATTCCTTTATTATATAAAGTTTGAACAGTATTATAAACAGTCGCTCTTGAAATTGTATTAAATTTTTTTTTGAGTTTAGAAAATATCAAATCAGGCGAAGGATGAATCTTTGTGCTTTTTAAAAATCTAAATATTTCAATTCTCTGCGGCGTAGATTTTAGATTACATTTTTTTAATATTTCAATTATCTCATTTTTATCAATTTCATTTTTTTTCATTATTAATCCTTTGATCTGAAATAAATTTTAATTTAGAATAAATCTCAATTTAGATTTATTCTAAAATATACCATGAAAATAATATTTTGTCAAGTTTTTTTTAGTTTTTAAAGAATATAGAGACAGGATGTCGCCTTTTTTAAATTTAAACTACCACCCAATATTTTTTATTTTTTCAAATATAAAGCGATTTTTAATGCAGTTTTTTCTTTCTTTTTTGATTATTCTATTGATATAATTTTTATAACTTCACACAAAATTAATTTTCTAATATTTATGAGATATACAGTGAAAATACTGAGTTGCTCAGCATTCGAATTTACATTTTTTTTGTTTGATTTTTAAAAATGGATATTCTATAAAAAGCCATGATAATAATGCAAATAGAACAGACAAAGCAAAAATTGCTGTCAAATATATAAAAAAATTCAAAAATTCATTATTAGTCAAGCTTATATCTTCTTTGTGAATGCTCCAAATAGAAAAATAATGATAGAGATACATTGGATAGGATATTTTAGCTATAAAATAAAAAAAATTATTACTCAAAATTTTATTGAAAAAAGTTTTTGTAAGAAGCATAGATAATATAAAAAATCCTACTACTAAACCTATAAGTGAAAATTGTAAAACTATTTTATAAAATGAACCATTCATTCCGCTATAATATATTAAAAAACAAAAAATTATAAATAAAAAAAACTGTAAAAAATAAAATATTTTATATTTATTTATTAAAAGATTTTTATAATTCAAATATAAAAAAGCAATGAACACACCTATAAATAGTTGATCAAATCGAGTATGAAAAGCGCCGAATATTTTTAAACTGATATATTGCGTATCGTAAATATTATGTAAATTTTTAAAAATTAACAATCTAAAATAAAATGGCAAAATTATAAGCAAACCAAATATAGCAAAACAAAAACAATTTGCATTTTTAAAGTTTTTTCGAAATATAAAAAGTAAAAACGGCAAAAAGATATAAAATTGTTCTTCTACTGCTAATGACCAAGTAATTTCATAAATATTCAACCAATAATTTTGTAAATAAAATAAATGACTGATTATTTCTTTAATGCTAATTTTTTCAATAAAAAAAATAGTAACTAAAATTAAAGCAAAATAATATGCTGGAAAAATTCGTAAGATTCTTTTAAAATAAAATTTTTTAAAATTCAAAGTACCAGTTGTTTTTATTTCTTTTAATAATTGACCGCCTATTAAAAATCCGCTTAACACAAAAAAAATATCAACGCCTATTCTACCGTTTTCCAAAATTTTAAAAAAAAACTTTAATAAATAATTATCCGCTTTGATTGATAATAAGTTAGTAAATTTATACGCTAAAAACGAGTGATGAAACATTACTAATATAATAGCAATTGCCCGAATTCCATTCAATTCAAGAATTTCATTTTTGCTTTTTGAAAAACTTTCAATTACATAATCAATAATTTTTTTTAATTTCATTTTATAATACTGGGATTTTTATTTTAAAAACAAATATTTTGTGGAATATTTATAAAGAATATCCGTTTTAAAAAATACTTTATAACAAATTATCGTATTCAGTTTAATAGGATAGCACTTAAATTCTTAAATTCAAACCAAATTGTTTATTAAAAATATCCAAAAATTGATTGCCTAATTTTATTTGAGCACCAGCGACAAAACTTAAATTAGTGGATAGCATAATTTGATTTTTTGTTTTTTCTACAACCGCTTCAGCAATATCAGTATCCATAATTCTGCTTGCTGCATTGCCGGTATTTTCTGCTGCTACCATACTTTGATTAAACATAAAATCTAATCTATTTATAATTGCTCCTAATGTAGCGCGATGCGCTGATAATTTTGAAAGCGCAGTATCAATTTTTGAAATTGCATTTTGCGCGTTTGAAATGGTTGAAAGCGAAATATTGTTTATGCCTAATGCTCCTGCTCGCATATCTATCATAGTCAATCCCAGTTGTTCAGGCGAATCAGGTCCGACTTGCAAAACATAACTTAATATTTCTAATATTGACTTTGAGCCGACAGAGGCAGTTTCATCTAATTTTATACGCACGCCGGGTATCCCTGCAACTTGATTAGAGCCATTATTAAAAAAATAACTGCCGTCGCTCGACACGCTCGTATAGGAATTTCCGTTTGGATCTACAACCGTAATTTGCGGGTCAATAGAAGGAGTAGTCACGGCAAAATTCAAAAAATTTCCCGGGCCTATCTGATTGTCTAAAATACTAATATCAAATCTTGAGCCCTTATAGCCCATTGTATCATTTTCATCGCGCGCTGAAATTACTATTTGATTGCCGTCCCACCACGCCCAGATAGGAACATTATTGGAATTTCCTGTATCCATATTTGCATTCTGCGGCTTTAAATTTTCGTTTTCATATACTGCCTGACTTGCGGTATTTATATTGTCAATCACATCCTGCATTGTATCAGTAGGATTAACTGTAATTGTATAAATTCTTCCATCTACGCTGAACGATATATCATCAGCAATGGTGAAGTCATTAAATAATCCAGAATTTGTATTATAATTATCAGCATTTCCAGCAAATGTCTCTCCTAATTGAGTAACTGCATCAAGATTAACATTTGTTCCATTAGCGCCGTAAGCATAATCAACAGTGAAATCAAAGTCCGGCACTCCATCAGAATTCATATCAAGCGCGCCGCCCCGAATTATTTGTATTGCTTTACCTTCAATTGTATAATCAGTCCCCTCTGTATATATTGTCGCAGGAGCGCCTGTTTTACTTATAACTACCGATGTCTGCTGCGCAGTAAGCGAATCTGCTGTTGACATACCTGTATTATCCGCAACAATCGGCGCTTGATTCATATTAAAGTATGTCGCTTGCATATTGTAGAATGTATTATAAGAGATATTATTAATATTATTTAAAGTCACATCTCCAATTTTTTGAGCGCTCGCATTTCCTCCTAAATTATTGACGGTAATTGTGGCGGTATCCGGATTATATGTGTTAATTGTATAACTTGCATTATAAGTATAAGTAGCAGTTATATCTGTATCAAAACCAAACGATGGTCCTGTATATGTTAATGTCCCATTAGCAGCCAAACTATATTTACCGGCAAGATTACCATTAAGAGTATCTGTAATCGAAGAAATTGCGAAATTTGGCACTGCGCGCTTGCCCGGCCCAGCCAAAACAATACTTTCATATTTACCATCTTGATAAGTCACCGCCGCTTTATATGAAATATTATCACCAACAGTGGCGCTGACCGTTCCGTTTTTGGCATTTGTTTGGTTGTTAATGGTAAATTTTTTGTTTGCTAAATCAGCTGTAAGACTCGTAAAATCCCAATCAGTCTGATAACTTATTGTCTCGGCATTAGGATTGCCATAAGTATATACAGCGCCAGAATTTGTAAAATAATAACTGCCAGCAGCATCAACACTAAAAATAGCAATTTCGTTTGTTGTAAACAACCCGCCGCTGCCGCTTAAACTTGCAGATGTAATATTTGTCCCGGCATTATTGGAACCAGCAACATTAAATTGATATATTGCTTCTCGCTCTTTTACAGTATTTCCGCCAATATTGATTGTCTCGCTAACATTAGCATTATAATTGATATTTATATCCCACGACAGAGCGCCGTCATTGTAAAAATATAATTTATTGCCTACAAGCGCATAATCGCCATTGGCATCACACGCGCCCGCTCCTGCCTCTAAATTAGACAATGCCCCGCTATTCTGAACAAATCCATCGCTGTAAGCGCCAGCTAATGTAATACTATACAAATTACCGCCTTCATTAGTCCACGAACCAATCCCGGCAGTTGTTTGATTTGCTATTGCAACTTTAAAGCTGATATTTGCGCTGTTTAAATCAGCAGACGAGCCGTGCGTATATATATTAGCGCCAGATAGATAATAATTACCTACATCTGTTTCATTATTAACAGCATCAATAGATCCGACTAAATTATCAGAATAAACGCCGCCGCCAATACTTACATTTGTTATAGCGCCTAATGTCCCATTTGTAGAATTAGTAAAAGTATATTTATACACTTCTTTTGAATAAACAGAAGCGCCGCTTATCGTTTCATTAGATACTGTCGCTGTCTGCTGACGAACTCCGCCGGCGCCGATACTTAAAGATACTAAATTACCGGCAAGCGCAGTTAAATCAATTTTATCAGCGCCTGTTATAGAGCCGCTTAAATTCATTGTTAATGTTCCGCCTACTTCTACTTGTTGAGTATCGCCGATATTAGCGTATGTTTCGACGGCGTCTATTCCGCTTATTAAACCACTATTTGCAGTTGTGGCATTAGTAAAAGACACATTATCAACATATATTTGACCAGCAGCGCCGCCATTTATATTATTTACATTTATACCGCTTAAATTTTCTATTATTTTATCCAGCGTAATTGTCTGAGTGCCAGCATTTTGTGTAATATTGCCGCCGGCAGCGGTGGCAGTGTATGAATAAACAGTTTTAGCCGTATTCAATAACTGCACATCATTTGTAGTTTCATTATAAGTATAATCTACGCCTTCTGTTAAAAATTGATCTGTCTGCGTATTTTTTAGATAATTTAATTGCTCTACAGTCTCGCCGAAATTAAAATCTATTACACCAGAGGCAGTAATCTCACCGCCAGCGGTAGCACTGGTTTTATTTACAATATTAGCATTGGCATCTCCACCAAATGCAGTGGTAAATGTATTGCGTTTGTGGCTTGAAATTTTAGCATCAGAAGTTTGTTGCTGCGCTACTGCAACAACATCAAGCGTTACTTCATAAATCCCAAAAACAGCAGTATCAATCAGCCCTACATCTTCGACATTTTTAAGAGGAATATCAGTCTGCCAGTCTTTCCAGTCAATTTTCCCAGTAAGTAATTCTTTCGTATTAAATTGAACGCTTGCAGCAGCTCTATTTATTTCTGATATTAATTCCTGCGCTTCATCATTAAGCATACTGCGCTCGTTATTAGTTAGCGTGTCATTAGAAGCCTGTAGCGCTAATGTCCGTATTCGCTGCAGCATACTAGCAATAGTTTCTAATCCCCCATCTGCTGTCTGCACCATTGATATACCGTCTTGGATATTCCTAATCGCTTGTCTAATGGAATTTACACGCGTTGTAAGTTTTGTGCCTACAGCGAGCCCTGCAGCATCTTCGCCGGCAAAATTTATTCTTTTACCACTTGATATTTTTAATGTTGATTTATGTAAATTATTTGTTACATTATATACATTTTGTGGCGCTGTAAAAATAGGATTACTATTAATACGCATTATATAAACCTTCCTTAGTTTATAGCGACATAATAATAGTCACTTATTTAAGAAGCCTCCGCTGCTTCTTTGTATTAACAGCAACTCTCCCAACAAAACAAACTTATCTATTATATAATCGGCAGTTTTTTTAAAAACTTTAATTTTTTTTTATTATTTATATCAACATATTATTTATCAATATATTAAATTTAGAATAATAATAACAATTTAAACAATTAAAAATCCTATACATTATTTTTTATAATTTAATTTTGCAATTAAAACAAAAAATAGATCAAACTTTAAATATTGAAATTTCTCTTGCTAAATTTTCTGATACTTGCGTTAATTCTGACGCCTGTTCTGAAATTTCCTGCGCTGATTGCGAGTTAGTCTGCGCTCCTTGTGAAATTTCTTGAATTGCAATATTAATCTGTTCAGCCCCGCGCGTTTGTTCTGCCATTGCATTTTTAATCTGCCTAGTAATTTCATTAACATTATTGATTGTAGATACAATTTCGTCAATACGTTTGGTTTGAGATTCTGCTGCGATATTTACTTGACCGCTTAAATTGTTCATATTTTCCATTTGTTTGACTATATTAGTGCTCGCAACATTTTGTTCGTTCATAGCGGTTGAAACTGTTTTTATCAGCGAACTCATCTCTTCAACTTTTTTTATAATACCTTCAAGCGAAGCAGCGACATTTTTTGAAAGTTGCACGCCTTCATTGGCAAGCACTGCGCCATCTGCTGTTGATTTAACAGCGCGCTGCGTCTCTATTTGAATCGCTTTTATTATATCCGCTATTTCTTTTGTGGCTTTTGAACTGCGTTCCGCAAGTTTTCTAACTTCATCAGCAACTACCGCAAAGCCCTTGCCGTGCTCTGCTGCGCGCGCTGCTTCTATTGCCGCATTAAGCGCAAGCAAATTTGTCTGTTCAGAAATATCGTCAATAACTTCGATAATACTTCCAATATTTTCTGCGCTTTTTCCTAAACCATTTATAACTTCTACCATATTATTCATATTAATCAATATTCGTTCAATACCATCATTCGATTTTGTCACTGCTTCTTTACCAGCAACAGCTGCATCGCCGCTTTCTTTTGCTTTCATATCTACTGTATTTACATTTTCTGTTATTTCAGAAATATTGCGCATCATTTCTTCGATAGCAGCAGAGGTCTGGTCTATTGAATTTTTAACCGATGCAATAGAAGTAGATATTTCCTTTACTGATATTGCCATTTGATTTAATGATTCAGTAGTTTGCGCAACTGCATCAGATTGTTTATTAATATTATCGGCTATTGTATTTGTTGTAGATGCAAATTGATTGAGCGTTGCCGCGGTTTCTTCGATACTTGACGCAGTTTCTTCGGCAGAACTCGCAATTTGTCGAGTCTTGTCATCTAAAATAGCGCTGGTTTTATTTACTTTTTCAGCGGCAATTTTGGCATTTGAAGTTAGACGATTTATATTTCGTATAAATCTATTAAACCACGCGCCGAGTGTAAAAATTTCATCTTTGCAAACTTGTTTATATACCTTGCACTCGCTACAATCTTTATAGATTCCTTTTTTAATTTTAGGACATTGTATCTCTCTGCCAAATTTCGCGGCATAGCTGCCAACAGTAAACCAACATAAAACGCCGTCTTTACCGTATTCTAAACAATCTTTATTACCGCAATTCATTTTCTTCGAACAATTAACTTTTTCAAGCGGATAAGAAACAGTCAAATCCCCACTCGCGCCTAACGCGAATAAATCAGCAAATTTTTTCAATGGATCAATTATTTTTTTAGTTGCGCCCAATCCACTAAACAAGCCTATTCCTATTAATATAACTGTTATAATCACAAGGGAATTGCGTAAAGTATAAATAGATGCGTAAATTTCTTTTTCTGCTGCGCCGACACATATACGCCAGTCAAGCCCACTAAAATTTTTATACCCAGCAGATTTTATAAAAAAAATTTCTTTTGCTAGATTATCAAATATATATTCAAATGAACCGCTCTCTTGTGCTAAAATATGCTTTTGAAAATCTTCATTAGCAATATCTTTTAAATATTTTCCGATTAACTCTTTTTTTGGATGGGAAATCATCATACCTTTGGCATCAACTAAAAAATAATAAGAATTAGTCAATCCTGCTTTTATATAGCGTTCTGAACATTCAGCAAGATATTTCTGAATATAATTCCAATCAAGCCGCGCATTTAAATAACCAATTACATCATTTGAAGAATTTTTTACAGGCGTAGTAAATTCTACTGTATATTTATGGTCAGTTCCAAAAATTTTATAATGCGCTGAATTTTCTGATTTTATCTCAAAATAACTAAAAATAGTTTGTTTTGCCTGCGCGGCTTTTTCAAACCAATCCTTGCCTTTGTTTCTTTCACCGACAAACTTTTCTTCGCTTGATGCTACATTTACGCCTTCTTTATTAACCAATATTGCAACTTTTAAAAAATCTTTGGCTTCTACGAATTTTTTTAAATACGAACTGACATTTTCATAACCAGCATCTAATTCAAGAGCATTTATTATTATCGGATTCAATATGATAAATTCTATTTCCGATATAGTATTATACATATACATATCGATTAATTTTACAGTATTTTGTAATTCAAATGACATTGGTTCAACTACGGCATTTTTAATATTTTTCTTGGCAATATTATAGGAAGTTATTCCTACAATTAATACTGGGATTATAATAGAACAGATAATCGTTGTTAATAATCTCTGTTTAATAGTCATTTGAGTTTCCCCTTAAAAATTGTTATGTTTATGGGTATATAAAAATAAATCTGCTGTTCTGAAAAAAATCCAGAACAGCATTTATCAAAAAATTTCACTTATAGATATTTTTAATAATTAATTCCAACTTTTTTAGCTACTTCACGTATTGCGTTTAAATCTTTATCTTTTTTAGTGCTAAAACCGATAATCTCGCCGGGCAGCGCTGCTTTTTTTAATAAGTCTTCTGGTATAGATAATAGCGCTTTTCTTACTTTTTCAACAATATCTTTTGGAAGTTCTGAATAGTGTGAAAATAGCCATTCTGGATATTTTGGCGTTTCTGCTAATACTTTAATATCAGAGATGCCGGGCAATTCTATTGCTTTTTGAAGCATCCCGTTTCTTATACAGCCAAAATCAGCTTTTTTTGAAATAACATTCAAGATAACTTTTTCTTGTTTGTTGTCTTCGGTTACAGACAATTCGCAGTCTTTTTTCAAATCAAATCCTTTGCTTATCGCGTATGCTTGCTGAAAAACATAGCCACCGGCAGAATCCCAACCAACTATCATGCCTTTTTTACCTTTTATATCTTCAAATTTTTTGATTTCGCTATCTTTGCGAATGATAAATTGTCCGAAAAAGCCGTTTTTACTTTTAGCTTCTGCTATTACTATATGCCCTGTCTTCCGTTCGCCTGATACAGCCATTTGAATATAAGTTATTGGATTAGAATATGCAAAATCAACTTTACCTTCTGCACATAATTTAACATGTTCTTCAAAATTTTTCGGAAATACAAATTCTATTGTTATTCCAGCATTTTGTTGAATATAGTCAAGCAGCGGCTGCCAACACGCCGTTACTTTTGATTGTGTTATTTGTGGAAGCATCGCAAAGGTATATTTGTCTTTTGCTGATAAAATGTCAATCTTCCCCAACACCACTAAAAATAAAGACAACCAAAAAAACATAACTAAAACCTTTTTCATAACTTTTTCCTCCTAAAAAAATAATATTTTCTATAATTACATTAAAATAAAGTAAAAAAAAGTCAATATTTTTTTATAAAAAACAAATTTTAAAAAATAGTATTTTTTTGAAATAATGCTAAAATACTAATGATCCATTAGAATTCTTTTTAAAAAAAATAGCGCTTCTTTAAAAAGTATTTTTAATTGTGTGAGATTCATCAAACAAATTATTCTTTTTAAAATATACGATGGTCTTAGATAAAATGATTTGAATGCTGTCCGAGACAAATCATATATTTCTTTGTCTGATAAATTTGTTAAATTTATTATAGGTTTTTCTGTATCGCCGCAAGTATTGAGTTTGCAATTATTTTTTTTGTAAATTTCAGTGCCGGGCAGCGGCATAAAAATATTAAATGAAGCATAATCGCAATCTATTTCTTTTGCTAATTTTATTGTATTTGCTACTGTTTTTTTTGTTTCTCCCGGCAGGCCTATAATAAAATGTCCTGTTGGTTTAATTTTGTATTTATGACATAATTGAAACGCTTGTTTTATATCATTAACTGTAAAGCCCTTTCCAATATTTTTTAAAATTTCATCATTGCCTGATTCGAGCCCAAATGTGATACTATGACAACCTGTTTTGTGTAATAAGTTGACAAATTCTTCATCAATCAAATTTATCCGACATTCGATACTATAACCAATTTTAATTTTTTCTTTTATAATAGCATTCAATAATTCAAAAGTATATTTTTTATTTGCGCCAAATGTCGGGTCAATAAACATAATTTCATAAATATTATTTTCATTTAGATATTTTAATTCTGCAATTACATTATTAATCTTTCTTTGTCTATATTTTAAATTAGACCAAGTGCAGAAATCGCATTTATATGGACAACCTAAATTTGTAATAATATTAACCATTGGAAGTTTTTTAGAATTCGGCATATAATATTTATTAAGCGGAAATTTTTTATGCAGCGGCACGCCGTATTCAAAAAATGAAGCTGCGGTTTTATTGGCATAATTTATATTGATTGTATTATTATTTGTAGAAATAGTATTATATTTTTCATTTTTTCCATTGCTAAAAAAAATCAGAGTTTCATAAGATGTATAATCTAATAACACGCCATCAACATATCTAAATGCGGAACTATTATCAAATAAAAGATAGCCGGCGCTTACTAAAATTTTTTCATAATTAATTATATTATTAAGTTTTTGAATAAAATCGAAATCATAATCTTTTGAAGCTAAACTTGTAATAAAAAAAAGATTTTTTATATCAGGGTATTTATCGCAAATAATTTTTATAGTTTTTTTTTCGTCTAATCCTTCGGCTGTAGCGTCTAATATTTCAATTTCAAAATTATTTTTTAGTATGCCGCTTTGCGCCGCTAAATCTATTGGCTGCCAATAATATCCACCTTTTGATATTGAATTACAATAACCAGAACGTATAAATTTTTTTTTGTTGAATATCGGCGGATTTAAAAGCAGGATTTTTTTCATTTTAAAGTTATTTTGAAATGATAGTAAAAGATAAAATAAATATATCTAATTATTCGGTAAATGTCTTTTTTGCCGCTAAATTTAGATTTGCCATATTTTCGAGTATTGTAGGTATATGGAATTTCACAAATTTTTTTATTGCGATTATAATATAAAAATTCAATTATCCATTCGCCGTGTCTTGCAGTTGTTTCATACATAAAACATTCTTTTTTTGCTATTAAGAAGCCGCCTGTAAAATCAGATACACGCGTGCCTGCAAGAATATTTATTATGCGATTATATATACCTTGTAAGTGCCAGCGCAATTTGTTTTGCATTCCGCCGCCAGAAATAAATCGTGAAAATTTTACAATGTCGACAAGATTGTTTTCTATGAGATATGATGCTTTTAACACTTCGCAAGGATGGCTTAAATCGCCGTCAACTATTGCTACTATATTATACGCTGCGGCTCTTGCGCCTTCTACAACTGCTGAACCAACGCCTAAATTTTTTGTTCTGCAAATAATTTTAGCATTATATTTTTTTGCAATTTCAATAGTATTATCAATGCTGCCGTCATCTACAATAACAATTTCATCGCAATATTTTTTTATTATTGGCAATAAAATTTCTAAATTTTTTTCTTCGTTAAGCGTTGGAATAATTACACTAAGCATTATTTTTTCTCATTTATTATTAAATTAATTCCACAAGTTCTTTTAATCCATCGTCAATAGAAATTTTTGGAGACCATAAAATTGCATTTAATAATTTTTTATTATTTGCTGCGATTTTTGTTATTTTACCAGATAATATTTTATTATCGTAATATAATTCTAAATTTTTTCCAGTTAGTCTATTAATCTTTTGAGCAATTTCATAAATAGAATATTCTATACCGCTGCCGACATTGAATGTTTCACCTGCTGGCTTGACTTTGATAATTTCTTCATAAACAGCACATAAATCTTTGACATTAGTAAAATCGCGCGTGTCTTCTGATGAGCCGTATAACATCAATTTTTTTTCACTGCAATATTTAATTCTTCTAATCATATTTGGAATAGCAAAATTAAAATTTTGACCTGCACCGTATATATTGAATTGCCGAAATACCACAGTTGGAATTTTATAATTTCTGTAATATAATCTACAATATTCTTCAGCGGCAAATTTCCCCACTCCGTATTGCGAATGTGGTTTGATTTCGCTGTTTTCATCAAGAAATTTTTTGTCTGATGCGCCATATACGCAAGCAGAAGATGAAAAAATAAATAATTCTGGCTGAATTTTCCGCGCTAATTCTAACATATTTAGAGTGCCGCTGACATTTAACAATAAATCTTCTTGCGGATATACAGTGCTTATACTTACATCTGGATTGGCAGCTAAATGTATTATAATATTTGGATTAAAATCTTGAACAAATTTACTTATATAATTCAAATATCTGACATCGTGAAATATTGATATTTTACAATCTAATCCTAAAATTTCGTATTTGCCTTCAAAATGTTTTTTTAAATGCGTGCCAATAAAACCTTCTGAGCCGGTAATTAATAATCTTTTCATTTTTTATATCCATATTTTGTAATTTTTAAAAGTATATGCGAATCTGCGCACATACTCACATTTTTATTATTTTATCGCATTTGCAACTGCTTCAATTATAAAATCAATATTTTTATCAGTTAATTTCGGAAAAATAGGTAAATTTATCACTCTTGCCGAAATATACTCGGCATTTTCGCAATAAGCATCTGAATATTCAGAAAACATAGGATGTTTATATAATGGCAAATGATAACAGCGTCGAGTATCTACGCCAAACTCATTAATTTTTTTATCTATCTCATCGCGATTTTCTACTAATATCGGAAATAAAAACCACGCCATTTTATTATCTTTTTCAATCTTTATAGTTTGGATTTTTCCAGTTTGTGAAAATGCTTTAATATACTTCTGGGCAATTTCAGCTCTGCGTGTAAGATATTTTTTAATTTTAGAAAATTGCGCTAATCCAATAGCAGCTTGCATATCTGTTAATCGCGCATTATATCCCAACATAATATGCTTATATTTTTCGCGCGGATCTTCGCCCTGATTACGCATTATCATAATTTTTTCTGCGTAATTATCATTATCAGTAAATATCATACCGCCTTCTATTGTTGTCATAACCTTCGCAGAATGAAAACTCATAGTGGCAATATCGCCAAAACTGCCAAGAGGTTTATTTTTATAATAACCGCCAAGTGACTGCGCGGCATCAACAATCAAATATAATCCGTGTTTTCGGCATATTTTTTCGATTATATCATAATCGCAAGAATTTCCGCCATAATCCATTGTCAGTACTGCTTTTGTTTTTGATGTTATACATTTTTCAATTGCTTCCGGCATAATTGTAAATGTATATCTATCAATATCGGCATATACTGGTACAGCGCCTTGATTTAATACCATACTGCCCGTTGCAATATATGTCATCGCCGGCAAAATAATTTCGTCTCCGGGTTTTATCCCCAAAACTTTAAATGCTATGTCTAATGCAGTTGTCCCATTATTTACTGCTAATGCATATTTGCGATTGACATATGCTTTCATTGCTTCTTCAAATTTTGCTGTTTGCGGGCCCATAGAAAGCCAATTAATATCAAAAAGTTTTTTCACTTCATTAAATTCGTCTTCGCCTATATCAGGTATTGCCCAAGGTATCTTTTTCATTTTTCTTTTCTGCGTTATTTCATTAAATTTTTAAACATAAAGTTAATAATTATATTTTAAAGTCATAAAAAATTCAACGCCTCTTTTTGTTTTGTTTGAGAAATATCCCAAACATAGTATCCCTTTATGGAAGATAATGTTACGGTTAATAAATCCAAAAAAATATAAAGATTAAAAAATTATGGAAAGAAAAATAAAAGGACCTGAATAAAAGTAAGGAACACATAAAATATTTTACAAAAATTTGAATACGAGTATAATAGAAATGAAAACGGATTAGTGCAGATAAATTTTTCAACTTAAAAAAATTGAAAAAAACCTGTATTTTATCCGATTTTGTGCATTTTATTTTTAATTTTAAGCGTTTAATTTACGTTATTATTAACAAATGAATTGTCAATTTTTTAAAACCGCGCAACTTTGGGTTTTATCAATTTATCAAAATTACTTTATAAAAAAATCTTGACTATTTTTTTGTTTTGGCGTAAAATTTACGATTATATTTTTTGAATATTTTAAGGAGTGAATTTGTATGAAGGTAGGATTAATAGTTGCAGTTGTTCTTTTAATTGTAAGTTTAGGTGCGGCCGGCTTTTTCTTCCAGCAGAAGCAAGCTGCCGAAGAGCAAGCAACGCAAGCGCAGGAACAATTAGCAGAATTACAAAAGACGATGGCAGACCTAAAAAAAGAAAGCGCAGAAGCAAAAAGTAAATTTGAAGAATTAACAGAACAGGTCAACACATTAACAACAGAAAAAGAAGAATTGCAAAAGCAGGTTGAAGAACTCACAGCAGAAAAAGAAAAATTAACAGAAGAATTATCAAAAAAATCAGCCCCTGCAGGAAAGGGCAAAAAGAAATAGTGCTTATACTGAATGAATTAAATAGTCAGACTGCCAGAATTTTAAATGAAATTATTTTAAATGCCGGAATAATTCTCTGGCCATCTGGTGGCGTATATGGATTGGCTTGCGATGCAACAAATAACGCTGCTGTTTCAAAAATCTATGAACTCAAACAGCGCGATTGCGGCAAGCCATTATCCATTATCGCAAACAAAAACACCGCATATAATTACGCTTGTATTCCGGATACCGCTTCAAAAATAATAAACGAATATTGGCCTGATTTTATTGGGATAATTGTTCCTAAAAAACCGGCAATCAAAGATTTTGTTACAGCCGGCAAATCTACAATAGGATTAGTATGTTCTTCTATTTTCAATGAATTTTTAGCTGATAATATTTTAATGCCGCTCGCTTCAACATCGGCAAATCTATCCGGCGAAAAAGAAATTATTGATACAGCGACGGCTATAAAAACATTTGAAAATAAAGTTGAAGCCATTATCGTTTATGATCATAATAACGGCTGCCTCAATACCTTAATAGAATTCGATGAACAAAATAATTTTAAAATTATTAGAGAAGGTAAATATTCTCTTGCAGAATTAAAAAATAAATTAGCGCTGCAATAATTATTACGCATTATTATTTTTTATTAAATGCCACTGTTTTTTTTAAACAAATGAACAAGTTAAAAATAATTAGACAAATCAAGTTTTGGCGGGTTAAATGTTAAAGATATTTGCAGCAGAAAAATTTTATAACTTAAAATTTTTCTGCTGCAAATATCCATAATAACAACTAAATAACAAAAGCCCTGACTTAATTTAATATATGTAATATCTGCTGCACAAACTTGATACGGAAATTATTATTATTCTGTTTTATTCACAGCGTCGGCAATTAAGTCATTTTTTTGTTCTCTTTGGATTGTGGTAATCTGGTAAACTTTAAAAAAGTTTGCCATATTTCCACAATCTTTCTTTATTAAAAAATGGAAAAGACCTAAATTATTTTTTTGGCTATTTTTTTTAGGACATTATAGATGCCTGATATATTAATGGAATTTTTTGGTTGTGTACGGCAAAGCATTTAAAATTCAACTTGAATTATATTTATTAATAATTAATATTTTGATTTATGAAGTTCAATTTTGATGGAAATAAATTATATTATCATCCGAAGCGTGTAAGCGATTGGCTTACTAATGAATTTTCGGTTTTTCCGATTTATATAGAAATTTCGCTTTCTAATTTTTGCAATCATGCCTGCATATTTTGCGCGCTTGATTTTTGTCTAAAACAAACTAAAAATTTATTTGCTACTGATAGATTATTGAAATTGCTCGATGAATTTGCGGATTGTAAGGTTAAAAGTATTTTATATGCGGGCACAGGCGAGCCGATGATACACAAAGATATTATGAAAATTTTAAATTATACAGCGTCAAAAAAAATTGATACTGCAATAAATACAAATATGGTATTATACACGCCAGAAAAAATAAAAGAATCTCTACATTACCTTGTTTGGTTGCGAGCAAGTATTGATGCAGGTTCAAAAAAAACATACGCTTTAATCCATAATACAAAAGAATCTGATTTTGATATTGTCTTGAAAAATTTAGAATATGCAGTTAAATCCAAAAATGATAAAAAATTAAATGTAACAATCGGCACACAATTTTTATTAATAAATCAAAATAAAGATGAAGTATTAATGCTCGCTAAAATTTTAAAAGATATAGGAGTTGATTATTACAGCATAAAACCATATAATCAACATTATTCAAGTTCAAACAACTGCACTGTTGATTTAATTACAACAGAATTTATCGAATATTTAAATTGCGAATTAAAAAAACTTCAAACTGAAAAATTCAATATTATATTCAGAAAAAAATCATTTGAAAAAACATCTACCAAACAGCGCGATTACCAAAAATGTTACGGCCCAAATTTTATAACACATTTAAGAGAAGATGGAAATATTTATTTTTGCGAATCACTCTATAATTATCAAGAATACATATTAGGAAATATTTATAAAAATTCATTTAAAGAAATATGGCTTAGCGAAAATCGTAAAAAAATATTCCAAAAAATAAATGATGATTTTGAATATTTAAAAAACAATATATGCAGACCTACTTGCAGAAATAACAGCATTAATAATTACTTGTGGCAATTGAAAAATCCCGAATACGTCGAGCATATAAATTTTATTTAATTATAAAAAAATGGCTACTTTATATAATTTAAGTAAAGCATTTGTCAAATTAGCATTAAAAAAAACATTAAACAAAAGATTTCCCTTAAATGTATTTATCGCGGTTACCAATAAATGTAATTTGAAATGCGATTACTGCTATGGCGAATATTATAATCGTAAAAATTTTCGAGAATTTACAACCGATGAATTAATTGATATTTTAAAAACGATAAAAAAAATGGGCTGCATATTTTTGCAGTTGCAGGGTGGTGAGCCATTATTAAGAAAAGACATAAAGATACTTGTAGAAACTGCAAAATCCTTAAATTTGAATACAGATTTATTAACTAATGCCATATTAATTCCAAAACATATTGATACTATTAAAATGCTTGACAGTATTTGTATAAGTTTAGATGGTTCAAAATTTATAAATGACAAAAATCGCGGAACTGATACATTTGAAAAAATAGTTGAAGGTATAGATATTTGCAAATCAGAAAAAATACCGACAAGAATCAATGCTGTGATTACTAATGACACAACTATAGACGACATTAATTTTTTAATGGAATTTGTCAAATCTAAAAATATATTATTGAATTTTTGTCCGTCGTTCAAATTTAAGCCATTAACAGAAAATAAAAATTATGATTATTTCAATTATGATACTGAAAAATATTTTAAATTATTGGATATAATTATAGATTACAAAAAAAAAGATTATCCGATACAATTTTCTATTAATGCCTATAAGATTGCAAAAGAATGGAGTTTGCCATTAGAAAAAATCAGAGTTTCAAAAAACAAATTATCAGAAAATCTCAATTTTCCAAAATGCTATCACGGCGATTATGTATGCTTTATTGATAGCGACGGCAGGTTGTATCCTTGCTGTAATTTCTGGAACGATTATGTAGATATAAATGTCCACGAATTAGGTTTTGAAAAAGCATTTCAAAAGCTCACGCGATTAAATTGCCAAGCGTGTTATATCTATTCTTATATTGATAGAAATCTTCTTTTAAATTTTAATTTTTCTACTCTGCTTAATTATATTAAAATAAAAAAATTTGATTTGAAATAATGTCATCAAAAATTTTCAAAACCAAAATTATTTTTTTTATTATTGTATTTGGCATATTTATAAATTTTTGTTTTTTTTTCTATCAATACAAAAATTATCTAATTTATGATACAGACGGCGCAACAATATTTTCGCAATTGTATAATATAATTTATCAAGGAAAATTTTATTTATCTTATTTAGACATTAATTCACTGCGCGAACATTTTTCGTGGGTTAAATTAATTACCGCTCCAGCTTTTATTATTACTAATTGGCAATTATCTCCTTATCTAATTTTATTATTTTTGCTTGTTTTTTCAGTTTTTTTTCTTTACAAATACTGCTCACTAATTTTTAAAAATTTCACAACTCCTATGCTTATAGTATTTATTTATTTACTAAATCCTTATTTTAGAAATATTTTATTTACTGCTGACGAAGGGACTTACGCTGTCTTCCTTATATTTTTATATTTTGTTTCATTAAAACAAAACAATAAAAAAATAATGATTATTTCGCTTATTTTGTTTTGTCTCGCAAAAGAAACAAATTTTGTGTTTGCCGGAATTTTAGTTTTATATAGTATGCTTTTTACAAAACATAAAAAAATCGCGGCTTTTTTATTATTTTTTGTATGTGTTGGTTTTCTAATAATCACTTTTATAATAATGCCGTCATTAGGTCATCAATGCGATAAATATTTTCTGATATATTCTGAAATATTGAAAAATCCGCAGATGCAATTACATCAATCAAATTTTTTTGAGAAATTAATATCTGAAAAAAAAATTTTTTTTCTTATAGAATTATTAATTCCAACGGCATTCATTATACTTTTAGATTTTAAAAAATTTATTATTATTTTGTTTTTTTATTTTATATTAACAATAACTGGCAAAGATGCAGCGTTCAATATTAATTTTTATTATTTTTCAGTTTGTTTGCCCATAATATTTTTAGCGTTTGTCGCTGCTCTTGCAAAAATTAAAAATTTCAAAGCGTTAAATACTTTTTTATTTTTTGTTTTTATTTTTAATTTAGCAATTAACGGCTATTACAAATTTTATAAAACAGATCACTCAAAAAAATTTAATACTGAAAATAATCAAGAATTAAAAAAAATACTTTTGTTAATTTCCGAAAAACAATCTGTATTCACCACTACACGCTTTCATTTTTATATTAGTTTTCGCGAGATAGTGAGAATGCCGCATATTGAAAATATTCAAGAAGATATTATTCTTCTTGATTTTTCAGAAAATGAATGGTTTTTAATGGCGCCTGTAAAAAACAAAAAAATATTAGAATTATATTTAATGAAAAAAATACTTTGGTTAATTGAAACAAATCAATATTACATAAAATATTTATCTGATAATTTTTTAATATTAGAAAAAACTGAAAAAGTCAGCGCTGCTGAAAGCATTGAAAAATTAAAAAAATTATTCGAGCGCAGAATGTATAATATTATTCCTGAAAATTTTAAAGACAAACTACTGCCTATATATTTGCCTGAAAATGAAAATTATTTGGCATTTGATATTAAACAAAATAAAATTATAAATGCTCCGCTTTTGACGCAATATACATTTTTGCCAACGGCAAAAATTTCAAAAATAAAATTCAGTAACACTAATCAAGAATATATTGCTGAAAATATTAATAAATATTATATTTCTTTAAATGATATTCGAATCCCGCAAAATATACTATTATACGGCATAAATATTCTAAAATGTTCTGTTTTATTTGACGATAGTTCAACGCAATCAATAGATATTCCAATATTATTTGACAATCAGCCGCCTCAAATAAAATTAGATAAAAATATTTTGGTTTATAATGACGATTATTCCGTAGTAGAGATAATTGCAATTGATAAAAAAGCTAGAGAAAAATATTTGACAAGTTGTATGATTAATAAAAACAGCATATTTATTGACAAAATTTATAATAAAGTAGCGGATATGAGTTATGATTTATTTTTACATAATAAACTAACAACATCAGGTAAGATAAAAATAAAAAGTCGCGCAAATTACAAAAAAATTTTAGTGCGCGATTTTGCTGGTAACGAAATAATTTTAGATTTTACGCAGCATAATTAAAATATTATTTTTATAAATAAAAGGAGGCAAAATACAATTATGCGATTTTATCAAGTAATAACAACAATTGACAATTTAGAAGCGGCGAAAAAATTATGCAAAACTGTAATCGAAAAAAAATTAGCGGCGTGCTCGCAAATTTCAAAAGAAATAACGAGCATATATTGGTGGCAAGGAAAAATCGATGAATCAAATGAATATTACTGCGTCTTCAAGACAACAGAAGATAAATACTCTGCGCTTGAAAAATGTATCAAAGAAAATCACAGTTATGACACGCCTGAAATAATTGCATTGGAAATTATCAACGGCTCAAAAAAATATTTCGACTGGCTGATTGAAAGTTTGAGATAAATTATGTAGACCAAATTCATCATTCGGCAATTTAAAATTTTTAAATTGCCGAATGATGAAAAAATAATTAATGTTGCTTTTTAGTTTTTTTGGCAAATTTATGAAGATAGTAATTATAACTGTCCACTAACGCAATTAAACTCGCTTCTACAATATTCGACGATACTCCGACTGTGCCCCAGTTATTATCTATATCGCGCGATTCAATCAATACGCGCACCATCGCTTCGGTGCCCGCTTCGCCTGCTAATACTCGCACTTTATAATCGGCAAGTTCGACATTTTTAAGTTCTGGATAAAATAGCACAAGAGCTTTGCGTAAAGCATTATCAAGCGCATTTACAGGGCCATTGCCGTCAGCAACAGTATGTTCGATCCGCTCGCCGACCATTACTTTTATTGATGCTTCGCATCTTATAACATTTTCGATTTGTTCATTAATAGCGCGAAAACCAACAATATTAAAATAATTTTTGCATTTGCCGAGCGCTTTTAAAATTAGCAATTCAAATGACGCTTCAGCGCTTTCAAATTGATAGCCGGCATTTTCGAGTTTTTTAATTTCTTGAACAATTGGTTTGATTGTTTCGTTATCGCAATCGATATTTAATTCTTTAAGTTTATATGCGACATTACTGCGTCCCGATAATTCAGAGACCAATACTCTTCGGTGATTGCCGACAAGTTCTGGATCTATATGTTCGTATGTTTTGCTGTTCTTTTCAATTGCGCTGACATGAATGCCCGCTTTATGAGCAAAAGCGCTGTTGCCCACATACGGCTGTCTTTCATCGTGCGCTAAATTAGCGAGTTCGCTTATTTCGCGAGAAATATGCGTTAGTTTTTTTAAATTATTCGGATTAATGCAATTCAAATTTAATTTATATTTAAGATTAGGGATAATTGAGCATAGATTAGCGTTTCCGCAGCGCTCACCTAATCCGTTCATTGTGCCTTGCACAGCAGTAGCGCCCGCTCGTACCGCTTCAATAGTATTTGCCACGCCGCAGCCGGAATCATTATGGCAGTGGATGCCAATAGGCAAATTTATTTTTGCTGTTACGATTTTTACAATTTCAAATATTTGATGAGGCAGCATTCCGCCATTTGTCTCGCATAAACAAATAGAATCCGCGCCGCCTTCTGCCGCGGCATATAATGCCTTCAAGGCATATTCTGGATTATTAACATATCCGTCAAAAAAATGTTCGGCATCGAATATTACTTCGCGTTTATGACTTTTTAAAAATCGCACAGAATTTTCGATTAATTTCAAATTATCATCAAGTCCTATTTTCAAAGCGTGCGTAACATGAAAATCCCAAGATTTACCAAATATTGTAATTACCGGCGTTTTGCTATTTATCAATTCAATTAAATTTTTGTCTTCGCTCACATCTTTGTTTTTTGGGTGAGCAGTGCTGCCAAACGCCGCTATTTTAGTGTTTTTAAGTTTTACTTTTCTTATCTCTTGAAAGAATTCCATATCTTTTGGATTACTACCGGGCCAGCCGCCTTCAATATAATGGATTCCTAATTCGTCTAATAATTGAGCAACGCGAACTTTATCTTCTTTTGTAAAAGAAACATATTCGCCTTGACTGCCATCGCGCAAAGTTGTATCATAAATTAATATTTTCATTTCTATTACCTCGCTTTACTAAATTTTGTATCTTTATAATATTAATTTTTTTAAATTTTACAAGTTAAAAAAAAATTGAATTTTTAATGTTGAATTTTAAGAGAATTATTTTTTTTGTAAAATATAAAAATCATTTGATTGATAATATATTTTATATTTGGACGAAGTTAAGATTTTATAATAATATTCGTAATAATTTGGAGTCTTGTTATTTTCATAATAAAAAACAATATAGTCTGCTGAAATATCTGCATTTTTTGAATAATCCAGATATTCTATTTTTTTTTTATATGCAAAATAAACGCCGCTGCGTTCGTCAACTGCTACAGCCGCGCTTTCAGGTATTTTTTTTATTTCTTGGAAATAGCGCGGCGATAATTTTTTTTTAGTAGCAAAATGATATTTCGGCGCAGTCCACGGATTATTTTGCAGAGAAAAATAGATATTTATTATGATTAGCGGCAATAATATCAGCCAAACAATTTTTTTAGATTTGACAATTATTTGAAATTTGTAAATTATAAAAATAAATGCGGTAATCAAAATAACTAATACTTCGGCATCATAATGATATACAGCATTTTTTTGAAATTCAGATGAACTTAAAGCGTTTATTAATATTGTTGGAACAGCGCAATAATTGATTATGCTGAAAATCGGCAAAAACAAAAATTTTTTATATTGTTCAGAATAATATTTTAAATTTTCCGAAGATAAAATTTTTTTTAATAGTTTTTGTGGATTTTGTAAAATCTCTAAAATTAAATTATTGTCTGGATTTTCTATTAAATCAGAATAACGCCGAGTGTATTCTGGTTTTAAAGTTTCAGCGTCATTTCTGAATTTTGGCATTATATAAAAAACTCCGATAAAAAAATATATCAGAGAAATCAAACTAAAAAACAAAAATATCTTGCGAGATGTTTTTAAAAATAAAACAATAAAAATCAAAAACACAGCGGGCAGCATTGTTTCTTTAATAAGCATCATCATCGCAAATAAAATGTAAGATAATTTATATTTTTTTTTTATAAGAAAAAACATTGCGCTTAAAAAAATAATAATAAAATAATATTCAAAATGAAATTCGCCAGCGATAATATACAAAAAATAATTATTGAATAAAGATAATGCCGTAATTAAAAAAGCGATTTTGTAATCTTTGAATATCGCATAGGCAATTTCAAATACAAGATAAATCGCAGTTAACATCAAAAAAATATGGACAAAATTTAAGATAAGCGGATTAATAGAAAAAAAACATATAGGCAAGAATAACGGTAATAACAAAAACAAATGGTCGCCGATGGAATTAAAATTTGCATTAGGCAGTTCGTTCCAATGATAAAGCGAAGTAAAAAAATAATCGCCATTTATCGAATTAAACAGCAGATTTTGAAAATAGCCCAAATCAAAGGTATTGAGCGCCAATCCAAAATATTTTTCTATTTGATAAACTGCGCAAAAATAAAAAATAATACTTAATAAAAATAATAAAAATATTCGGCTGACAGTCAAAAACATATTTTGATAAAATAAATGTATCTTAAAAAATTCTAATTTTCTTCCTCATCATCTTCGGCAGCGTTATTCATATTAAAGCCCTTAACTATTTCTTCCATTTCTTTTTCATCATAAATCCACATATAATTATCAAATGCTTTTCGAAAATCTTTTTGTTCTTCATAAATAGCGCCTAACGTGTAAAATAAATCTTCAAAATAATTTGAAATATAACCTAATATCTTTTCACAATATTTTTCCACTAAATCATAATTTTTCTTTTCAAAATAGAAATTGACTAAAAATATTAAATAATAAATTGTTTCTGGAAAAATATTGTCAGTATCCATATATTTTTTTAATTGGTCGATTTTTTTATTTGATAAAAAATCATAAAAATATTCGTTTTTTCTCATTATTATTAAATTTAAATTTTCATATGTTAATTTTTTCGTTGTTTTGAATGAAGTGAGCGTCTCTATATATTCTATAATATATTCAACAGATTTTCTCTTTATATTTTTTGAAATAAACAACATTTTTTTATATACATCTATTATGACATAACCTATATGTCTTTTTGCTAAATTAAGATAAGCAATAGCATTATTTACATCACCCAATAAATCATAAATTAAACCAACCAACATATATACATTTGCATCGCTAATATCATCATTAAGTGCGTGAGCAATTAGCGAATGCAAATATTCTTCATATTTCATTACTTTCTTTTTATCATTATAAGGCGAAGCGTCTAAATTATTCTCCGCTAAAATATATATTAAATCAATCATTCTTCTGCTTATTAATAATTTATTCGCATTAATATAAACAAAATCAAATAAATATTTATAGTAATCAATTGCAACTTCTTCGTCTATATTACTCATTATTTCCGCTAATAAAATGTTTTTTATTATAAAATGAATTTCATCATCTTTCACAACGTTTTCAATTTCTTTTTTGATTATTTCATTGTGAAGATCCAATAGTTTCTGCTGCGCTTGATAATATGGATGTTCTTTATCTATTTCATATTCTACTTCATCATCTATTTCATCATCTATTCGACAATTTTCATCATAATCACAATTATATTCCGCATCATCAATCCATTCGTTTTCGTATTTTCTATACTCTTCTTCAAGCACTAATAATCTATCAAAATAATTTTTTAATTTTTCTTTTTCATTATAGTCTTTTAAATTTTTTATAAATGATGAAAGGTATAACCGCACGTTGTTTTTATTTTCATCAAAAAAATTTATATTCATTTTACACCTTATTCAATTTCATTTTTATCGCTTCAATATTATTATAAAAATAATCTAAGTCAAGAATAAAACTATACATTTTTTATTTATTATTTAATTGACATATTAAAAAAATATTTTTAAATTATTTGCTTTAATAATTTCGTATTTTATAGAAATTTATGAAAAATTTTTGCGAATATATTTACAAAAATATTTTTGAAATTTTTTTAATAGCCATAGTAATAGGGACTATTGTTCTTTTTTTGCCGTCAATAAAAGATAATAAACTGCCCGGCTACAATGATGTTTTAGAATTTCTCAATTGGAATACTCAAATACACAAAGCGCTAAAAAACCGTGAATTTCCATTATGGTCACCGACTGAAATGGCTGGACTGCCGTTTGCCGCGCAATATCAGCCGGCAATATTCTATCCATTTACTTATTTATTATTTTTTATCTCGCCGCAAAAATATATTACTTTTATAATGATTTTTCATTATATCATCACGCCATTATTGATGTATCTATTTTTGCGATTTCTGGAATTTGAAAAAATTGTATGTTTAATCGCATCGTTAATTTGGTCATATTCTGGTTATATGATTATGCGTTACTGGGTCGGACAATATAGTTATATTATGGCGTTTTCCTATACTCCACTGATTTTGTATTGTTATATTATTGCATTGAAAACCGCTAATCTTATAATATTTTGGGCTGTGGTAATTCCTGCCGCTCTGCAATTTTTTACAGGCGCGCCTGAAATCATTTTTTATACGCATATCTTGATTTTTTTGTTTTCTATAAAATTTCTAATTTCAAAGCAAATAAATTTAAAAAATTTATTTTTAAGATTCAGCGGTTATTATTTTTTATTTTTTTGTCTAACAATAATTCAGATTCTGCCGCTTTTAGAATTTCTACCTTATTCGATTCGCGGCAAATCTTTTGAATATTCGACGTTTTTATCTTTTCCTTTTAAAAATTTAATTACTATGCTTCTGCCGTATTTTTACGGTTCGCATACTGACGGCAATTTCTGGGGCGCTCAAAATTATTTTGAACTCTACGCTTATGTCGGAATACTGCCGATATTTTTACTAATTTTTGTAAACAAAATATTTAACGTCGGCGATAAACAATTAAAAATTGAAATTTTATTTTGCGGATTTTTGGTTTTGTTAGGACTATTTTTAGCATTAGGAAAATACAGCCCTTTCTATCGCTATATAATTAATATTATCGTGCCGTTCAGTAAATTACGCGCTCCGAGCAGAGCGTTATTTATTTCGCTGTTCGGTTGGACATTGCTAACTGCTAATATTTTACAAACAATAATAGATTCTTCTGATTTCAAACAATTTAGAAAACATCTTATAATTATTTTTGTTTTTTCATTAATCATTTTAATTCTATATTATATTCCGCCAAATACGGTCGTATCATTAATAACTAAATTTTTTGATATTCCTAATATTGCGCTAAAATATCAAACATTTCATTTCAAACTCAAACATTTAGCAGTTGTGCTGGTTCTATATTCCAACTTTTTTTTAGACTGGCGCGATTTCAACAAAAAAACAATGTTATTACTTATATTGTCAGTTGTGTTTTACGAAACATTTATTTTTAATACATATTACATTGATTATCGCGGCACTAATATTGATTTTTCGAATAATGCGCTAATAAAAGAATTAAAAAAAGATAATGAATATTTTAGATTATTAAGTTTTGAACATTTAATAGAAATGCCGAAATATAATATTAATAATATATCTACCGCTATTTCTTACACGCCTACACAATTAAAAACAATCTGCGATTATCTTGCGATCGGCGTAGATAATAGAAAAAATTATATAACCGAAAGTTATAAAAGTTGGTTTGGCATACAAAAAATAGATAATTATAATTCGCCATTGCTTGATTTATTGAATGTCAAATATTATTACAATTACAATATTTCCGATAATGATAAATTTACAAAAATCGCAGATAATCTCTATAAAAAAAATACATTCGTTGAGCGATTTAGATTTTATTACGATTGGCGCTGCGAAGATAATCTGCATAATTCATTAGAATTATTGAAAAATCAGCAGATTGATTATTTCAATACAGTAATTGTTAATAACGCAGAAATATCGCCGCTGCAACGCTATGGCACACAAAATACTATTAAATCTATTAAATACAATTTCAACAGTATTATTTTAAATGTAGAAATCAATACAGATGCGGTATTATTCACAAGTGAAATTTATTATCCGGGCTGGCAAGTAAAATTAGATGGTAAAGGCGCCTTCTTATTAAAATTAAATAATATATTTCGAGGCGTGTATTGTTATAAAGGCGCGCAAACAATTGAATTTTATTATCGTCCGTATTATATTCGTTATGGATTTTTAGGACTAATAATTTTTATTGTCTGCGGCTTGATTTTTGTATTAAATATTTATTCTAAAAAATATGAAAACTAAAAAGAAAAATATTGCGTTTTATATTAGTTCGCACGGATTTGGACATTTTGCAAGAGCGATAATTATCATAAAAAAACTAATAAAAGATTTTAATATATTCATTAAATCTGATATAGCATTAAAAAAATTTGAATATGAATTATCTACTGAAAATAGAAAATATAAAGTAATACCAGCCGCTTTTGATGTTGGCTGCATTCAAAAATCTTTTGTTGATATTGATATTGAAAAAACTCTGCAAACTGCGGAAATCGTGCAATTGCAAAATGAAAAAAATTACTCATCAGAAAAAAAATTTTTAATTGACAATAATATTGATTTTATTCTGGCTGATGCTGCGTCATATCCGTTAAAATTAGGCGCGGAATTGAATATTCCGCGTTTTCTAATTAGTAATTTTACTTGGTATGATATATATTCTAATTTTCCGAAAGTATTTACAAAAAAATATTCAACGCTCATATCCGCAATAAAATATGAATATTCTTGTGCAACTGCGCAAATGTGTCCGGGCTTAGCGATAGAAAATGATTATATCAAACAAAAATATAATTTCGGATTAATCACAAGTCCAAGCAAAAATATAAAATCCGAATTATACGAAAAATATAATATCAAAAATAAAATCACTGCATTTATTTATTTCGGCAATTTTGACAATAAAATAATAAATTGGCATAATTTAAAAAATAATACTAACGCAGTATTTCTAACAAAAGATGATATTCCGATAAAATCTGAGAATTTGATAAAAATTAATGATGAATATAATTTTGCAGATTTGATTTTATCTACTGATATTGTAATTACAAAACCTGGATATTCAACAGTCGCTAATGCCGTTTATTATAAAAAGCCAATATTATTTTGCTCGCGCAAACATTTTTATGAATATTATTCTCTGCGCGATTTTATTTTGAGTAATAATGCCGGATTATTAGTTGACAGCGCAAATTTTTTTGACTGCAATTGGTCAAAATATATAGATAAAAGTTTGAAATTAAAAATCCGCGATGTTTCAGGTGCAGGCGCAGACGAAATAAAAACAGTGATTCTTTATTCTAATTCAACCTTCACAAAATCAAATGTAAGTTGCTGACAGCGCCCCCCAACTTATCTTTGTAACGAATAAAATATAATTTTCAAAAAATATTTCAAATTAAACTTAATTCAGTTTAATATTTGTTAATTTACAAAAAATTGTGCTGCTGCTAATTATCAATTAACCGTCTTTACGTGACCAGTCATACGGTATTTCGGTTGTATGAGCTGGTAGCCGATATTCGTCTGGTTCGGCTGGATTATAAGAATATGTAGGACAGTTCATTATCAAACATTCTTTTTCGCTTATACATTTAAAACCGTGCAATACATTTTTTGGAATCTTCAATACCATTTGATTATAATCGCCCATAAAAAATTCATTTATTAAGCCCTTGGTTTCAGAACCTTCGCGATTGTCATATAAAACAATTTTAGCCATTCCTTTAATTACATAAAAATAATCGTCTTGCTTTTTATGATAATGCCAGCCCTTGACTACGCCGGGATAAGCGGTTGTGATATATAACTGTCCAAATTGCTGAAATATCTCATCATCATTACGCAATATTTCTATTAATCTTCCGCGTTCGTCAACATTAAAATGTAATTTTTTTATTTTGACATCTTTGATTAATTTCATTTTTTTGTTCACGCTCCAAAAAAAAATTATTCTTTGATTTTTTTTAATTTCGCAGGCGTAACGCCGCATTTTTTCGCTACTAAATAAGTCGCGCGATATAATGATTCAAATGTGCCGGCATCAGTCCACCAGCCGTCTAATATATCGTATGACATTGTTTTTTTTCTGATATAATGATTATTAACATCAGTGATTTCTAATTCATTACGCTGCGACGGCTTCAAGCCCTTAATTATTTCAAATACATCAGGATGATAAAAATAAATACCTGTCACAGCATAATTACTCTCCGGTTTTTTAGGTTTTTCCACGATTTTTATAACTTTTCCATCTTTAATTGTTGCTACTCCAAAGCGTTCGGGATCTTCGACTTTTTTTAATAATATCTTCGCCCCGTCTTTTTGGTTTTTAAATTTTTCAACATATTTTTTTATAGATTTTTCTATTATATTGTCGCCGAGTATTACGCAGAATTTTGACGAGCCGACAAAATGTTTAACAAGTTTTAAAGCGTCTGCAATACCGCCTTCGCCTTTTTGATAAGTATAATTCAAATCTTCCAATCCGAATTCTGCGCCATTTCCCAACAATCTCAAAAAATCACCGGCATTATTGCCGCCAGTTACAATCATAATATCTTTAATACCAGCATTTATCAATGTAGTTAATGGATAATAGATCATTGGCTTATTATAAATCGGTAATAAATGCTTGTTAGTGATATTAGTCAGCGGCGCTAATCGCGAACCGAGCCCGCCAGCCAATATTACTCCTTTAATTGCTTCACTCATCTTCATCCTCCGCTATAAAATTTTTTGTATAATTTTCTATTGCTTTTGCCATATTTGATTCTATGTCCATAGATAAAATCAAACTTATAATATGAAAATTTACTATTGAATTCAAATACGCATCGTTATTGCATATTATATCTAATTTTTCTTTTAAATTTGTCAGCATAATATCCATCTCTTCTTTAAATGCTTCTATTTCGCTGTTTATAATTTCATAGTTTCCTTTGTTAATCCAATAAATATTCAAATACAATCTATTACAAAAACTTATGCCATCCATTAACGGAACAAGTCCGTAAAAATATTTGGCGAATTTCTGACCGGCGCTGCAATATTTCAAAACGCTGAACATTGAAAGAAATCGCAATGAATGCTGAATATCAGTATCTATCATATATATTAGATCATCATTTTTATTTTTATACAGCGCTAATGTTCTTTCATACGATTTGTATTTGTCTATTTCTTCTAAAAACGCAATAAACGGTCTTATAGCGCGGCAAAATTTTTCTTTTTCAGCAATGCAGACCGAACACTTTTCAAATAGCGTATCGTGATGTTTCATCAACATCTGTGATTTTTTGAGTTTTTTATCAAAGAAAAAATGAGTGTAATCCTCTATCGTATTAATCGTCAAATCTATATGATGCCCGTCGTTAAAAATCAAATACAGCCCATTTGTAAAATTCGGATTGTTTATTATTGTTTCGCAAATACTTTGTTTTTCAATTTTATTCATTATTATTTCACTTTCCTTTCATTAGTAATCTATTCATTACTGTTATAAATGAACTTGTTTTATAAAAATTAACAGAAGTATCCCAAAGGTTTTTCCAATTTTCACTAAACGCCCAAACTATTGCATCTTCCCATTTTTGCTGTTCTGGACTCGCATAAATTATATGGGGTAAATGATGATGTTGCAATTCTTCTGTCGGTGTAGAAATAACTATCTTATGAAATAATCCGTATTCTATTAATGCAACAGGCAGTGAATGGTCTGTGTATTTACAATGCGCAAGCGGCACCGCTCCGACATTTGTTATTATAAATAATTCGCGCAGTTGCTCGTCGCTCACAATATTTTCAAATATAATATCTTTGTCATTATAATATTTCGCAATGATATTTGTCTGCGTGGAAATTATAAGTTTTACTGGAAAATCCAATCTTTTTTTGACATTAATAAATGCTTTTAATATCAAATCTAAATTTCTACCGTAAAGCGGTAAATCAAGAACAGATAAAATTTTTGTATTGTAATTTTCTATTTTATAATTAGCAAATAATTTATCTTTTATATACAAATATTCTGGCTCTTCAGCATACTCTACATCAATAGTATTTGGCAAATATATAAAATCTGTCCAATATTTTTGTCTGTATGTATAAGATAAGGTTTTAGAAGATGTAATATTATAATCTGCTTTGTATAATTCTGTTTCAATAAAATGACTGATGAATGCTTTATTTACCGGTTGGTCTTCTATTTCTAAATAATCTTCGCTAATATCATAAAAATAATAAATTTTATTTAACACACTTTCAGGAATAGAAAAAAAATCAAATGATGAATTTATCACTACATCTATATTATAATGCTGAATAATTGTCTCAAGTAATTTTGAATAATGTTCGGATTTTTGATAAATATCGCAATTAATATCCGGAATAATCAATAAATTGACTTTATCGTCTATTTGCGTTTTTATAATATTTAATTCTAAAAGCCGATTGAACGGAAAAGTAAATAATACCGCCTCTATTTTATTTGAATTGTCGATTTTTATCAGATATACATTTTTAGCTTCTTTCGCTAAAATAATAGAAATCTGTTCGCTGCGATTATGGTATTCTTCGTATATGCTGTTCGGTAAAATCAAAAAATTTTTTTTATCCATTCTTAGCCAACGGCACAAGCAATATTTTTAATTTATTCGTAATATTATTTTCTGCTTTGTATTTTACTATCTTGTCAAATATTTCATCAGAAACCGTATCTTCTACTGCTTTGATTATAATTTCATTTCCTTCAGGCCATGCTTGAGATTTTAATAAATTATGCCCGCTTGTCGCTTTAAAATGCTGCTCTAAAAAACTAACATCAGATGTAAACACATAATCGTCTATATTGTATTCTTCTAATAAATGCTTGATAAATTTTGAATATCGCGAATGATAGCGAATCAGCATTAATCTCATTTTTTTATCCCTCAATTTTTTTCAATTACTTCATATTGAAGTTTAAAATAATTTTCGTTTTTTAGCAATATAATTTTTATATTATAAAATTCTTCCCATTTATCTTTTATGTTGTTATTAATAAAACTATCAAATAAATATTTTGAAAGATATATTGTAAAGGTTTGCTTCTTTTTTTGAGTGTCAAGCGCTATTCTGATTTTCTGTTCTATATTGATTATTTGCGTTTCGATTGTATGTGATTTTCCCGAGCCGCCGCAGCATTCGCAATCTTCTAATAATATCTGACTGATGCTTTTTTTTATACGGCGCCGCAAAATCTGTAAAATGCCCGTCTCCAGCGTATAATAAATAATATTTTTTATTTTATCCTTTGCCAATTCATTTTTTAAGGTGTCTATTAATATATTTATTTTCTCAATCGGCAGCATATTCAAAACATCTACAATTATTATTCCACTCAAATTGCGCAGTCTTATCTGCCGCGCAATTTCTATCATCGCTTGATAATTAGTAGCATAGATCGTATCTTCGCATTTCTTTGAATCTACATTTTTACCTGTATTTATATCTATCGCAGTCAACGCTTCTGTTTCTTCAATCTTTATATAGCCGCCGCATTTTAGCCACACTTTGGTTTTTAATGTCTTTTGATATTCTGAAAAAATATTTAATACGCCGCTTTCATTTTTTATCGGAGAATATATCAATTTACACTTTTCAAAATTTGTTAAGCGCTTTTCTAATATTTTCAAATAATATTCAGAATCACAGTAAATCTCTGTATCTTCGTTTAAATAATCGCGAAGTAATAATTCAATAACATCATTAGGCGAATATATTAATTCTAATTGTTTGCAATTTTTAAATGTTTCTAATATTTTAAAATATTTGCTTTTTAATTTTTTTAATTCATCATAAACTTCTTCAAAACTCGCGTTTTCTGCGGCGCTGCGTATTATAAAACCGTCCGCGTTAAATTCAGTTGTTTTCAAATAGTCAAGTATATCATCGCATTTTTTTTTGTCTGTTATTTTTTTGGAAAACCCATAATGCTTTTTGGTCGGCAGATATATGCAGCGTCTGCCGAATATGCTGAATTTTGTGGTTAATTGCGGGCCTTTATCATCATAATTTTCTTTTAATACCTGCGCCATCACAACATCATTTTTTTTCAATAATTTTTCGATTGGCTGTTTTATTTGTAATTTTTCATCTTTTGAATATCTATCGATTATTTCGTTAATATGTAAAAATCCGAACTTTTTTAAACCTATATCAACAAATGCGCATTGCAAAGCCGGCGATACATCTTTTATTACGCCTTTATAAATATTGCCTGCTATCGATTTATAATTCGACTGCTCTACTAAAAATTCAACATAATCGTCATTTTCAATTATGCCGACTAATATTCTTTGCATTAAATATGATATTACTATTTTTCTATTCATTTTTTTTCTTCACAATAATTTCTGTTATTGTTATATCTATTCTGGTAACTTCTAATCCAATATAAAATTCAATATAATTTTTCAAATTGTTTTGTATTACCTTCGCCACTTGATTGATATTCTCTCCGTAATTTATATTTATCGACAATTTCAAAGACATACCTTTATCTATATTATTTCTATCATACATCAGTTGATATTGTTTTAACTGCGCTTTATCGAATTTTTCAAAAAATATTTTTAGATATCTTGTTATCACTCTGCGCGAAATTATAATGCTTCCTATCGTATTATAAGAAGGCCGAACTACGGATTTTTCTAATATTGTTTTTTTTGAAAAAAATTGGTCTATATAATCCACTAATCCGCCGGGAAATGTCTGACTAATCTGCACTGCCGGCACAGGTATAATATGTTTATTTTCTATTGTGCGAAAATATTTTGCTTTCTTGCGTTCAGCGCTCGTAGTAATGTCATAAATGTTAATGTATTCGCACGGCTGCCCTAATCCTAATCGCAATACAATTTTATCTATCATCCTCATCGATGTGCCGATAATCAATATCTTTTTCGGATTGATTTTTTTTATTGCTTCTTCTATTTCGTCGCGATGCGCATCGTCATAAAAAATCGCGCGCCGCACAGCTTCCATTTTTGTCGGAGATTTTTTTGCGGACCTGCCAGCTATTATCGAGCCCTTGCTAATTAAGATGCCGTCGTCTATTATCGTATCAATATCGTATTTTTGCATTATATTAAAAGCATTATGACTCTTACCAGTGCCGCTCGGTCCGTAAAGTCCATATACTTCTATCAACTTAAATTTTATCTTCCATTGCAGATTTGAAAAAATTCTATACATTTTCCCTTGTCTAATTTTATAAATTTAATGTTAATTGATTATCTTCCGCTTTTCGCTGCTTCTTGCTTTTTTCTTCGCGATAAATTAGCAGTTTCTTTTCTAAATTATCTAAATATCTACTGCGCTTTAAATAAAATACGCGATTGTAAATTTTACGCGATTCTGCATAACTCAGAAATAAATATCGTTTTGCGCGAGTAATAGCGACATAAAATAATCTGCGCTCTTCATCTAAATCAGCAGAATTATAATTTTCATATAAATTGAATGGTATTATTCCGTCTTCGCAGCCTGCGATAAATACAGCGTCAAATTCTAAACCTTTGGCTGAATGCATAGTTAATAAATTCACGCGTTCCGCTTGAATATTCAATAAATCTACGCCAAACCTATTCAAATACAGTTCTTTAAAAAATTTGGGATAATCATTTTTGTAACCGCGCCCATATTCTTTTATTGTTTCAAATTCAAAATAAAAATCTTTTTTGATTTCATCTGATAATTTATTAAATTCAATATCTAAAATTTCATCAATGTTTTTTTGAGATTGCAATAATGACAGCAATTCGCTGTCATTATTATTTAATAATTTTATTTTATCATTGTAGAAATGCAGTTTGATTTTTAATATTAAATCTTTGAACGGCGCTTGCAAATATATCGGCTGCTCGCCGGCAATTTTAAATGGTATAGCGTGATTCATAAATGATTTTTTTAATTGCTCAAATTGCGCAGTAGTGCGGCATAATACTGCAAAGCTTTTGAAGCCCTGAATTTCTTTGTATTCCTCTCCATCTGTTATTCCGCTGTCAAATGAAAAAGAACGAATACCGCCGATCATTCTCTCTATTTGCGACGCTATCCATTCAGCTTCCGAGCCGGCGCTCTGACATTTTTGTATCACGATTTTTATGCCTTCGTCCGGGCCGTATAATAATTCTTCTTTTCCTAATATCTGTCCCGCAACTTTTAAAATAATATTTGAACATCTGAAACTATTGCGGAACTTTATTATTTCCGCTTTGGGAAAATCTTGTAAAAATTCTTGAATATATCTTACATTCGCACCGCGAAATCCGTATATCGCTTGGTTTGCATCGCCTATAACAAATAAATTTGGATTATTATTGTCAATCAATAATTTTATTAGTTCGTATTGCTTGTTGTTTATATCTTGATATTCATCTATTAATAAATATTTATATTTTTGGTTTAGTTCGGCCTTGATATTCTCAGTATTTTTAAATATTTCTACTGCATAATAAATCAAATCATCTATATCTATCGCATCTATTGTTTGCAAATAATTATTGTAATTTTCAAATATTTTTTTAAATTCAATATTATCGTCTATTATGCCATTTTTGTAATCGCTGATTTTTTTTGTAAGTTTTTCCGAATCTTTTTTTGATTTCGCTAATTTCATTAATATATCTAATTTTAAATCTTCGTCTATTAAAATAAAATCTTTTGAACGATTAATCAAATTGTGATATTTCCTTAATATTTCATAACAAAACGAATGAAATGTATGGACATTAACTTTTGTTGATATATCTTTTAATCTTTCGCGTATCTCCTGTGCCGCTTGATTGCAAAAGGTCAGCGCTAAAATAGCATCTGCTGGAATATTGAATTTTATTAGATTTTCAATTCGTTTTGTTAAAATAAATGTTTTGCCTGCGCCCGGTCCGGCAATTACCAAACATACGCCTTTTTCAAAATTTATTGCGCGCTCTTGTTCCTGTGTTAAATAAAATTCTTGTTTTTCTTTTTCAATCAATTTAGGTTGCGGCGCTTTTTTGGTTTTTAAATTTTTTATCTTCGGAAGTTCGATTATATTAGAAATTTCAGAAGTTTCGACATTATCGCCAATTAATGATATATTGTATTTTGTTTGCAACTCGCTATCTCTAAAAACTTTAATTTTTCCAAATTCGCCGTCATAGCCGCCAATTAAAATTACATTATTAGTCCTTAATCTTTTTATGCCTTCAGCCAATAATTCGCCGCCAACATTTTTTAAAGTTTCATAATCATACTCCAACAGCGCGCCAAACTCTGTCCCTAATCTTTGTAAAATTTTAAAATATTCGGCTTTTACAAATTTCGAACCGACAGGTCGCTGCTGTATCTCTGCTATTAATTCAATCAGCGGTATTATTGACCTATAACTCTGCCGTGCTAAATTGCTTATGTTCTTTCTATCTGCAAGTTCGTTCACTCTATACAGCACGCCTTTTGTTACTTCTTTGCCGCAAGACGGACAAATGCCGTTGTGTTCAAGCGTTTGTTCCGGTTGCCAGCATATATTGCATTTTCTATGACCGTCTAAATGGTATTTGCCTTCTTCTGGATAAAATTCGATTGTCCCTAAAAATCCTGAATCTTTTGATTTATGATCTTTTAGCGACTGGTATAAATCATAATAATTAAATTCGCAGTCAAATATATTAGCCTCGCGTCCTAATTTTTCAGGAGAATGAGCGTCTGAATTTGATATTAACGCAAAATCATCTAAAAAACTGCAGTGCCAATTCATCAGCGGGTCGCTTGACAAACCGGTTTCAACTGCAAAAATATAATTTGTCAATTCTTCAAAACATTCGAAAATACTGTCAAATCCTGATTTTGAGCCCAAAACCGAAAACCACGGAGTCCAAATATGCGCAGGTATAAATATTATATCTCTCGAAATTTCAAGCGCTATTTCTAATAAATGTTTGCTGTCTATTCCTAATATTGGCCTGCCGTCTGCGCGAATATTGCCTAATTTATCAAGTTTTTTTTGCAGTCTCCGTGCACTGTCAAAATTAGGCAAAATCAAGATATTATGCACTTTCCGCGTTTTATCGCGCTTGCGATATATGCAGCTTATTTCAGTTGTCAATACAAAATGTATGCCGTCTGTATTTATACTCGGCAATTCGCTGTTGTTTAATTTATATTCTTTTTTTAACTTGTAAAAACCGTTTGGCGAATATTCTAATTTCGTTTCTAATTCGTCTAACCACGCTGGATGAATGCAGTCGCCGGTCCCTACTAAATCTATGCCTTTTAATGCCGACCAATATTCTAAATATTCCGGCACAAGCAATTTGCTTGTTGCTAGAGAATATTTAGAATGTATATGCAAATCAGCAATAAATTTTTTTTTCATTTATTTTCCTTTTTGCATATATTCCCGCGATTTTGCAATAAAATTTACAAATATCGGATTCGGATTTATTGGCGTTGAATTGTATTCAGGATGATATTGAACCGCTATAAAAAAATCATTTTTATTGTATTCGATTATTTCTGGCAATTGCCCTTTCTCACTAATACCGCTAATTATCATTCCGTATTTTTCTAATCTTGCTAAATACTTTTTATTTACTTCGTATCTATGACGATGACGCTCTTCGATTTTTGATTTTTTATATATTTTATAAGCCAATGTCTTTTCCTTAATATTGCAAGTCCAATTGCCTAATCGCATTGTCCCGCCCAATTTTTTTAAATCTTGTTTTGGCAATATATGCACAATCGGATTTTTCGTATGTTCGTCAAATTCTGTGGAATTAGCATATTTTAAACCGAATACATTGCGAGCAAACTCTATTACCGCACATTGCATCCCCAAACAAATTCCTAAAAAAGGTATATTGTTTTCTCGCGCATATTTTATGACATTTAATTTGCCTTCAATCCCGCGCGCGCCAAAACCGCCAGGCACAATTACGCCGCTTATATCTTTAAACGCTTCAGTTGTTTTTTCGGAGTCAGTCAATTCTTCCGCTTCTATCCATTTAATATTAACTTGCAAATTATTTGCATATCCGGCATCCTGCACAGCAGCTATCAAACTTTTATAAGCGTCCGGTAATTTTACATATTTGCCGGCAATCATTATATTTATTTCTTCTTTAATTGTGTTGATTTTTTTAAGTAATTTCAACCATTTATCAAAATTATTTTCGCGCAATTTTAACCGCAGTTTTTTTAATATTATTTTATGTAAATCGCGGCGACTAAAATGCGCAGGCAATTCATAAAGATTTTTCATATTGTAATTTGAAATTACGCAATTCGGCTGGACATTGCAAAATAACGCTATCTTCTGTTTGACTTCAGCTGATAAATGCCGTTCGCTACGCAGTATCAGTATATCAGGCTGAATGCCTATTCGTCTCAGTTCCTGAACGCTGTGCTGCGTCGGCTTGGTCTTGAATTCCATCGAACTTTCAAGCCAAGGCACTAATGTTAAATGCACAAATACGCAATCATTCGGCTGCTCTTGCGCCATCTGCCGTATCGCTTCTAAATACGGCTGACTTTCAATATCGCCAACAGTTCCACCTATTTCAACTATTGCTATATCTGCATTATTTTCTTTTAATGCGCGTTTAATCCTATATTTTATCTCATCTGTAATATGCGGAATTATCTGCACAGTCTTGCCTAAAAATTCGCCAGCGCGCTCGCGATTTATTACAGTCTGATATATTTGACCTGTTGTCATATTATTCCATCTTTTTGTCTTTGTTGATGTAAATCGCTCGTAATAGCCTAAATCTAAATCAGTTTCAGCGCCGTCTTCTGTCACAAATACTTCGCCGTGCTGATACGGATTCATTGTGCCCGGGTCAATATTAACATACGGATCGCATTTTATATTTGTTATCTTAAATCCGCAATATTTCAACAAGCAGCCAATAGACGCGCAAGTAATTCCTTTGCCTAAACTTGATAATACTCCGCCTGTTACAAATATATATTTCATAATTCGCCACCTAACAAAATTAAAATAATTTTAATTGTAAATATTTATTTATTTCATATGATTCGCATATAAATTTTTTATAATAATCAAGCGCTTCATAATCGCCTAATGTAGCGATAAAATCAACAGCTAATTGCTCCGGCGTCTGCCCTATGTTCGGCACGATATTTTCTTCTATTACACTGTCCGGATATTTTACTAAAAATTTATATAATTCTTTTATTATCTTCATCGGCTCTTCTTCCGCAGCGCGCACGCGGTCAACAGTATAAACATTTTTAAACATAAAATCTTTTAACTCTTCAATCGCTTCTAAAACATCAGGTCTTATTGATATTTGCTTTTTTCCTTTGCTCTCATAAATTACAGACATTATCATATTATTCAATCTAAACGCATAATGAGTGCCTAATGTATTCACTATTTTTTTTGGAATATCGTCTAATGTTATTATTTTTTCTGATACCGCATCGTCTAAATCGTGATTTATATATGCAATTCTATCTGATATTCGCACAACTTGCGCTTCAAGCGATAGAAATTGCAATGTTTCATTTATTATCGGACCATCACCTTTTGAATGATATTTTATACCTTCTATTACTTCTTCTGTTAAATTTAACCCCCTACCGTGCTTCGCTAATATTTTTACTACGCGGACGCTGTGTAAATTATGTTTGAAACCGGCTGGAAAAATTTCGTTCAGCGCCTCTTCGCCTGCATGACCAAAAGGTGTATGACCAACATCGTGTCCTAAACTTATTGCTTCTATCAAATCCTCATTTAATTGCAGCGCTCTGCCGATTGTCCGTGCAATTTGACTTACTTCAAGTGTATGCGTTAAACGCGTGCGCAGTACATCGCATTTCGGAGTGACAAATACCTGCGTCTTTGATTTTAATCTGCGAAAATGTTGAGAATGCAATATCCTATCTCTATCGCGCTGAAAACAAGTGCGAAACTCGCTCTCCGGCTCGGGGGCCTTGCGGCCGCGCGATTCGTAACTTTTTACAGCATACTCTGATAAAAATTCTTTTTCTTTTGCTATTATCATCTCTTTAAATGTTTTATTATTTTTTTGCATTTTCTTACAACCTTTTTTATATTAGATTTTTCAATGTTTTTTCTAATTTTTCAAGCGGCAGGCCGACAATATTACTAAAACTGCCGCTGTAATTTTCAACAATATCAAAGAATTTATTTTTATTAATTTTTTCTGAATATCTCAACATATCTTGTATCGCATATGCGCCGGCTTTATCAAGACAATCCGAATGTTCGGCATAATCTCGTATCGCGCTATCAGACAATGCTTTTATCTTTACTTGCGAAATTTCATATTCGCAAATCCGTTTGTTTGATTTAACTGCATATACGCAATATCCTGTAATTACATCGTGAATCTTGCCGGATAATTCTTTTATCATTTTATACGCTTCTTCTCTATCTTTGGGCTTGCTGTAAATTTTATTTGATAATGACACTATCGTATCCGCTGTTATTATTATTATCTCTCTAAAATTTTCGTTTGCTATTTTTTCAAGCAGATCTTTATTTGTTTTTAATACCTCGTCCATTTTCAAATTTGCTAATTTTATAGATAATTCCGCAGGATTATCTGCAATAATAGAATCTTCATCTATTGAACTTATCCATACATCAAATTTATCTATTATCTTTTTTAATAACTCTCGCCTGCGCGGACTCTGCGATGCTAAAATATAATAATTTTTTTCTTTCACTGCCAATATACAAAAATTAATAAAATTTTTAAAACTTGTTATTATAATTCAATCTAATAGATAAGTCAAAGAAATTCTAAAATTTGAAAATTTAAACAAACATTGACGAGTAAAAAGAAAGGTAGCCAAAAAACAAGAAAAAAATAATAGTAAATGAATTAAAAAAAATTTAAAATTTTATGCTGTTTTAGGTTCAATAAGAATCTTCAACCGATGTTGTTTTAGCAACTAAACTAACAAAGAAATATTAAAAAAATCGCTAAGAGAATTAAAATATTTGAAAACCAATTATTCGCAGTTTTTATTATAATAAAATAATATCAACCACCAAATCCAATCGGCAATTTATATAAGAATATGATAAACTTTAATAGACTTAATCAAAATATGCCCCGTTTATAATTCGCAATTTTGTTTTATAAATTTTTAAGATTATCAAATATGCTATTAGAAGGTTTATTTAGAATGCTAAAAAAATGTTTTGCTATTTTTTTTTTAATCATTTGCAATCAATCTTTTTAAGTTTTTTGATTCTTTGGGGGTGTAAAATGTGAAAATTTGAAAAATTGTTGAACGTAGTCATAAATTGTTCAGAATAAATTACGTTGAATAGTAATTGCAAATTTTAAATTTGCGTGTTGTATTTTATGATGATATAAAATACAATTTTGTCAGTCAAGACAGCCGGCATACAATTTAATATAAAAACCGCATCTGTTAATATTTGTTAATTTGTTAAAAATATCTATATTTTTTAACGCCGCGCTCTATATAAATAAAAAAAAATAAAAAAAATTGACAAACTATAAAACATAAATATACTGACTGGTCAGTATATATTTTTTCAGAGATCGAAAAATGACTAAACAAAAAAATATTGAATTGAATATTCAAGAAAAAAATAAAATTTTAGACGCGGCATTAAAATGTTTTATAGATAAGGGGTACGCTAATAGCTCACTCAATGACATCATTAAAATTTATGGAAAAAGCAAAGGAAATATCTATTATTATTTTAAAAATAAAGAAGAGATATTTATTGAATTATTGAAAAAATGGCGCGAAGAATTATTTGATCAAGTCTACGTTGCACAACATTATGAAAAAAATATATTTAAGTTTGTTAATTTTTTTATTGACGGATTTTATGAATATGTCTCAAAAAATTTGAAATTTTTCCGCGTAAAAATAGAATTTTTAAGTATTGCGATACACAATAAAAAAATTCAAAAAATACATATTGACTCTCACAAAAAATGGCGAGGTATCTGTTTCCCGTATAAAAATGTTTTCAAAAAAAACGAGAATTTCGAGTTGTTTGTTGATTATTTATTTTATTTAATAGATGGAATTATTATCCGTGCAATTATCGAAAATAAATTTATCGATAACAATCAAAAAGAAAATCTAAAAAAAATAGTTTTAAAAAATTTAAAGGATTTGATAAAGTGAAAGCGAGAATATTATTAATTTTAATTATTAATTTTATTAGTTTACAGATTTTGGCTAATGATTATGGAAAAAAAATAGATATAACATTAGATTGGCTAATAAATCATTTAGAAAAAAACAATGTTCAAATATTGAATCAGCGTAATAATTTAGAATACACTAAATATCAGATAGACGAGACAAAAGCTGCGGCGCGACCATATTTAGGATTAGAAGCAAGTTATATGCGTCAAAAATTAGCTGGTGTGCGAAATTCTTCATCATTTGATAATTACAATTATGCTATTAATTTAGCACAACCGTTATTTACTTACGGTAAAATATCTACTGCTATAAAAATAGCAAAGCATTATTATCAATTATCAGAATCAGATTATTCAAAAACAATTAAAGATATAACATTGGCTGCTGCGGAAATAATGTATTCCATAAAAATGCTAGAATACAGAATAAAAATTTTGCAATCAACGCAAAAAACATTTGCCGAACATTTTAAAATTACGGAATTACGCTATAAAATCGGCGACGCTGCGCAAGTTGATTATTTATCAGCGCGCGTAAATTACGAACAAATAGCGCCGATTATCACAGAACTTGAAAATAAAATCTCGAATTTAAAAAATGAATTGAAATTATTATTGAATTTAGAATTAGATATAGATTTAATTGTCAAAGAAGATATTATTCGCGATACCAGCATAACAATAGATAAAAAAAATGTTATAGATAGCGCTCTAAAAAATAATGATGATTTAAAAAAATTAAAAGAAAATTATGAAATAACTTTATTACAAAAAAAAATAGCAGAAAACACGCTACGTCCTGAATTAAATTTTATTGCAAGTTACGGCGGTACGTCTGATGATATAAATAATATTCTTAAAAAAGATAAAGAAAACGCATTAATAGGCGTAAAATTAAATTTTCCGATATTCGACGGATTTAGAAGTAAAAACCAAGTGTCGCAATATTCGATAAAATTACAAAATTTAGAGCGAACTCTTAAACAATATAAAGATTCAATTGTTAAAGAAGCGACAAATATAATAAATGATTTAGAATTTTATAAAAAACAAATTGCGGCAAATGAAACATTGGTATCGGCTGCGCAAGAAGCATTTCGCATAGCGCAAGAAAATTACAATGCCGGCGCGGCTGTAAGTCTTAATGTCATAGAATCCGAAAAAGATAAATTAAATGCGCAATTAAAATTATTAGAGTCAAAATACAATTTTATATTAACGCATTTAAAATTAAAACAAATTTCAGGGCTAAAACTAACTGATAATTTTTAATATTTTAGGAGTTGATTACTTTGCAAAAATTTAAAATTACATTTATTTTGTTTGCGATTACGGCGCTGTTTATTAGTTGTTCGAAAAACAGCGCAAAACAAGAAAACGATGCGTCCGTTAAAAAAAATATTTCAAAAAATACGGATGCGCAGAAAATTTATCCGATAAAAATTTTGGAATTAAAACCTGAAAAAATAAACGATTATCTTCAAGTCGTAGGCATAACTTCGCCTGATATAAAAATAAATTTATCGTCGTTTAGCGGCGGGTTAGTTGAAAAGATGTATTATAACGAAGGAGCGTTTGTAAATAAAGGAGATACATTAGCGGAAGTGGATTTGCAATTGCAATTAATTCGTCTAAAAAAATTTATGGCCGAATTTCAAGATGTAAAATCATCATATGAAAAAGACAAAAAATTATACGAATCAAACGCGTTGCCTCAGACAAAATTCATATCGTCAAAATCGCGATACGAATCGATGCTGCAAGATATAGAGCAAATAAAAGTATTAATAGACCGCGCTATTATCAAAGCGCCGTTTGATGCATTTGTAATCAAAAAAAACGCGGAAGTTGGAGAAATCGTGCCGGCGGGATATACATTGTATATACTCAACAAAATGGACAAACTTAAAATACATTTTGAATTGCCTGCTAATGATATTGGTTATTTCAAAGAAAATCAAACAGAATTAACAATAAATTTAGACGCATATCCAGACGACATTATAAAAGCAAAGATTAAAAAAATTGCGAAAGAAGTTAATCCTAAAAATTTGACATACGAAGCTGAAGCGGAAATTGAAAATAGAAATTACAAATATAAATCTGGCTTATTAGGAAAAGTGAAAATATTAAAGCAATCATTAAATAATGCCGTTGTTCTGCCGAAAGATGCTGTTATTAATTTTGAAGACGGCGGCAGAGTGTATGTTTATAATAAAGAAACAAACAGCGTAAGTCAGCGCAAGGTAAAATTAGCGGTTTCAGAAAATGATAAGATACAAATAATAGACGGTTTGAAATTCGGAGAATATGTGGTGATTGCCGGACAATACGAGTTATACGAAAATGCGCCGGTAAAGGTAGTGGAATAGCAATGAATATTATAAATACCTCAATTCGTTATGCTTCTGCAATATTTGTATTAATATTTGCAATAGTAATATTGGGATTAGTGTCTTATAAAAGTTTGCCATTAGAATCAGCGCCGGAAGTAAAACTTCCGCTTCTGATAATAAACACATTTTATTTTGGCGTGGCGCCAGCTGATATTGAATCGTTAATCACAAATAGAATCGAACGCCAACTTAAAGGACTTGATAAACTAAAAAAAATAACATCAGTATCTATGGAAGGGCTATCGTCGATAACAGTAGAATTTATGCCGAATATTGATATAGATGTCGCTCGTCAAAAAGTAAAAGACAAAGTAGATTTAGCAAAACCGGAATTGCCAGACGACGCCGAAGACCCTATAATTCAAGAAATAAATTTTTCAGAATTTCCGATAATGTATATTTCGCTGTCCGGCGAAAATATCGGATTATACAATTTAAAAACAATCGCAGAAAATTTAAAAGACAAAATCAAATTAATCAAAGGCGTGCTTGATGTTGATTTATCCGGCGGATTAGAACGCGAAATACAAATAAATGTTGACCCGATAAAATTGAATTATTATAAAGTTTCATTATCAGATATAATCAACAAAATAAAAATGGAAAATGTCACTTTACCGGGCGGCAGTATAGAAATCGGCAATTACAATTATTCTGTGCGAATCCCCGGCGAAATAGAAAAACCAGAGGATATGTTTAACTGGATAATCAAAGAAAAAGAAGCGCGCCCTGTATATTTGCGAGATGTCGCTAATATAGTATATAAATATAAAGAGCGCAAAAGCATTTCGCGCGAAGAAGGTATCGAAGCCGTTACATTAGCGGTCAAAAAACGCACAGGCGAAAACATTGTTTTTATTGCAAACGATGTAAAAAAAATGCTCGATGCGGAAATGCAAAAATTGCCTAAAACTTTAAAATATTCAATAATCGGCGACCAATCAAAACAAATAAAAAATATGGTCGATGATTTAGAAAATAATATTATTACTTCGCTGTTGTTAGTCGTATGCGTATTATTTTTTACGATGGGCATAAGAAATTCATTATTTGTCGGCATTGCTATTCCTTTGTCAATGCTCATTTCATTTATAGTTCTCGAATTAGCCGGAATAACTTTAAATATGATAGTATTATTTAGTTTGATACTTGCGCTCGGAATGCTCGTAGATAATGCTATTGTATTAGTTGAAAACTCTTATCGCTATATGCAAGAAGGTCATGATAAAATCACTGCCGCGATACTTGGTGCGAATGAAATAGCAATACCAATTACCGCCTCAACTTTAACTACATTAGCCGCGTTTTTTCCACTAATGTTCTGGCCCGGAGTAGTCGGCGATTTTATGGGATATTTACCTAAAACTGTAATAATAGTTTTATCCGCTTCATTATTTGTAGCATTAACAATTAATCCCGTTATATGTTCTACTTTTATGAAGATTCGCAAATCTTGGATGCGCAGAAAAGACAAAATTCAAAAAAGCAACAGATTAGTAAATATTTATCGAAGATTATTGATTTTTTCGCTGCGCCATAGAATATTAGTCGTATGCGCATTAGTGGGATTTTTTGTAGTGACAATAATTATATATGCAATATTCGGCAAGCCGATAATATTTTTTCCGGATGTTGATCCAGAGCAGGTGGTAATAGATTTAAAATTACCAATCGGCACAAAATTAGAATATACAGACGAAATAACAAAAAATATAGAGAAGATAATAAAAGATGCGCCAGACAAAAAAATTTATTTAAGCAATATAGGCGTAGAAGGGCGCGAAGAAACGCATAAAGCAAAATTAACAATTGATTTGGTAGATTTGTTAGATAGAAAACAAAATTCGGTTTTGACATTAAATCAGATTCGCGATAAAATACCTGAAATTCCTAATGTTGATATAAAGGTCTCAAAACCACATCACGGACCGCCGACCGGCGCGGCAATAACAATTGAAATATCCGGCGAAGATTTTAATGAACTGCATAAATATCGCGATTTAGTGAAAAACGAAATCAAAGACATAAAGGGCTTGATAAATTTAAGAGACAATTTAGAAGAGGCAAAACCTGAAATCCAAGTAATAGTAGATCGCGAATTAGCTGGACGCTGGGGTTTAAGCGTTTTTGCTATTTCCAATACAATCCAAGCTGCAATAAAAGGCGTAACCGCATCAAAATACAGAATCGGCGAGCATGAATATGATATAACTGTCCGCTTTGATAAAACTAATCGCAGCAGTTTTAATGATTTAAAAGATATAATAATCTACGGACCAGAAGATAGAAGAATACCATTATCAAATATCGCAAAATTTGAAATGAAGCCGGGTTATGGCACAATCTCGCATAAAAATTTGAAAAGAATGATTACAATTGAAGCGGATAATCAAGAGGGCTATAATGCTTATCAATTGCGGCAGGAAGTTATAAAAAGATTAGACAATCTTAAATTCAGCAGCGGCTATTATTACAATATGGCTGGCGAAGATGAAGAACAGCGCGCAGCCCAAATATTTTTATCCAAAGCGCTGTTATATGGATTATTGGCTATTGAATTAATTTTGATAATACAATTCAATTCTTTAATTTTACCGCAACTTATCATATTCACAGTATTTTTATCAATGATAGGCGTTCTCTGGGGACTATTAATTACAGGTATGAATTTTTCTACTATAATGACAGGGCTTGGAGTAATATCGCTTGCTGGAATAGTAGTGAATAATGGAATAGTATTGATTGATTTCATCGAGCAATCGCGCAGAAAGGGAATAAATAAATTTACCGCTATAATCAAAAGCGGCAGAATAAGAATGCGGCCTGTGCTATTAACCGCAACTACAACTTTATTAGGATTGATACCAATGGCATTAGGCATTAGTTTTGATTTTAAAAAATTTGAACTAATTACCCAAAGCGAAAGCAGTCAATGGTGGAGTTTAATGTGCGTAACTGTCATATTTGGTTTGTTTTTTGCGACTGTTTTGACATTGATAGTTATTCCAGTATTATATTCGCTTTTCACTAAAAAACAATATTCTGAAAGATGGATGACTGTAAAACACTTTGAGGATACGCATAAAAAATAATTGCGCTTATATGTAAATTAAATTTTTTTGCGATTGATTTTTTAGGCAAAGATATTTTATAAATTAAGATTAATTTAGTTTTAAAATAAAGTAAAAGCCGCTTGATTTTTTTTGTCTTGACTTTTTGGTCCACTATAAACTAAATAAAAATTAAATACAAAATTAAATTGAAACTTGATTTTTAAGTAGTTTTTTTGTAATATAAAGCGAAATGATTAGTAATATTTTTATTTGGAGAGATTGAAAAATATGAAAGTAACGCCATTGGAAATTGAAAAGATGGAATTTAAGAGCGCAATATTCGGTTATGATAAAAAACAAATACGCAATTTTTTAAATGAAATAGCGAATGACTTGACAGAATTAATAAAAGAAAACGCGCAACTTAAAGAGAAAATAGTGAATTTAGAAAAAATTCAAAACGATTATCAAGCGATGGAAAAAAAACTGCAATCGACTTTATTAATAATACAGGAATTCAAAGAATCAATACAAAAATCAACAGAGCGTGAAGCGGAACAAAAAATCAATGAAACTAAACTGCAATGCAATGTAATGATAAAAGACGCCGAACGAAAAGTAAGCGATTTAAAAAAAGAAATCGAAAATTTATTGGCAGAAAAAAAACGGATAATTTCAAAGATAAGATTATTTTTAACCGAAGAATTAGCAATAGTAAAAAATTATGAAAATGAGCCGAATATTCAATCGCCTGTATCAATTAATATAGAAGAAGAAAACAAAAACTTATTATGATAAAAGAAACCCAACCTGCAATTATAATTGAAGTTAAAGTTCAGCCGAACGCCAATAAATCTGAAATTTGTGGAAAAATGGCAGACGGCTCATTAAAAATAAAAGTCAAAGCGCCGGCTTCTGAAAATAAAGCGAACGCGGAATTAATAAATATTTTGAGTGAAGCATTCGATACTAAAAAATCTAATATTGAAATAATTAGCGGAAAAACCAATACTCGTAAAAAAATAAAAATTAAAACGCATTAAAATACAAACAAATGAAAAAATTAAAAGATGTGAATTTTAAAAATTTCAAATTAAAAATAAAATTTCAATATCAAATGATATTCGTATTTTTATTTGTGGGTATCGGGACAATTATTATAGCGCAAAGCATATTTCAAAGAGTAGTAGAAAAACGAATGATAGATTTAGCCGTATCTGATATAAAACAATATGTAATCCCGAATTTTCGCGATTTGATAATTTTAGCAATAAAACAAGATGACGATATTATATTGGCAAACAGCGCCCGCAGAATAAGATATTATCAAAATATCACTTCATTCGTTATAACAGATGAAACAAATAGAATAATAGTCAGCAATAAATCAGAAGAAATTAATAAAATTCACGATTTGAATTTGTATGGATATTTTAAAGATAATCTATCGTTTTCGTTAAGCGATGCGTCAACTCCGTCAATAGACCAACTATACATAAAAAGAACAGCAAATGAAATTGCTGTTTATTATCATTTAAAATTTCAAAATCGCGGTATGGATATTCAACGCAAAATTTTTATAAATATCTCAAAAGAATTTGTCAATACAGCTATTAGCGAATTAAAAATGCGTTTTACTATTATAGGTATTGGCGTAGGTATTTTAATAATTATTTTCGGGGTTCTATTCAGCGAAAAATTAAGCACGAATGTCGTAAAAATTAAAGAAGCAGCAAATATCATTGGTTCAGGAAATTTCGATTATAAAATTAATATTAATACGATTATTTCAGATGAAATTATAGAACTATCGAGCGATATAAATAAAATGGCTGATAGTTTAAAAACCGCAGAAGCTGCGAAATTACAAAATGAAAGAATAGAGCAAGAACTAAAAATTGCAGAGCAAATACAGCAAACCTTACTGCCGAATAGCAAGCCGGCAATAGAAAATTATCAATTTGGAAGTATTTACTATTCTGCGAAGGAAGTCGGCGGCGATTATTACGACTGGATAATTATTGATGATAAACATATAGGCATTGTCTGCGCTGATGTTGCTGGTAAAGGTGTCCCCGGCGCATTTGTTATGGCGATTACTCGAAGTATTTTACAATCATACGCTCCGAGTTTTTTGTCGCCCGGCGAATTATTAAAAAAATTAAATGCGCTGTTAAAAAAAGATATGAAAAAAGGTATGTTTGTTACTATGTGGTATGGAATACTTAATATTGAAACCGGCGTATTGAAATTTGCTAATGCCGGGCATAACCCATTATTAATTTACAGATATGCGACCAAAGATATTGAATCTATACCTACTCAGGGCTCGCCGTTAGGAATATTAAGCGAAAATTTGTTTAATAAAAAACTCAAAGAAATTGAAACCATTATGAATATTAATGATATTGCCGTTCAATATACTGACGGCGTGACAGAAGCGTTTAATGCTAACAAAGAAATGTTTGAAGAAGAGCGACTGCTTAAAGTAATAAAAGAAAACGGCGATAGTTCGTCAGCTGATGAAATGATTGAAAAAATTAACGGCGCAGTCCAAGATTTTGTCGCCGGCTATGAGCAAAGCGATGATATTTTAATTATGACAATAAAAAAAACTCTATAAAAAAATTATGAATAAAATTCGATTTTCTCATTTGCCAAAAGAAATAGAGGTTTTGAAATTTGCCGCGCCGGGCTCAAAAAGCATTACAAATAGAATATTGATTGTCTCAGCGCTTACTCAAACTCGGCACAATATCAAAAATATATTACTTTCAGAAGATACATTGATTATGCTCAATGCTTTATCGGCGTTAGGCATAAATTTTTCTTATTGTCCGATTACTCGTATTTTAAAAAAAAATATTATCTGCGGAAAATCATCTGAAAATAAAATATATTTGGGATATGCTGGGACAGTATATAGATTTTTATTAGCATTTATGATGACATTAAAAGGAACCTATATTTTGCAAGGCGAGCCGGAATTGCATAATAGACCGATTACTGAATTAGTTGCAGCGCTAAATTCAATAATAAAAATCGGCAATATATTTGAAGATAGTCAAAACAAATTATTAAAAGTAAATATTCAAGAATTAAAAGAAAAAACAAGCATTAGCGTAAATCCTAAAAAAAGCAGTCAGTTTCTTACGGCTTTATTATTGATTTTGCCGGTTTTGAAAAATATAGATTACATTGAAGCAATTGAAGAGCCGGTCTCAAAAACATATATTGATTTAACGCTGAAACTAATGAAAGATACGGGCGTTGATATTATAAATAAAAATTATAAAAAATTTTATTTAGCGGACAAATTACAAGATTATAAATTTGATGAATATAATGTTGAAGGCGATTTTTCAGGCGCTTCATATTTTTTTGCGGTTGCCGCAATTACTGGCATTTACACGATTATTGAAAATATGGATTTATTAAGCGCGCAAGGCGATAAACATTTGCTGGATATATTGAAAAAAATGAATTGCGAAATTGAATACGATTCAAAAAATAAAATTTTTAAAATATCGCGTGTGAAAAAATTGCGAGCGATGGGCGAAATTGATATGTCAACGATGCAAGATGTTGTTCCGACATTAGCGGTAATTGCGTTATTTGCCGAAGGCGATACAATAATTACAAACATTGAAAATTTAAAATATAAAGAGTGCGATAGGTTCAGAGCGATAATAACCGAACTTCAAAAAATCAATGCGGATATAAGTTACGGCAGCGATTGGATTAAAATTCGCGGAAAAGAAAATTATAATTCTGCGGAAATTGACACTTACAAGGATCATAGAATGGCAATGGCTTTTTCGCTGCTATCATTGAAAATAAATAATATTACAATAAACGAGCCGGAATATGTTTGTAAGACTTTTCCAGATTTTTTCGAGCAGTATTTAAAATTATTTGAATTTGAAAATGTAAAAATAAATTACTATTCGGACATTTACCGAACGCAATATGAATTATTTTGTAAAAATATTTTAGAAAAATCATAATGCGATTTTTCAGCAAAGTATAAATGTATAAATAAATAAAGTTGGCAAATAAAAAAATATATTTGGCGTGATGAAATATGAAAAAAATTTTTATTACAGGAATAACGGGATTTGTCGGTTTGCATTTAACAGAATATTTAATATCGCAAAATTGCAGAGTATTCGGTTTATTTTATCCAGCTGGCAATGAAATACTTATAACCAACAAATTTCCTAATGTAAAATTATATTATTGCAATTTATTGAATTTAGATAGTTTGAAGTTAATACTATCAGAAGTCGAGCCGGACATAATTTTTCATTTAGCGGGAATATCGTCTGTTAAATATTCATTTCAAAATGTCGGTCAAACTATTGATGTCAATACTCGCGGCTTTTGTAATTTAATTGAATGCTCAAAAATATTGACAAGCAAACCAAAAATAATTTTTATCAGCACAGCAGATGTGTATGCTAATAAAGATACAGAGACTATAAGCGAATCCACGCCGGTCAATCCGATTTCGCCGTATTCTATTTCTAAATATTCATCAGAATTATATTTTAGATATTATATAAAGACAAACCAAGCGCGCGGAGTGATTGTTAGACCATTCAATCATATAGGATCGTATCAACGCGAAGAATTTGCGTTGCCGTCATTTGCTAAACAAATAGCAATGATTGAAAAATACAATTTGAACAATAAAACTATATATACCGGCAATCTTTCGCCGGAACGCGATTTTTCTGATGTGCGCGATATTGTGCGCGGCTATTATTTGCTTGCTTGCGCTGAAAATATTGATCAAGATGATAATATATTCAATATAGCGAGCGGCAAAGCTTATTCAATCAAATTTTTATTAGAGAAATTAATTTCATTATCAAAAGTAAAAGATTTAAAAATTGAATTGGATCCTAAATTAGATAGACCGGTTGATATTAAAAAATCTGTTGGCGATTATTCTAAACTTAATAAATATACAGGCTGGCAGCCGCAATATGATATTGAGGACACATTAAAAAATATTTTAGATTATTGGCGTTTTATTATTTAATTTTTTTTGATAAATAAATTATGAAATTAAAAAATTTATTAAAAATGGGTTGGCATACATTAACGGCAAATATTAGCGGCCATACTTGTCCACTGAATGTTATGATTTCATTGACCAATCGTTGCAATTCGCGATGTCAATATTGCAATATTTTCAATAGGAAACAGCGCGAACTAACAACTACTGAAATGCTTGCGTTATTGAAAGACCTAAAAAGATTGGGTGCGCAACGCATTGCTTTTTGGGGCGGCGAGCCATTAGTGCGTGAAGATATTGCCGAACTTATAAACTTTGCCAAAGACGAATGCGATTTTTTTTTGAGTATAGATACTAATGGCTATCTTGTTCCGCAAAAAATAGATATTTTAAAAAAAATCGATGTGCTTGTATTGAGCATAGACGGTCCTGAAAAAATTCACGATACAAATCGCGAGCCCGGCAGTTTTCAAAAAGTAATCAAAGCAATAGAAACAGCTACTAAAAAAATGAATGTATTTACAATTACTGTTTTAACAAAAGAAAATTTGCAGTATATAGATTATATTTTAGAGTTAGCGGATAAATATCAGTTTTCTACTACATTTCAATTATTGCATCATTCAGATGAATTAGCGTCTGAAAATGAAGATAATTTACTGCCGTTAACAGAGCAATATCGCAAAGCGATTGAACATTTGATAACTTGCAAAAAACGCGGAAAACGGATAGTATCGAGTTTTGAATATTTGAATTATATAAAAAATTGGAATGACTATAAAATTACAACTTCAAAAGAATCATTTGGGTTAAAATGTTGGGCCGGAAAATTATATTGTAATGTTGATACTGACGGAACAATATATCCTTGTTCTGTAATGATAGGTAAAATGAAGGGCTTGAATTTTTTAGATGTCGGAGTAAAACAGGCATTTGATTATATAAAAAATTGCGAATGCAAGGCGTGCACCGCGTCTTGCTTTACTGAATATAATTTTATGCATTCATTAAATTTTAAAGTTATATATAATTGGTATAAATACACAAAAAAATAATTTGTTGTTTTTGTTGTTGCATTGAATAAAAAAATGAAAGTGTCAATAAAAAAAGAACGGCTTGATAAAATATTAGTGCAGCGCGGAATTGTTGAGAGTCGCGAACTTGCGCAAAGAATGATATTGGCTGGTAATGTTTTAGTAAACGAACAACTCATCACAAAAGTCGCAGAAAAAATAGATATATCGGCAGATATAAGATTAAAAGAACAGCCGCGAAAATATGTAAGTCGCGGCGGTGAAAAATTAGAAATCGCTATTAAAAAATTTAATATAAAATTCAGCGGAAAATCAGTATTAGACATTGGAATTTCTACTGGCGGATTTACTGACTGCGCTTTGCAGCATAATGCCAAAGAAGTGACAGGCGTAGATGTAGGTTATGGTCAAGTTGATTTGAAAATTCGAAATAATCCGTTAGTGTCGATAATAGAAAAAACAAATGCGCGAACATTAAATTTGAATAAAGAATTTGATATTATAATTTGCGATGTGTCATTTATTTCGATTTTGAAATTGATTGATACATTTAATAAGCATTTGAAAAAAAACGGAGAATTGATTGTTTTAATCAAGCCGCAATTTGAAGCTGGTAGGGAATACATTGAAAAAGGCGGCATTGTAAAAGATTTGAAAATTCATCAGATAATAATAGAAAACATAAAGCAAAAATTTAGCGAAGCTGGTTTTGAGTTTATAGATATTGCAGAATCAAAAATCCTTTATCCGAAAGGAAATATTGAATATTTATCTTATTGGCGAAAAAAATAAAAAAAAATTTTTTTTATATTTGACTTTTTTTTTATTTTTATTATAAAGCAAATATTAAGAGTATTAAATTTTAAATTTATTTTTTAGGAGTTAAATTATTATGATAATGAATGATAATTCATCAAATCATTCAATTGCTCAATCTGTAAATTCACCCCAATCAGAAGAGCCCGAACCTGCTGATGCAGCCCAGCCCCCCCATAATGAAACGCAGAACTTTCAACAATTAGAAAATTCGATATTTTATTTAGAAGCGCCGACTGAATCAAGTATAATTTCAAATTTCAAACGGGCGCAGAAACTTAACGAAGCTGTAAAACCGAGCGTTAATTCATTAAATTTTTTAAAAAAATATTATTCAAAAGCAGCAAAGAAAGAGTGGAATAATTGGCAGTGGCAATTAAAGAACAGTATTACAAAATTAAATGAATTAAAAAGAATTCTTAATTTAACAAAAGACGAAGAAATTGCATTTGAAAAAAATGATAAACTGCCGATACGAATAACTCCGTATTATGCGAGTTTGATAGACGCAAAAAATATAAACGACCCTTTGAGAAAGTGTATGGTGCCGGTAGCAGATGAATTTATTAAATCTGTCGGCGAAGAAAATGATCCGCTGTCAGAAGACAAGCAGTCTCCTGTAAAAGGTCTGGTTCATCGTTATCCTGACCGCGTGCTGTTTTTATCAACAGGCTTTTGTTTTGCAAATTGCAGATACTGCACTCGTTCAAGAATAGTGGGGCATCAAGGCGCGTATAATTTGAATTCAAGACACTGGGATAAAATGATAGAATATATAGAACAAAACAAAAATATTCGCGATGTTTTAATTTCTGGCGGCGACCCGCTAACGCTGCAAAATGAACATTTAGAATATTTAATTTCGCGATTAAGAAATATCAAACATATAGAAATAATAAGAATCGGCACAAAAGCGCCGGTAGTATTGCCGCAGCGCGTAACGCAAAGTTTGGCGAAGATGCTAAAACGCTATCATCCTGTATGGATGAATATACATTTTATTCATCCGAATGAAATCACTCCGGAAGTAATACAAGCGTGTGAAATGCTTGCTGATGCAGGAATACCATTAGGCAGTCAAACAGTGTTATTAAAAGGAGTTAATGATTCAGTAGATACATTAAAAAGATTATATCATCAATTAGTAAAAATGCGTATTCGCCCATATTATTTATATCAATGCGATCCGATAAGCGGTTCAAAACATTTTCGGACAAGCGTTGATAAAGGACTTGAAATTATGAAGGGATTGCGCGGATATACTACCGGATTTGCTGTTCCGCAATATGTAATTGATGCTCCGAACGGCGGCGGCAAGACTCCGATACTGCCGGATTATTATCAAGGCCGCGATGCCGACGGCAATGTAATATTAAAAAATTTTGAAGGTAAATTTTATAAATATCCTGATAGTATTTAAAAATACTATTTTCTAAATGAATGTGCGAATGTGCGAATGTGCGCACATTCGCACATTCGCTAAAATCATTCAGCAAACATTTTCAATAATTGATTATAATATTCCTGCAATTCTCTTGAATAAATTTGCGGGATTTTGTTATTAGGAAAATTAAGTAATTCGCTCGGCACGCGCGTTTTTAGCTCGGTAATTTTTATCTGCGTTTTTTTCACAGGAGCAAGCGCTGCGCGACCTTCGCGCTGTTCGCTTTCCGTATCTTTTTTGAGCGAACGCGATATATCCAGCATTTTTTCATAAAATGATTTTTGAGTTTCTTTTACTTCTTTTGTCCGATTGCCTTTTTTTAGTTCGTTCTCTATTCTATTCATTTCTTTGACTAATTCTTCAAGTTTTTTTTTGAAGGCGTCACCTGTATTTTGCGAATTCATCATTTGCTCTAATGCTTGGCGAATTAACGATTGTTCGTATGCTAATTGCTGCAATTGTTCGGCGGTCATATTGTCAATATTTAAAGCCATAGAATTCAGCGCTTGCTGCGCTGCCGCTAATTGCTCTAATCGTTCGCTTAAATTTTGAGAATTAGCGTTATTATTATCTTTATTCAACGCCTCTTTTGTTTTTATTAATTTAAAAACTAATTCAGAATTTTGTTTCATTGCATTTTTGAGATGTTTATCTACTGTTTTTAAATTTTTCATATTTGTTAGATGCTTTTTGATAATACTATATTCATCTGAAATATTTTTGAAATCATTAACAAGACTTGGGTCAAATACAAATGATTGAGTAGTTAAATTAAAATATTTCAAAGATTGAAAATACACATAATTTTGTAAATTTTCAATAAATCCTATATGTTTAGAAATATCGTTATCTTCATTAAAATCTAAATATGGATTTTCAAGTATCTTGATATAATCATTTATTAACCTACTAAATTCTGTATTGGATTTTTGCAAATTAATCATTTTCAAAATAATTTCATCTAATTCTTTTTGGAATTTTTGATATTCTAAATTAGCATACATTGACAGCATACTATTTATTTGATTAGCTAATGATGATAATTGTCTTGTCAAATTTTGACTTTCTTTTTGTAAATCGTCTGGCGAAATATTGCGCTTATTATTCGTATTAAATTCTTTTAATAGTTCCGCGAATTTTTCGGATTTTTCCGTTAGTTTTTTTAAGGATTCTTCTAACTGCTTAATTGTATCATTAATATTTGTCGATTGCTCGCTGTTTGCTAATTCAGTTAAGGTATTCTGCATTTTTGATAGTTCTTTGGTTGTCAAATTTTGATTATGCGCGGCGTTATTGAAATTGTTTTCTTGTAAATTTTCAGATATTTGCGATTGTTTTTTTAAAATGTCAGTTATTGATTTTTGCAGATTGTTCAAAAGATTTTGAAATTTAAGTTGATTAAGTAGCGAGATAGTTTTTTCTAATTTGTTTGTAAATTGTTCTTTGTCAAACAGCGCGGCATTGAGATTTTCTAATCGTTCTTTTTGAGTCGCGGCGTTCAGCGCTTTTTCTAATTTGAATAATTCTTTGCCGATTTCGCTATTAGCGAGTTCATTCATTAATGCTGTTAATTTTTGGATTTTTTCGAGAGTATCTGCGCCGAGTTTTTCTTTGGCTTGTTGATAATTAGCAATAGCATTTTTTACATTTTCCTGCAATTGCGAAATTTCATCTGCAATCTTGCGCTGTTGGTCTATTAATTCTTTGATTTGTTTTTGAGTAGCCCAATCAGTCGCGCCTTTTCTCACTAAATCATCAATAATTTTTTGCGTAGATTTTAATAATTCGGTATTTTTCTTTTTAAGCGCGTCAAATACATTAGTTGTTGTCTCTAACTCTTTGTTTAAATTATTAAAAATGTCGAGCATTGTCGGCATTAGTATTTTATATTTTTCGCTTTGTGCAGATTTAAAACCTGATATTTCATCATTGTCATATACTTTTGCAAAATAAAAAATTTCATCGCCCGGCAGCAGATTATATTTTGAAAAATCAACTGTATAAAAAGCTTCATAATAATTTCCGATATTTTTGAATTCTAATTTTATTATATCTTGTTTGCTCGGCGCATTAATATACAATTCGCCGGCGCTTATGCCGAAATCGTCTTCTGCGTAAATATTAAATGGTATTAACATATCTTCCGACAATTGTAATTCTGGTTTATTAGGATAACTAAATCTGACAGACGGATAATTATCAGCAGAAATGTCTATTTTCAAACTTTTAAAATTTTCTATAGCATCAGCGAGCGGCGATTTAAAATTGAATCTTACTATTCCAGATTGATTTACAGTCCACTCAAAATCAAATATCCTATTATTTTCTTTTTTCGGAGAAAATTGTTTGCTATTAAATAAAATTTTTAAATTGCTATTGTCAAAATTAACAACGCATTTTAGTTGAATTTTCGAGCCCTTATAAACATTTAATTTTTCAGGAGCTGAATAATAATAATCAATCGGCAGTCCTGTATATTTCGGCGGCTGCGTGCTAATCTGTTCAATTTCTAAATGCGGCGAATTGTATGTTTTGACATAATATCTGTCTGATTTTGAAAATTGCGTTTGTATATAAAATTCAAAATTTTCTAATACATTGCTAAATGTATATTCATATTTATTTTTGGAAACTTCAAAATTTTTAAGATTAATTTTTTTAGAAGCGTAATTATTATTATTAACTATAATCATATCCGGTGTTTTGTCTTGATCAGCGCCAGCAATTTGTATTTGGATTTTTATGCTTTCGCCTTTTAAAACAATAATATTTTGCGGCGTGATTTTGAAAATAGTAGCGGTGATATAATTTTTCGGCTGAAAATAATTTTTGAAAAAAATTATTATACGCGGTCTGAAAATATAAAATAGCAGCGCCTGCAATATTATTGCAATGCCGCAAATTATAATAGATGATTTTAAAATATTGTTTGTTGATTTACGATAATCCGAATATTTTAAAGATTTGAAATCGGCGATTAATTCGTCAGTTAAATATTCTACAAATTGATTATTAATTTTATCATTGTAGGCGGTAAATACCGAGCTGAGTTTATAATTAAAATTGCCAAATTTTTTTTCAATTAATTTTATTACTGATTGATAATTGTAAAATGTAGTAAGTTTTAAAATAAGCCCAATAAAAAAAATGTATAACAAACTTAAAATTATAGAATTATGATTTTGCAGAAATTTTGCAGTTTGCTGCGGCTGAAAAAAATCAGCAACCAAAATAAAATAAATTATAATAATTAAAAAAAGATATGCTAAACACAGCGCTTGAACAACTGTCGCGCAATTAACAAACCAAAAAAATTTTTTTATATATTTATTCAATTTTTCCATAAATTAGCATTCAATTTTTCAAATTTTTCAGCTATGGTTTTTATCAGATTTTCATTAAAAAAATTATCGCGTTTTTCGCCGGTAAACACCGGAACTTTAATAAAATTATTTTCAGGTTTAATTTTAAAACTATCGTCTAATATTATCATTTTATAAATCATATAATTCGGCAGATGTATTCTTTTTATTAAATGTGTTAAATCCTTAACGCTATTGTTTGTCGTAAAAGTATAGTCAAAATAGAAAAAAAATAAATCGTCTAATTTGCAGTGTTCTATTGTGTATTTTATATAGTCAATCGTGCTTTTTGAAAAAATGCAGAGTATATATTTTTTGGATAATTTTTCTAATATCTCGCGAGCGTTAGGCCTTAATAAAATACTTTTCGGATTTGAATAACTTTGAATATCATTATTTACTATTGTTCCGTCTAAATCAAATATAATTATATTTTTTTGTTGGTCGATTTTTTCGCGTTCGGATTTGTATAACAGCACAAATTCTGAAATCTTATTTTTTTGAAATTGCGTAGATTTTATGAGTTTTTCTAATATTTCGGCAAATTCATTGTTTACTGAAACTTCTGTATTAATGCTATTATAAAATTTTAAAATTTCTTTTTTTTCTGCAAGTAATATTTTAATTATATCGTCAAATTTTTGGATAGAATTATTATTTATAAATTTTATGATATTTTCTAAATTTGAAAAAACATCTAATTCCTTGGATTTTTCAGTAATAACACAAATTTCTGTTTCTAAAACTAAATTCAATTTTTGCAATAATTCGATATTCTTTTTTTTTGCTTTTATTAATTTTAACAATAAAATTCTTGAAGCGCGTAAAAATTTAGCAAACAACAATAATTGTTTTAATAAATTAATCGTTTTATATTCTAGTTCTATACTATTAAAAATGCTGATTTTCAAAGTATTATTAAATTTCATTGCGTTGTAAAAATTATTTTTGATTGTTAATTTTAGTTTTCAATATAGCAAGTTCCTGTGTAAGTTTTTTTATTTTATTTTGTAAATTAGAAATTGTCAAAGTCAAATTAAAAATAATAATTAACAAAAAAATAATTGAGAAAAAAGTTAGAGCATTAATCGGCAAAATAAATCCCAATTGCTGCGAAATATAGAAAAAGAATTTGGGGTATGTAGCCAAAACAATCATCACGCAGGATACGGCGAGCCACAACAGCGAATGTTTGATATGTAAGCGTCCTTGTCTAATTTTAAAGATGATATAACTAATAGTTGCCAAAGCAATTACAATCGCTAAAATTTTAAATTTTGGAGTGATTATAGGTGTTAATTGTTCCATGATTTATTTTCCCTTAAAAAAATCAATAAATATCGCTATTAAAACTTTTATCATATAATAAATGCTGTCAATCGCATTAATTGACGATTTGCCACCGTAGCGTTCATTCATCTTAACTGACACTTCTAAAATTTTTAAATTGTTTTTGTATAGTATTACAAAAGTTTCAGGTTCAGGATAATCGTCCGGATAATTTTCAGCAAATAATCTAATTACTTTTTTATTTGCTGCGCGAAAGCCGGAAGTAGCGTCAGTAATTTTTTGTGAAGTTAATAAAGACAATACATTCGCTAAAATTTTAATGCCTATTCTTCTTAAAAAACTTGAACGGTATGCAGGATTATTTTTATTTATAAATCTGCTGCCTATTGCAATATCACAATTGTTAGATATTATCGGGTCTAACAAACTTTTCAAATATTCTGGATTATGCTGACCGTCGCCGTCAATCTGCACAGCAATATCATAATTATTTTCAAAAGCATAAATATAGCCGGTCTGCACTGCGCCTCCAATACCTAAATTATTGATTAAATCAATAACAATAACATTATGGGCTTTTGCAATTTCAGAAGTTTTATCTTGCGAACAGTCATTTATAACTGCTATATCAATTTGACAATTTTCTATTTTTTGATTTTTTATTTGCTTAATTACATATTCAATCGACGCTTCTTCATTATAAGCTGGCACAATAATCAAAATTTTCATTTTTTCTGACCCTGCATTTTTTTTATTAAATCTCTTAATTCAGCGGCATATTCAAAATTTAATGCTTTTGACGCTTTTAGCATTTCTTCATATAATTCTGTTATTAATTCTGTTGATGCGTTGTCGCCAGTAATTTGTTCTTTTATTTTTGTTTGAACAATATTTTCAACTTTATCTAATTTCAATAATTTTGATTCTTCGAATATCGCGCGTTTTACTGATTCTGGTTTGATATTGTGTTTTTTATTATATTCTAATTGTTTTTTTCTACGCCGATTTGTTTCGTCAATAGCGTATTTCATTGATTTAGTAAGTTTATTAGCATACATTATAACTCTGCCATTGACATTGCGCGCCGCACGGCCTGAAACCTGAATGAGCGACCGTTCGCTACGCAGAAACCCCTCCTTATCAGCGTCAAGTATCGCGACTAACGCCACTTCTGGCAAGTCTAATCCTTCACGTAATAAATTAATTCCGACAAGCGCATCAAATTCGCCTTTTCTTAATGAATATAAAATTTTCACTCTATCAAGTGTATCAATTTTCGAATGCAAATATTGCACGCGAATATCCATTTTTCGCAGATATTCTGTTAATTGTTCAGCCATTTTGATTGTTAGAGTTGTCACTAATACGCGCTCGTTGTTTTCTACTACTTTATTAATTTCATTGATTACATCGTCAATTTGATTATCCGCCGGTTTGACGATAATTTCAGGATCAACTAAACCAGTAGGTCTAATAATTTGTTCTACTACTTCAAAACTCCGCGATATTTCATATTCTGCGGGAGTAGCTGAAACATACAATACATTTTTTAATTTGCTATTAAATTCATCAAATTTTAATGGTCTGTTATCTAATGCCGACGGCAATCTAAAACCAAAATCTACTAATGTCTTTTTGCGTGAATAATCGCCGTTATACATCCCGCGAATCTGCGGAATTGAAACATGAGATTCGTCGATAATAGTAAGAAAATCGTCCGGGAAATAATCGAATAATGTATAAGGAGTAGAGCCGGCTGGTCTGCCGGATAAATGCCGCGAATAATTTTCAATGCCATTGCAGTATGCCATTTCTTTAAGCATTTCCAAATCGTATTCTGTTCGCTGTCTAATACGTTGCGCTTCTAAATATTTATGCTGTTTCATAAAAAATTCTACTTGCTCATCTAATTCTTTTTTTATTGCTTCAAGCGCCTCATCGAATTTTTCAGGAGTAGTCATAAAATGTTTTGCAGGGAAAATAAATTCTTCATTTAATTCAGAAATTATTTTTTTATCTGTTATATCTAATTCCTGAATTTTTTCGATGGTATCACCCCAAAATTGTATGCGGATACAAGCTCTGCGATACGCCAAATAAATTTCAATAATATCTCCTAATATTCTGAATGTGCCGCGGTCAGGCGCTAGATCATTTCTACTGTATTGCATTGTCACTAATTGATTAGCGAGTTTTTTGCGGTCTATATCTTTGCCTATTTTTAAATGTAAAACCTGCCGTTCATAATCTACCGGCGAGCCCAAGCCGTAAATACACGATACTGACGCTACGATAATAGTATCGCTCCGCGATAATAATGATGATGTGGCGGATAATCGCAATCTATCTATTTCTTCATTTATATCAGAATCTTTTTCAATATAAGTATCAGTTGCCGGAATATATGCTTCCGGCTGATAATAATCGTAAAATGACACAAAAAACTCAACTGCATTTTCAGGAAAAAATTGTCTGAATTCTTCGTATAATTGCGCGGCTAATGTTTTATTATGCGAAATAATGATTGTCGGTCTATTGATATTTGCGATTATATTAGCCATTGTAAAGGTTTTACCGCTGCCAGTAACACCTAATAATGTATTCTCTCTTTTATTTTTTAAAAAATTATTTGTTAATCGTTCTATTGCTTGCGGTTGATCGCCGCGCGGTTTGTATTCTGATACGAGTTTAAATTTATTTTGCCGCATAATTTCAAGAATTTAAAAATACATCATTATTCGTGTTAGAAAAAAATTTGCAATTAGTATAACTATAAATGAGATAACGACTGTCATAGTAGTAGATTTTCCAACTTCTTCTGACCCGCCGGTTGTGCGTAAACCATAATAGCAACTTATCAATGAAATTAAAAAACCGAAAGTCAGCGCTTTGATAATATTAGAGACAATGTCAACAGTTTCAACAAAAGCTAAAAACGAATCAAAAAAATTTTCTAAACTTATATTGTAATAAATGTAAGATATAAACGCGCCGCCCATAAATCCGACAAAATCAGTGTAAATTACTAATACAAGCGTTGACAATGTGCAAGCGATAAAACGCGGCATAATGAGATAATTAAAAACATCTATGCCCATTATATTAATAGCGTCTATTTCTTCTGATACTTTCATTGTGCCTAATTCCGCAGTAATAGAAGAACCGACTTTGCCAGCGATTAATACTGCTGTCTGCACAGGCGCTAATTCTTTTAATAGCGACAGTCCGACAATCGCGCCTAATAAATTAGTTAAATTAAAGCGTTCGAGTTGATAGCCGGATTGCAGCGCGAGCACCAGCCCGACAAAAAACGACATAATAACAGTTATCATTGTAGTCTCTACGCCCATTCTAACAAAATGAGTCATTAGAGATTTAAAGCGTTTGCGAAAATTGTAGAATGACAGCAGTATATCTTTTAACATTATCAGCATATCGCCGCTTATAAAACAAAAATTACAAACTTTTTCTTTTAGCATGTCCATAGATTGTTTAAATTTTAAATTTAATTAATCCGCAAAATAATTTTATTTGTCGCTCTTCTAAATATGTGTCTGTTTTTTCTATACTTAATACCGGAAAAATTGAAAATTTAATTTTATTTTCTTCTTTTTTATAACGCAAAATATTAAACAAAAAGTTTATATCAAAATCATTATTTTGTCTATAATAATTTAAAATGCGCCAATATCTCGCGTAATTTTTTTCAATAGAAGTATCTTTTAAAAATAAATCCAAACCTAAAACATTGAGTTGCTTGACATTTTGCGCAGTATGCGAATATTTATAAATCGGAAAAAATTGATGTATTAACTCATCATTTGATTTGCGGTATTTATAAATCGGCAAGATGTATAATTCTGATTTGTTTTCTGACGGATCATTAGTTTTTTTTATCAACGGATATATTAAATCTAAATTTGTTTTATTATTTTTTTTAGTGTGATTGTATACAAAAAACAAAATTGAATTTTTGGAATAGTTATTTGAATGGATTCGCTCGTATAATGGAAAAAAACTAAAATATTCGTTCGGCGCATTTACTTTATATTTTAAGATAGGGTATAGATAAGATTTGTATTCCGCGTCAGGTCTGCGTTCAACTGCATACAGCGGAAAAATATACTGCGATTTTAAAGATACTATTTCATTTTGTTTGTTTTTTGTTTGAAGTTCAGACGATTTATAAAAAGGCCAAAGAATAGAGCGCTCTTGATAATCTATGCGGCGTTCATTGGCGTAAAACGGAAATAATTTGAAATAATGATAATTCGGATTATTATTGCTATATGCAAAAATAGGATAAAGATAATGGTTGATCTCTGTTTGTTTATAGCGCGTTTTCATATAAATCGGAAGCATTATAAATTTTATTTCATCTTTGCCTAATCTACCGCGGATATTGCCAAATAGCGGCAAAACCGCAAAATAATCGCCTTCTTTGGTATCTTTGCCTTTTGAAATATTCGGAAAAATAAACCAATCTTTATCTATATGATTTTGGTCTTGATGTCCTTTGTAATTTGTATATTTGAAAAGCCATAATAATTGATAGTCTTCTTTATATTCATTATCAATATAAGAAAACAGCGGATACGCTAATTCCAAAATTTTTGAATTAGCGTATTTTTCAGAACGATAAAGCGGCAGTCTGATTTCAGAATTTTCAATGTATTTTTCAGTTAGCGGATTCAAAATTTTTTCGTAATTATCAGTTTTTTCATATATAAAACCGTAATCGTAATTTTGATTTTCTGCAGGCGCTACCGCCGCTCGCAAAAATAAGGATGCAAAAACAATTAATAGCCAAATAAATTTTTTATTCATTATTTGAAAAAGCAAAATAGAACAATAAAATAAAAAACTATATTTCAAATAAGATTTTTTGTCAATAAAATTTGTTTGACTAAATTAAGATAATGAAGTAAAATATTAATTTTTAAATAAATATTTGAATTAGGAAATTATGGTTAAATTGACAGAGAAACAAAAAAATTTGATATATGTTATTCTATTTATAATTATTAGTATTGGCTGGATTAAAAAAATTTATAATTTATATAGATTAAATCTTAAAAACCGTTGCGTTATTAATATAGACAAAAATAAAATATTAGAACAACAAAAAAATATAGAAAGCAAAGAATGAAAAAATTAAGATTCAGATTATTAATTCTATTAATATTTTTTTATATAATTTCGCTGTTAGCGGAAATAAAAATATCTAAAAATTTATATATTGATAAAGAAAAATTATCAAAAAATTTTCAACAAATCAAAATAGAGATTACAACAGAGACAGTCAATACACTTGGCAAATACGACGGATTGATTGTTAAAGTATTAGATTATTCAGAAAACGAAAAACTCACAGCGACTGCGTTAGTGAATTTATACGGTATTGGTTTTATTTTTGATAATGATGAGGACGGCTTTAAAATAAACAGTGAATTCAAAGAATATTTGAAAAACAATATAGTGGGTAAAACATTGAATTTATATTATTCTTCGCCGGAAAGTGTAAGAATTTTAAATCTAAAAAAATATGGATTTATCACTAATATCAGCGATGCTGTGATTTTAGATTTAGATGATATTGCGTTAAACATTGAATTTTTGAAATACGGTTTTGTTGATTATATTTATCCGATAGATAATTATAGATTTTTACGCAAAAACTCGTGGAAATATGAATATATTTATAGTTTTAATAATAATCTTGGATACTGGTCTGAAATTTACGGAGCTAAACAATTAATAAATGAAGAAGAAAACAAAATAATTGAAGATACAATCAAAAATTTTGTGATAATGACAAGAGACACGGAACGCACAGATAAAGATTTATTAGATTATGTTGTCAAACTTTACGAGCAAATAAAGAAACAAGGCAGAACGCGTTATAAACATAAATTTTTTGATATGCTCTGCAAATTTATAGATGATTCTATATTTTTAAAAGTTGCCGAAGGCGAAAAAAAAATCAATCGTTATCAGCGTTATTATTTTTATATAAAATTAAAGAAAATATTAGAAGATAAGGATTTTACAGAGTTTAAGAATTTTTTAGAAGATTATTATCCGGTGTTAAATCAAAAAATATCAGAATCTAAAAAAGATTTTCAGACAGTAAAAATAGAGATACAGAAAAAGCAATTATTTGACGAATTAATGGCAAAAGCGGACGATATATTAGAAAATACTGCGATGACAGACGAACGATACCGTGTAAAAATCAAGCGCGCGATTGACAATTATACAAAAGCATTAGAACTGACAGACGAAAAAGCGCCGATATACTCAAAGATATATCGCGCCTATATAAAAATACACGATAGTTATACAAAAAATCTGCAATATAAAATGATAGCATTGCAAGAAGCGGAAAAATATAGAATGTATGCGAATAGCGACATTGATAATTATAAAAAATTCGAGCAGTTAGAGAGTGGCGAGACAATCAAGCAAGTAGAAAGATTATTAGCAGAAGCCGGTCAATATTATAATTTGATTTTAGAGCCGACAGATGAAAATTCCAAAAAATGTTTTGATTATTATTCCAAAGCAATAGAAAAATCGCCGAAATACGAATATTCTTATATTAAGTTAGCGGCTTATTATTTGAAATTGTATAATATTGCCAAAGACGAGAATCAAAAAAATGATTATGCTTTAAAATATAAAAAAACATTTAGCGATTATTATACGCTGCTGACAAATGATAAGCAGCGCGCTGAAGAATTAGCGGAATTGGAATTATTAACGCTTATCACTGACCGAGTAAATGAATTATTGATATTGAGCCGCAGATATATAGATAAATTAGAGACAGATTTCGAAAATGCTAAACATAAGTGTTTATCGGCTTTGAATAATCTTTATAAACTATCAAAATACAATGAAACTATTTACGAATTGTATTTTGAATTTTATAATAAAATATTGCCGAAATCCAATGATTATCGCGGCGCGAGCAATTATTTTAAAAGTTATGCAGATATTTATAAAAATTATCTTATATATATCAAAAAATTCGACAATGATAGCGCTTATAAAAAAAGTTTAGAGTTCATTTATGATAAATATATTAATACGGCGAATGATTGGATACAAAAATATGACGAAAGTTCAGACATCAAATTATCATTAATATCCGGAATATTGAAAGATGCGCAGATACTGCTGCCTGAAAATATACGGGCATATAGATTAGAAAATGATTTATATAAAATTTGCGCAAAAAAAGCCGAGACAGAAGAATTGAAAAAAACATTTTTAGAAAAATCAAAAAAAATAATGGACGATTATTATTTTATAATTTCTCAAAAAAAATATTGACTAAAAACAATAAATTGTTAATATTAATCTCTAATTTTATTTAAGGTTGAGGAACTATGGAAAACAAAGAATTTCATAAAATAGAATTAAATATACCAAAAATTACGCCGATGGTAAAATTGCTTATCATCGTTAATGTTTTGATATTTTTTATAGACCATATTTTCGGAATTTTAGGAATAGCGGACAAATTAATCTGGGAATTTAACAGCATTATTAAATATTTTGAATTCTGGCGATTGATGACTTATTCTTTTGTTCATCTTGAATTGACTGCGCTGCTTATTAATATGCTGGTGTTGTGGCTGTTTGGCAGCGAACTTGAAAATAAATGGGGCGGCAATTTCTTTTTGAAATATTATTTTGGCACAATTCTATTAACCGGCTTGGCTGCGTTGCCATTTGCAGCGATTAGTTATAATTATCCGCTTTGGGGCGCAAATGCTGCGGCATTAAGTTTATTAGCAGCTTATGCTGTGAATTATCCAGATATGATAGTTTATTTTATGTTTGTCATTCCGATGAAAATTAAATGGCTTGTGTGCTTAATAGCGGGGATAAATATTTTAACTATCAAACCTGCGCAGCCGCAAAATTTAATGTATTTATCGCATTTATCAGGAATAATTTTTGGATTAATTATTTTAAAAGTAGCAATTTTTATTGATACAATTAAATTTACTTTTTTCACAAAAAATATATTCAAAGAAAATCTCAAAAGACATAAGAAAAATCAAATTTACAAAAAAGATAATGAAGGCGTAAAGGTTTATTCAATTACGGATTTTAAATCTATGTCAATTGATAAGCAAGATAAACATAATAATAATATTAAAATAATTAAATCCACGCCGGCAAATAAATCTCCGGAAAAACAAATTGAACAACAGGAAAATATGGATTTACATAAAAAAGTAGATGATATTTTAGATAAAATCAATAAGAATGGTATGGAGAGTTTAAATGCCGAAGAGCACGCTATTCTGAAAAGCGCGAGTAATTTATTAAAAAAACAGTATCTTGACCAAAACAATAAAAAATAACAATATGAGCGACACACGGGCAATAGGAATATTCGATTCAGGATTAGGCGGTTTAACAGTAGTCAAACGTGTGCGAGAAATTTTACCCAACGAGAATATAATTTATTTTGGCGATACGGCACGGCTGCCCTACGGCAGTAAATCCCGCAAAAAGATAATAGAATTTTCTATAGAAAACACAAATTTTTTATTATCCCATAATGTTAAAATAATCGTAGTTGCGTGCAATACATCAACAGCTGTGGCATTATATGAAATACGAAAAATGACTAATATTCCTGTAATCGGAGTAATAGCGCCCGGCGCTCGTGCTGCGGTGGCGTTCACAAAAAATAATAAAATCGGAGTAATTGGCACAGCTGGTACAATCAATAGCGAAGAATATACAAAACATATACTTGAACTAAATGATAAAATAAAAGTATATTCGCAAGCGTGCGGATTATTTGTGCCGATAGTTGAAGAGGGCTGGATAGATAAAGAGATAACTAATCATATAATTGCAGAATATCTTATGCCTTTGAAAATCGCAGGGATTGATACAATCATTTTAGGGTGCACGCATTATCCACTATTAAAAAATGGCATAGCAAATTTTTTTGAAAACAAGATTAATATTGTAGATTCAGCTGAAAGTTGTGCTGCGGCAGTAAAAGAAAAATTGGCTGAATTGAATATATTAAATTCATCGGCTGCGCGCGGTACCGCAACATTTTTTGTTAGCGATACGCCCGCGAAATTTTCAGAAATTGGCTCACGATTTTTAGACGAAGAATTTTCTGCAATAAAAGTAGTATAATTTTTTTTAGGAGTGGTTAGAAATGAAATTAGCGCAAAATAATAAAATATTAGTAATCTGCGCATTAATTATTTTTTTACTACTAACAATAAAGATTTTGAATAATGCCGCAATTTCCGATGAATTGGATATGGACGCATTCGCCGAAGAATTCGAGCGAACAGACAATCAAAGCGCTGATACTATTTCAAGAATAGAAATAGAATTATCCGTTGAAATGAAATTAAATGTATTTTATAATCAATTTAAAAATAATAAAGATGATTACGCAAAATTCGATGCTATTTATAATGCTGCGACAGACCTAAAAGAAAACTGCAAACCATTGTATAAATACATTTTATCCGAAAGCGAAAGCAAATACAAAATAGAAGTTTTAAAAACAGTTAATAAATACAAATTTCAATTTGCAGATTTAATAATAGCAGCGCTTGACGATAAAGACGAAACAGTAATTATTCGCGCAATCGAGGCGTCTATTAATTTAGATAAAAAAGATAAAATAGCAGTAATTGATAAATGTTTCAAAATGCGTAAAGAAAATATTTTAGCGCATCTATTGCCAATTTTATTTAATGCTCCGGAAGAATACAAACCTTATATTCGCAGAATTTTATTAAGCGAAAATTTGGAGTTGAAATTAACCGGTTATAAGTATTTAATCAATATTGCGCCTAAATTATTTGAACTTGTATGTTTAGGTATGTTTGACGATGATGCCGAGATTAATAGATTTGTCTTGGCTAATTACAAATTATATCCTGAAAAAGGCAGGCAGTTAATTTATTACGGATTAAAATCTGATAAAAAGACCGTCGTAGAATATGCAAAGGCATTATTAAAAGAACTTCGCGATTAAATTTATAAAAGGGAAAAATATGAAAACAAAAAAAAGATTAGCAGGTATTTTATTGCACATTAGTTCCTTATATGGTGAAGATTTGATTGGCGTATTAGGTAAAGCGGCATTTGAATTTGTTGATTTTTTAGAAGAGTCCGGGCAGACGCTCTGGCAATTAAATCCCATTGGACATACTGGTTTTGGCGATTCGCCGTATCAGTGTTTTTCAGCGTTTGCTGGTAATCCGTTATTTATAGATTTAGAAAAATATTTAAAGTTAGGAATTCTAACCAAAAAAGAATGGCAGGATTATATTGCAAATAATGATTATTCAAAAATTGATTACGGCAGATTAGTATTTTCGAAAACAAAATTATTAAAATTGATTTATGATAGAATTAAAAAATCATTGGATAAATATATAGATACCAAAGAATATAATAAATTTTGCGATGAATATAAATGGTGGCTCAATGATTATGCGATATTTATGGCTTTAAAAAATTATTATAATGGCGCAGCGTGGAATAAATGGGCCGCAGATATAAAATTACGCGAGCAATCTGCATTAGAAAAATACGGCATAAAATTATCAGAAGAAATTTTATTTTATAAATTTTGGCAGTTTGAATTTTATCAGCAGTGGCTGAAATTAAAAAAATATGCCAATGAAAAAAATGTGAAGATTATCGGTGATATTCCGATATTTGTTGCATATGACAGCGCTGATGTCTGGGCGAACAAAAAAATGTTTATGCTCGATGAAAACGGCGAGATGACATTTGTAGCTGGCGTGCCGCCGGATTATTTTAGTGAGACAGGACAATATTGGGGCAATCCATTATATGATTGGAATTATCATCAAGCGATTGGCTTTGATTGGTGGCTCAAACGAATCGGGTTGTCTTTGTATTTATTTGACGGAATAAGAATTGATCATTTTCGCGGATTTGAAGCATTTTGGACAATACCTGTTGCTGAAAATACAGCGGTAAACGGTTATTGGACAAAAGCGCCAGGGTTTGAGTTATTTAGAAAAATCAAAGAAAATTTAAGAGAACCGTTTATTATTGCTGAAGATTTAGGAGTGATTACTCCGGAAGTTGAAATGCTGCGCGATACCTATAATTTTCCGGGTATGAAGATTTTACAATTTTCGTTTAGCGACGAAACAAATCCGTATCTACCGCATAATTATAACACTACTAATTGCGTTGTATTTACAGGCACTCACGATAATGAGACGACAATCGGATGGTTTGACAGTATTTCAAAAGATGAAAAAATATTTGAAATCGTTCGTCAATATTTACCGAATATAAACAATAAAAATGCGCATTTAAAATTAATAGAATATGCTTTTAGTTCAGTTGCTGATTATGCAATTATACCTTTGCAAGATTGGCTTGGATTAGATAACAGCGCAAGAATGAATACGCCGTCTACTCCGCAAGGCAATTGGCAGTGGCGATGTCAGAAAAAGCAATTAACCAAGCCGCTCGCTAAAAATATTTTGAAACTCACGAAAATTTATAATCGCGTAAATAAAACATAATGAAAAAAAAAAATGGATTGTTAATAAAATTAATTTTTCCATTTATCGTAATTTTAATTTTATCTACGATTTTTAATATATTATTATTCGGTTATTTTTTTAACGCTAAATTAGTTAATGCTGTTAATATTAATCCCGCGGAATTAAAAAAAATATTTTTTTTGTTTTTTGCAATTATCTCAATTTTGCAAACTATTATAATTATTCTATTTTATACTTATTTTATTCGCAGAATAATGATTCTGCCATTGAAAAAAATTATAAATTACATTTCTAATGTTTCATCTAATGATATGTCTTATAGAATGATAGTGGATAGAACTGACGAATTCGGCGAATTACAAATACATTTTAATGGGATGATTGAAAAATTAAAAAAAACTATGTTGCAAATAGAGCAAATGCGCGACCGTAATTTTAAATTAGAGAAATTGCAAATACTTTCGAATCTGTCAAGCGGTATCGCACACGAAATAAATAATCCTATAAATAATATTTCGCTTGATATTGAAGTTTTGAAAAAAATGGCGAATTTTCCTGAAAAAATCAAAGAATATTGCGATAAGATTGACAGCGAGCTTTTAAAGATTAGCAGTATCACAAAGAAATTTTCGGAATTTTCTAAATTATCTGTTAATAATATCGAGCAGACTCGTTTAAAAAATATTTTTGATGAAATATTTGAGATGCTCGGCTATTATCGCCTTACTAAAAATTATGAAGTTGAATTTATAGATAAAACTAATAATCGCGAATACAAAATTTATAAAGAGCCGTTAAAATTTATTTTGATAAATCTAATAAAAAATGCGATTGAAGCGCTGCCCGAAAAATACGGAAAATTAAAAATAGAAATAAGCGAAGATGCCGCGCATTTGATAATAAAAATAATGGATAATGGCTGCGGTATAGATAAAAACGCCGCTGATAAGATATTTGAGCCGTTTTTTACTACAAAAGAAAACGGCAGCGGATTGGGACTTGCTATTTCTAAAAAATTAGCGGAATTATGCCGCGCAATTATTGAATGCGAACGCAACACAGAAAATACCGGTATGACATTTATTTTGAAAATCGGAAAAATATCACAATGATAGATATTCATTGCCATTTATATAAAGAATATTATGAAAATTTAGACGAGATAATTCCGCAAAATTTTGAAGCGTTAATAAATACCGCTGATTCTATTGAAAAATTTGACGAGTGTCGAGCAATCGCTGAAAAATACAAAAATGTATATTTTGCGGTAGGCATTCATCCGCATAATGCGTCAAAAGAAAAAAATGAATTTCAAAAAATAGCGGATTATATTTGTCATAATAAATGTCTTGCTGTCGGCGAAATAGGACTCGATTTTTATTATGATTATTCTGATAAAAAAGACCAGATTGAATTATTTGAACGACAAATTGAAATAGCGGAAGCCGGCAATAAAAATATAATAGTTCATTCGCGCAGCGCAGAAAATGAAGTTTATGAAATAATCAAATCTTTGCAAAAAATTAATGTTTTACTGCACTGCTATACAGGGCCGAAAAATGTATTGGAAAAAATTTGCGCGCATAGAAATTTTTTTGTCAGTATCGGCGGAATGATTACATTTAAAAATAATCAGCAGTTTATTGAATATTTGGATATTTTGCCGTTAGAAAAATTATTGATAGAAACAGATGCTCCGTATTTAGCGCCAGCGCCGCAGCGCGGCAAACAAAACATACCGGAATATATAAAATACACATATCAAAAAATTTCTGAACTAAAAAAAATTGATTTTGATGAATTAGAAAAAATAATATCGGATAATTTTCATAAAATAGCATCCGCTTGAATCTGACTGGCTTTTTACTCAGCGCGCAGCACTGACCGCATTAGCTGCTGCGCAGAAGAGGGCGCGAGATAAAAAGTCGAGTACACTGCGGTTCCGCGTATTTTCTCCCTAAGATAATAATTTCTCGGAATACATTATCAGAAATGCTGTGCTTTTAAGAAAAACTTCTTTGGTTTCTCAATCTTTCAATGGCGCGCAAATGCCTGCTGTCTTTCTTACTGTTTTTGCCACGCTTAAGTTGAATAATATTAATCCGGTTGATTTTCTCATTTATTCCTTAAAAGAATATATTAAAACTAACAAACTTCCTGATTTATCTTTCTGAACTTTTGTCCAACTGCAAAAACATTACAAAAATATTTTGTCAAGTTTTTTTAAATTTTATTATTGTAGTATAGATTGCTCCTACTAATAATATTAGCACATATTGCTATTATTTTAGCAGAAAATATGCTTTTTCGCTATGGAATTTTCTTCGGCGTTTACTATGGAATTTATTATACCATTGAGGTTTGAACTAAATCTATTTTTTATATATTGTGATTTTTGAATGCGCTTTGAATTATCTAATATTTTTTTATTTTTTCTTTGAGACTTGTTTTTCTTCGCAGTTTTATTTTTATTTTTCGCTGCTTTTTGTAAAAAATTTAATAATGCCGCAGGATTATTTTTTTAATGTTATAAATGCGGTTTTTCTGCCGTCTGATTGAACAATGCTGATATCGTTTTCTAATTCATTCAAAGCTAAATCGCTCCAGACTTAATTTTTCATCTTTTAAGATATTTGATTTTTTCAAATTTTTAAAAACTTTCTTTGCTTTGTGTTTTTCTGATAAATGCGCTAATATCATTATGGCTTTTTCAAGCGCTTCAATTTCGCTATTTTCATTGTTTAGAGTTTTTAAATATTCATCAAATTCTTTTTGCGTAATTTTTACTGGCAAATCATAATCTTGCCAATCCCAATATTTTTTATTTTCTTTTATTTGCGGCTTTGCTGTGATTTTTTTAAAACAAAAACTTTTTATAATTTAAAACTGCATCTGCCATTGCCAAAAGTATAGTTTTTGCCGATATTGACAAGTTCGCAAAATTTCAAGATATTAACATAAGGTGTTATATCAAAATTTTTTAAATTAAATTTGATAGAGCCGATAAGTCCGCCAAAATGCATTTTTTCATTATGCCGCGTAGAATAACGGCGCCAATCAAACCAATTTGTATTATCTTCAAGTTTTTCGACATTTTCAATTTTTTCTCTTATGGCTTGATAGTCCACTATTGGATAATCATTGTTATCATAATAAAACAAAAGTAGCGCCGTGCGTCTGAGGCAAGCGTTAAATACATCTTTGAAAGATAAGTCGTCTTTAAGTTTTCCGTCTTGTTTGATTCTAATAGGCGTAATAAATTTTACTGTTAGAATATTATTATGCGGAGAGAATTGACGGTGATTGTCAGTTGCTGCGATCGTTAAATTATGCGTTATAATATATTCAGGAACAATAGCAGATAATTGATGGTTTTCAAATATTGTTAATTCTTGATTATTGTGGTTAATAATTTTTACTTGTTCTATTTCAAATTTAGATTCTTTTTTTGTCAACCCTTTTTCGCCCATACTAATAATAGAATACAGTAAAAATGGAAAATTATTTATAAATTCATTTAGCAAAACAAGATTAAATTCAAAAGAGTCGTCTGCTTCAAAATATTCGCGTAAATCAAGAGTATCAAAAGAAAAAACATAAGGCCGCGGAGTATCTTTAATTTTTCCATAAAAAAAATGCTCTCTCTCAAAATCAGTCGGTTCGAATATTCGCGCATAAACGCATTTATTTTTGAGTTTGCAATCAGCGCAGGTATTATGCTTTTTGATGCAGCATATTTTTTTCAAAGCATAACCAAAAGCGCCGCGGAATATTCCGCCTTTAAAATAATGAAGATGCGCAGGATCTTTGAATTTTATTTTAAATTTGAATTTTGCTGTTTGCATTTTATTAACTTTCCTATAAATTTTTCTTTAAATTTTGTTAATATTATACTGCTTATGACAGTCAAATCTTACGCTAAATTAATTTTAAATCATTAATTAAACAAATTTCAATTTTTAAAGATTAGTGTGTAAAATATATTAAATTTTGTCAAGAGCGTCCTGTATAATTTTTTGTATAAACTTTTATAAAATTTATATCTTTTCGGTAATTTTATCTTCACAGCAGAAACGCCAAGCCAAATATAAATATAAAAAACATCTGCATTATATTTTTTATTTTTTCTCTGTTGCTCTGTGAAATAATTTTCTATTAAAGAAATCACCGCAAAGAAAAATTATTATTCAACCCTGTCAGAATTGATTTTTTATTTTCATTTGTTCCGCAGGTTTGCACCTACGGCATTATTTTTCAAATGCTCCGCAGTTGCAATATAATCACAAATTTTATATCAAAATTGTATGTCAGACATTTCGACTGACAAAATTGAATTTGATGCCCTCTAAAATACACTCCGCAAATTAAAATTTGCGATTACTATTTCAGACTAATTTATTTAGAACAATTTTTGACTGCGTTCGCAAACGCAAATTTCGCATATTAATTGATTGCATTTTATAAAAAAAAGTATATAATTTTGCAATGACAAAATTAAAAAAAATATGTGCGATTTTAATTTTATTTTTTTTAGTAATATTATTTACTAATAATCGAGCATATTCTACAATTAATCCAGCTACAAATGTAAAAGTTAATAACAGCATTCGCGAAAAAATCACAGATTTAGAGCTGTTAATCACTTGGAATGCGAGCGCTCCATATTCATATTTTCATATACAAATTTCAAGAAATACAAATTATACTAATTTAATTGCCGATAGTTACATTCAAAGCTCAAATAATTTTATTACTTTATCTATTACCCAATCAGATACTTATTACATTCGCTTGCGATTATCGCAAGATAATATAAATTTTTCAACTTGGTCTGACACTGATTTAACTGATTATTTTATAGTTGATTTGTCTTTTAAAAATTTGAGTTTGACATTAACAGAAACCACATACCGCCATAATCCTATTGTTCAATGGTCATATCAGCCCGCATATTACAATCACTTGCAAAAAGCGTATATTTTATATTGGCGCAAAAGCGGCGCGCAAAATTGGAGCGATTCAAGCGGCGTAATCAATACTTCGCTAAATTACGGATATTTAAATTTACAAGACAGTGCAATATACGAAGTTCAACTGACGCTGCTCGATTTTTATGATAATGTCACTCTTTCAAATATTCATACTATATTTTATGATACGCGCGATATTGCCGCGCCAAATATCGAATTTTGCTATTTTCCAAAAATAATAACTAAAACTGACACTATGCTTAATTTCACTGCGAGCATCAGCGACAGCGCGCCCAACAGCGTAAATATCCTATTATCGACAACTAACTCGACAAGAACTTATAATTTTAATCTTACAAATTACGGGACAATATCCAAAAATTTAGAATTGATGGATATCAGTCAAATTGATAAAATAAACATACAAATATTTTTTTACGATGATGCGGGCAATAGCGCTGCGCTAACTGATACAATTTTTATTTATGATAATTTAATTGATATATTGCCACCAAAAATAATTGTTATGCCTGATATTACCAATCAAGATGTTTTTGATACAATATTCACTTTGCAAATTATTGCGCTTGACAGTTCAACCATTTCTAAATTGTCAATAGAATACAATGACAACTTAATTTTAGACGATACACAAGCGATAGCAAACTTAAATTTTTATGAACAAGACAGCGGCTTAATAAAACTCAAAATTTTAGCACGCGACAGCCGCAATAACGTAATTGAACGGCTGCTGTATTTTCACAAATTAAATAGCGGCATAAATTTGACTAACATACAGCCAACATTGATTTCTTCTAATATAACCAATTCGCTATATACAAATGGCGGAGTATTATTTGATTTACCTGATAGTTTGGTGTTTGTTTTTAATAATGATGTCTTTGCTGACTCTCTGAATATATATCTTATAGACGAACTCGGTGATTCACAAAAACTACAATTTTCAAATTTTTCTGATACTTTATTGTATTGTGAAAATATCGCTGCGCTAATTACGCCATCAAAAAAGTATTATTTTCAAATTTCAGGAGCTGACAAAAACAATAATAATTTTAATGAAAATGATAAACACCTACACTTTATTTTATTTGCCAAACCGAGCGTAAATACGCGCATAATAAAAAATAATTTTATAGTAGAATATCCGCAAAATGCAAGCGCTAATCCATTTTTTGTAAATGTTCAAGAATTAGATATTAGCAATTCAAAAGTGAACGCCGCAATAGATTCAGCGATAACTATTTTACCGAGCGCCGCAATCAAAATAGCGGAAATAACAGCAATTGACATTAACGGTATAAAACTCGCAAATTTCAATTATCCGCTGCGAATAGGAATAAAATACAATGATTCTAATAATGACAATATTATCGACGGCTCGCAAAATTTAAAAGTCGATAATCTGTTAATTCTGCGATTAGACGAAAGCGCTCAAAAATTCAAAAGATTACAAAATTATGAATTTGACAAATCGCAAAAAATTATATATGCGCAGACCTCGGAATTATCTATCTGGGCGCTCGGCTATAGTTATTTATCAGCGACTGATAATAATCTAATAATTTTTCCGTCAGGCAGATTCGCAAATATGAATAATATTGACAAAATATATTTTAGATTTCAACCGCTGAGCCAAAATTACATATTCAAAATATTTTCTAAAAACGGCGCGATAGTTCGGACATTCGCAAAAACAGTAGATATGAATGCGCTGTATGTTGATGTTGAATACGATTTAAAAGACGATAAAGGCAGAAAAATCGCGGCTGGCGCATATTTTGTAATTGCAGAATCAAATACAGGACAAAAATTAACAAAATCATTTATTGTAATTGATTGAGATAATGAAAAAAAAATTAGCGGCAATTATTTTTATCTTAACATTATGCGCAAGCTGGAATTTGCAAGCGCGTGGCATTGACAGTTCAATAGCGCAGATGCTACGCGGATTTAACGGCAATTTTTATGCGGATATAATGCGCGCGGGTTGTGCATCAGACAATCCCAATATTTTAATTAATCCATCGTTAAGTTATAAAAGCAAATTTGTCTCGTCTATTGAATTGTACTCGCAAAATCGCTATTCTAATATTTCAGAAAATATAAAATATCAAAATATAAATTTTATAATGAAAGAGCGCGAAATATTGAAAATACCTGATGTTCAGTTTGGTTTTCATTATTCTATTTACGCGCTTGACAATATCGAAGAATACAACAATATCAATAACCAGCCGATTTTCGGCGGATACACTAATGACGAAGAATCGCTGTTTTTATTTAATATGAATATGCCTGTAAATATTATTAATAACGATATTCGCGCCGGCGCAAATTTGAAATTTTATAGACATTCATTATCAAGTTTCAATATTAATAGTTCCGCATTAGATTTAGGAATAAAAACAACCTTCAATAAATTTAATTTGGGTTTAAGTTTAAAAAATCTAATCTCTAAAGATTTCAGATATTATCAAAAAAAATACAATCTGCCGAAACAATATATTATAGGAACATCCTATAACTTTGAAATTTTGCCGAATATTAACTTTATTTTAAATAATGATTATACTATTAACACGCAAAACACAGATAATAATTTGGCATTTGGTTTTGATGTGCAATTTAATTCAATAATTCAAAATTCAAAAATAAATTTTCTTTACGGCATTGATAATATATACATCGCTCATTCGTTCGGCATTAGATTTGAATATCAAAATAGTTTTAATTGCGGATTTGCTTATGCTCTTAATAAAAATAAAGAATTAGGCGATAATACTCTGTTTTTTCTAGGCTGGCAATTCGGCGCAATCGAAGAAAAAAAATATGAAAAATATCTCGAGTTAGAAGCAGCAGGTGAACGCGCTTATCGCGGCGGCGATTGGAATACGGCATTAGAATGCTGGCAGCAAGCCGCGGCATTATATCCTTTAAAAAAAACAAATGCTAAAGTATCATTTGATTTATTGACAAATCATCTTCAAAAAATCGAGAAACTAAATTTAGAATTATACAAATCAAACAAAAATCATTTTGAAAACGGGCTGCAGTATTTCAAAAATCAAAATTATTATGAAGCGCTATTGCAATTTTTAGCAATTAAATACGCTGATGATTTTAATAATAAAAACATTTATAATGACGCAATATATTACATTAAACAAATAACTGAAAAATTTAAAAATATCGGCGATGCTTCGCAATCTCCAACAAAATCCGACACTTTCAATACCGCAACATCTCAGCAATTGCAAGAAGATACTGACCGTATAAATTTATCTAATATAATTAATGCATTTATTGAAATGAACAGATTAGAATTAGCAGAAGAATATTTAAAAAAATATACATTTTCAGACACTGAAAAAATAATAATTGAAAAGCAAATAATAGACAAACGATTAAAATTAAAAGATTATGAAACTGCAAAAATTCGATATCAGCAATTGACAATAGAATTACGCGCGGCATTTAAAAATAATGATTATCAAAAAGTAATTGAAATTTATAATATTTTACAAAATAATTATAAAAATTATGATTTTCAAAGAAACAGTGATTTTGAAATATATTATAATTTAGCGCTCGAAAATTTTAATGCCGCAAAAGACAGTCCGCGAAAAATTACTAATGCGGAATTAATGCAAATCGAAGATTATTACAAATCAGCCGCAAAACATTATTTGAATTATTTGCTGACCAAAAACAAAACAGAATTGTTTAACAGCATAATATTTTATGAGCGAATATTAAAAATAGACCCTGAACATAAATCAAAAGCAGAATATTTAAAAATAAAAAAATTATACGAAGAACAATGAAAATATCTTTAAAATATAAGTTGTTGGTTATTATAGTATTTTTATTTTTGATTTTGATTTTTTGCTCAACGCTAATTACTTATTTTTATACTGCTCGTCATCAAGAAAATTTTTTTGTAAATAAATTATCAAAAAAACAAGCGAGTTATCAAAAGAAAAATGAACTTATAAAAAATGTTTTTTCAGAATTATCAGAGGAAATGCGCAATCTATATAAACGCAATATCGAAAATGATTTTCGTGAATTTTATTTTTCGCTTGAAAATTCGCTTATTATTGAATCTCTGCAAGCTCAGACCGAAGCGCTGGCGCAATTAGCGAATAAATATAAAACTGAAAATTTTGCGATACTTGAAGAAAAAGGAATAATCCAAATTGCGAACGATATAAATTTATGGAACAAACCGATTTTGTCGTTTCTTGAAACCAAAAACATTAAATTGAATGAAAATTTAAAAGATTTTGTATGCTCCGAATATGAAAATTATTTTGTGATAACGGCAAAATTAAAAGTAAAAAACAGAAAATTCAATATTTATTTTTTTGTAAATATTCAAGAACTATTGAATTTCACAGAACCGCAAAAAAATAAAATTTTAGAAAATATCAAAGATGAAGAAATCGCTGATTTCGCAGAATTAACAGCAGACAAAAATGAAATCAAAAAAATCGGATTTCAGTTATTAAAAATATTCACGCTTACAAATTTAATAATATTTATATTAGGTGCAATTATAATTAGCATCGCGCTGAAATTAATGCTGACAAAATTAGCAAAAATACAAAGCGCTATTAAAGAAATAAAAAATAAAAATTACGGATATCGCGTAAAATTGCATTCTTACTTGAAAGATGAATTTGATGATTTTGCCGAACAGACAAATTTAATGGCTGAGCATATCGAAAATGAAAAATTAAATGAATTAATAGAAGTTACTGAAAAATTATTGCCGCAGCGCCGCGAAATAATTTTTTCTGATTATTCTGTCAGCGGATACATTCAGCAATCGCGCGAGATCGGCGGTGATTTTTATGATTTAATAGAAATAACAGAAAACAAATATATCTGCGTAATTGCAGATGTAGTGGGCAAATCGTTTCCGGCGGCGTATCTAATGACGCTCGCAATTAATTCTATACGACTATTATGTAAGCAATACGATAATAATACCTCTTTTCTGTCCGCTTTAAACGATTATATTAAAAACTACACGCCGTCCGGCAAATGGTTCACTATGATTTTTTCTGTGATTGATTTACTTGATAATAAAATTGAAATTATCAACTGCGGTCATCCTTCGGCGTTTTTTTATAAAACAAATAATACTATTGAAATTTCTTCGCAACTGCCGATGATTGGTCAATTTTCATCAGAAAAATTCAATAAATATTTGGCTGAATATTCCCAAAATCAATGCATTCATAATTTTGAAAAAAATAATATTTTAATTATATATACTGACGGATTGTCTGATTTAGTGCAAAATAACAACTGCAATATAAAAACACTATTTCATGAATTTTGCGATAACAATGACTTCAAAAAAAACGCTGATAATTTTTTGAATTTTATCAAGACAAAGTTGCATAATTTTGATATTAAAGACGATTTAACTTTTTGTATAATCACAAGACATTAAAAAATCCCGCAGCGCAGAAGCGTGCTTCTAAAAAATCTTACATATTTTTAACAAACAAACAAATATGAATAAATGTAATTTTAATTTCGGGAAATATACAGACATGGTATCCCCCTTTTTAAGAAAGATATTATAAAATAAAAATCTAAGTCAAGAGGAAAAAAGTGTAAAAGATGTAGGTAGTTAAAATCAGGTAGCCATTCCATAATTAAAGTTGCGGGTTCTTTCCAGTTTTTATAAGAATTTTTGGGAATATAGTGGACTGAAAAGTCAAGACAAAAAAAATCAAGCGACTTTTCCTTTTTTTAAAATTAAATTAATCACCTCCTCGTTAGCATAATAAACTTGGTCAGGGCATAAATTAGCGATGGCAGAGAATGTTCGCGTAAAAAATTATATTTATAAAAAAAACAATTCAAGCCATTAAATAAAGCAGACATAGATTCATAATTATAAAGATAAATATTTTCATATTTTAGCGTTCTAAAAAAAAACGCTCAACAAAAATATTATCAAGCGCTCTGCCAGTAGAATTCATTGAAATTTTAATATCTTTATCAATAAGGATTTTACAAAAATTTTCAGAAGTAAATTGAGACCCTTGCTCTGTATTAAAAATTTCTGGCGTCGGATATTTCGCCAATGCTTCATTTAATGCGTCAATACAAAATTGAGCATCAAGTGAATTTGAAATTTTATAATTTAAAATTTTTCTGCTGAAAATATCCATAATAACAACTAAATAACAAAAGCCCTGATTTAATCTAATTATATGTAATATCTGCTGCCCAAACTTGATACGGAAATTATTATTATTCTGTTTTATTCCCAGCGTCGGCAATCGAGTCATTTTTTTGTTTTTTTTCATTTTGGGAATCTGCTAAACTTTTTAAAAGTTTTACACATTCCCACAATCTCTCTTTATCAAAAAAAATGAAAAAGTCCTTTATTATTTTTTGTCTATTTTTCTCAGGCCATTATAGTTGCGAAATGTTAAAAAAAATGCGAGAAAAAATTTTCTGTAATTCAACAAAAAAAATCTTGTTTTTTTTTTTTTTTTATTATAATTAAAAAAAAAATCCACAATTTTAAAATTTCAAAGTTAAGGTGATATTTATGGGATTTAAAAGTATTTATGATGACGATGACGATGATTTTAAAAATGACGATTATGACGATGATTTTTTTGAAGATGAAAAAGATGAAGACAGCGATGACGATGAATTTGAAGAAAAGGAAATAATTACATATTATTGTAATGACTGTAATTATCGCTGGCAGAAAATATATTCTAATAAAGATGTTAACGATGATATTGATACTTACGATGATTCGTATTATGACTCTGAAGATTCTTGTCCGATGTGCGGAAGCAATGAAATTGACAGAGTTTAAAGTAAATGAATGAATGTTTTATTAATTAATCCGCCGTATATTAAGGGTTATAGCCGCGCTTCAAGAAGCGCGGCTGTAACCAAAAGCGGCACGCTCTATTATCCTATTTTTTTAGGGTATTTAGCCGCTTTTTTAGAAAAAAATAATTTTAAAATAAAACTAATAGACGCTATTGCCGATGATTTAGATATTGATAAAATATTTAATATTATTTGCGAGTTTCAACCGTCTGCTGTTATCTGCGACGCTTCACCGCCGAGCGGTAAATGCGATGCGCAGTTTTTAGATGCTTTAAAAACTAAATTTCCGAAAATTAAATGCGTTCTTGTCGGGCAGTATCCGACATTTTATTCAAATGAATTATTGAACGCTGATTATTCTTTTGACGCGTTTATAATAAAAGAATACGATGATGCAGTTTTAAAATATTTAACTGTTTCGCAGCCGAATCTCAATAATTTATTTATAAAGGCAGGTGGCAAATTTTTACAGAGCGGTTATTCGCAGCCGAATACTGTTGAGTTGGATGAATTTCCATTTGTCAGCAAAATCTTTTTTAAAAATCTTGATATAAAAAAATATTTTTATTCCGCTGTAAATTATCCGGTGATTACTATTCTTGCTTCGCGCGGCTGCCCTTATAAATGTTCGTTTTGCGCGCTGCCGTCATATTTTTATTTGAAATACCGCCAGCGTTCTATTGAAAATTTAATACAAGAATTTGAGTTTATCAAATCTACAATGCCATATATTAAAACAGTGTTTTTAGAAGATGATTCTTTTAATGCAAATTTAGATTATCTCAAAGAATTTTGTAAAGCAAAAATCAAATTTAATAATCAATTGGAATGGGCGATTAATTTCAGTCCAGCTAATTATGATGAAGAATCAATTGCATTACTTAAGCAAGCAAATTGTAAATTATTAGTAATAGGTTATGAAACTGCAAACAATAATATTTTAAAAAAAATCGGTAAAAAAAATACGTCTGTTGAAAAATATTTTGAACTTACTAATTTAATCAAAAAATATAAAATTAATATTCATGGCTGTTTTATTTTTGGATTACCGTCAGAAACCGAGCAAGATGCGAAGAATACAATTAAAACCGCGATAAAACTTAATCCTGATACTGTGCAATTTTTTCCAATGATGATTAATCCGCATACTGATTTGTTTTATTATTATAAATATAATAATTATCTTTTAACAGAACAATCAGATTATAATACAATTGACGGGCTTCATCATACAAATGTTTCTACTAATGAATTGCCAGCAGATAAAATTATGGCGCTGTGCGCAGCTGCGCGAAAAAGATTCTATTTTAGATTTTCTTATATTTTTCGCAGATTTTTAAAATCTTTTGGGTCTATGTATGAATTTAAAAGATTTATACGCGTTATTCGCGCAGCGTTAAGAACTATTCGGTGATTGCGGCAAACTTGAATTTAAAAAAAATCAGTATTTTTCGAGAGCGTTTATAAAAAAAAATCAAATCATAGGTTTATTTTGATTATTAAAAAATTGACAGAGTAAGACTTTTATTGTATTATATTTACTAGAAAAATGTTTTTTTACAGGAGCCAAACCTTGAAAAAAATTTTAATATTGAATTTTATTATAATAGTTTTTTTTAATTTTAAAACGCTGGCGCTTAATATTAAAATGGAAAATAATATTCAATATAATAATGCGAGAATAGTATTTGAAAACAAGGTGTTTCCAGAGCGGGCAGATAAATTAGAAGTGGAAGTATCGCTCGGCAATTCTCGCGGAAGAATGCTGATTGACCGCAAAGATATTTTTTTGATTGAACTGCCTGATAGTCAATTAAAGCCACGGATAATAAAAAAAATCGGCTCTGTTAAGATTACGGATTTTGCCGGAAAAGCGATAGATTACGGATTTTTAAGTCCATTAGATACAATTGAAGTAGGCGCAAATTCGCAGATGAATATTTCGTTTAATTCTGTACCGGCTCTGCGTATTGGCGCAAACACAAAATTTCGAGTCGGATTGATGGAATATGATTTTAAATTAACGGATCCGAATGTTGATGAGACGCAAGAGCAGCCGGAGCAATCAGATGCCATCGAAGAAATGAAAAATGAAGAGATGATTTTTGAATTGAAATACGGCGAATTTTGGGGTATTTTTGATGATGCGAATAATCAATTTATTAATGGTTTTATAATTGATTGTAACGATGCACAATTTTATATTAAAAGCCCAAAATTTTATATTAAATATTCAGTAGATAAAGACCAGACAATTTTAACTGTTTTTCCAATAAGTGGCAGAATAATAATAGATGTTAAAAAGATGGACAAAAAATTTTTAGTGCGTGAAGGAAAATTTATGACTATATATAATGGCGAGCGTGCGACTAAACCTACAATTTATAGTCAATCGCCTGAAATGACGCGGATTTTTCAGATCTTCGAAAAAGGAAATTTTTAATTTTTGTCAATGTTTATAAAAAAAATAATTTTATTTTTTATTTTTTTATTTGCGGCGCGCATAGGTTTTGCGAGCGCTGTAAAAAATATAGATTTTTTGAAAATAGAAAATGTAAAAGAGTTCAAGACAGTAGATTGGAATAATGACGGCAAGCAGGATATATTAGTTTATTTTAATGACGGAAGATTTGGAATATTTATAAATAATTCTAAATCAATAGATGAATTATCATTTGAGCCGATTCGTTATATAAAACTAAAAGTTGATAATTTTGATGAGATGCTTAAAAATTCTGCTGTTGAAGATACGGCGGTCAAGCACTTAAAAAAACCAGAAATAGAGACAGCTAAAATCAAAATTCCGAAAATTCAGCAAGTTTATAAAGATAACAAAGATACAAAAAATATAGAATTATCAGCGAAAAAAGATGGTGCGGATAGCGTTGTAAAAATCACTGAAAAATCCGATGTGTCAAAAACACCGTCGCAGATTTCACAAGGTTTTATTTATGATGCGTGTATATTGAATTTTATTAATGAAACAGATATTTCTCGCGCTTCTGAAGCGGAATGGCTAAAAATAGGGATACCGAATTTATTAGCATTTGAATTAGAAAATTTTAAAAATATAACAATTATGCCGCGCGATTTATCAGGGAAACTAATGCCCGGCAACCCCAAAATTAACAGCCGTATAGTAATATACGGTTCGTATAAAATATTAGAGAACGATATTATTATTACGGTTTTTATAAACGACGGCAAAAAAATCAAGCAGCAAAAATTTGCCGGTAAAAATAATACTGACGGCTTTTTGACTACAATATCATCTGTCGGCATAGAATTAGCAAAACAAGTATCAGAAATTTTAAATCTTTCAAAGTGAGAGGCGAAAGGAATTATGTCAGAAAATATAATAAATGATATAGTGGCATATACGCTCGATGAAGCGCTGGTGAGCAATTATTATTTATTTCGTGTGCCGCCGCTTACTATTGTTGGCGACGGCGCAACTGCGAAATTAGGCGAGCATATGAAGAAATTAAAGGTAAAACATTCATTTATAGTAACAGACAAAGTAATTGTAAAATTAGGATTATTAGAACAGACATTGCGCTCATTAAAAAAGATGAATATTGCTTATACAATATACGATGAAGTTGAGCCGGATCCAACTGATTTGATGGTGTATAATGGCGTGAATTTTTATAAACAATCGCAAGCGGACTGCATAATTGGATTTGGCGGCGGCTCGCCGATTGATGCTGCAAAAGCGATAGCGGTGTTAGTTAATAATAATTTACAATTGAATTCTGCTAATATTGAAGAAAATATAAACGATCGACCACCGTTAGTCGCAGTGCCTACTACTGCCGGAACAGGCACAGAGGTAACAGATGTTACGGTTATAACAAACACTACAACAAATGTTAAGATGGTGATTAAGCATCCGTTGATGGTGCCGGATATAGCGTTAATAGACCCGAATTTAACTCTCAATATTTCGCCGTATATTACTGCTGCTACTGGAATTGATGTTTTAACGCATGCAATAGAAGCGTATGTTGCGCGGAGTTCGTGCACGCTTGCGCGAGCATTATCGCATCGCGCAATTAGATTAGTTATGAAATATCTGCCGACAGCGGTTGGATATGGGGCTAATATAATAGCGCGTCATAAAATGGCTGTTGCTTGTTATATGGCTGGTATGGCATTTTCAAATGCTGGATTGGGATTATGTCATTCAATGGCACACCAACTTGGTGCGACATATAAAATACCACATGGCGTAGCAAATGCTTTGCTGCTGCCGCATATTATGCGATTCAATCTGCTTGTGCGGCTCGATAGATTTGTGGAAATTGCGCATATTATTGATGAACGATTTGAACAATTGACAAAAAAAGAAGCGGCGTTGAAAGGCATTGACGCGATAGCACAAATGATTAGCGAAATAGGATTGCCTACGCAATTACGCGAAATCGGTGCAATTTGCGAAGATTTTAATATGATGGCTGAAAATGCGCTTAAAGATATAACAATCAAAACCAATCCGCGCAGCGCTAATATTGACGATATTATAAAAATTTTTGAAAGTGCCTATTGATTCCATTTTAATTTTGTTTTTATTAAATCGTAATATCTGATTTTATTTAGTTTGACTATATTGAATGTATGTTTAGCGCTACGGATAATTATTGAAATGTTTTTTTTCAAAGGTATCTGCAATTGTCCGTCTATTGTAATGGCTGCGCTGTCTAATTTTTTGCTTGTATAACTTAATTCTACCATATCTTCTGCTGACAAAATAATAGGTCTGATTGCCAGGGAATGCGCGCTTAACGGCGTAAATGCAATACAATTTAGATTAGGATTGACAATAGGTCCGCCTGCTGATAATGAATGACCTGTTGAGCCGGTCGGCGTTGATACTATTATTCCGTCTGCGCGGATATTCGTAAAATGCTGGTTGTTGATATTTACATTTATAGTGATTAACCGCGATATCGCCCGCGGCGAAATTGTGATTTCGTTTATCGCAAAACCTTTATTATTTTCGATTGTATATTCTAAAATCATTCGTTTTTCAATATATATATCATTTGAATTTATTATATTGCTATTTTCAAGAAATTGCTCTGCTGTTAGTTCTGATAAAAATCCCAAAAATCCGATATTTATCGGCAAAATATTAATGGCATATTGCGAATATTCGCGCGCAACTCCGATAAAAGTGCCGTCGCCGCCAATAGCAATAATTGTATTGACAAATTTCGGTATTTGTTTGGCATCAATAATTATGCAGTTCTCATCTTTTATTTTTTCAGATAATTTTTCTGTGATATATATAGTCTTTTTTTGATTTAATAACTCCGCAATAATTTTTTTAGAAATTGCAATTGCATTTTTTTTCTTGAAATTTACTATTACTGCCAATTTATTTGGTATTTGAAATTTCATTGCCTCGCCATAAAATAAAAATTCAATTTATAAATCTTTCAAAGTATTCTTTTATATAATAATTATTTTCTTGTTCATATTCTATCGTAGTTTTTGGTCCGTGTCCGGGATAAACGATGTAATCATTATATTCCATTAATTTTTTAAGAGATTGAGCCATTTCGTGGTCATCACCGCCGGGCAAATCAGTGCGTCCTATATTTTCAAAAAATAGCGTATCGCCTGTGAACATTATTTTTTGAGATGGGAACAAAATACAGATGCTGCCTTTGGAATGACCGGGCGTGTGAATTACTTCAAAATATAAATTATCAGTTATAAAATATTTTTCAAAAAAATTATAATTTTGAAATTTTGTATATAATGGTCTGCCGCTGATATTTCGGATTATAGATTCCTGAGCATTATACATTTTTAAATCTAAATTATGCAAATATATAGGAGCGTTTAATTTTTCGGCTAATCCGCTTATTCCAGAAATATGGTCGTAATGTCCGTGTGTCAACAAAATATACTTGACATCTATTTTTTGCTTATTTAAAAATTCTAATATTTTATCTTCGTCGCCGCCAGCGTCTATTACTATGCCGTTTGCTTTATCATATACAATATAACAATTTGCTTCGAGCGGCCCTACTTCTAAAATTTTTAATTCCATTATTTTTTCTCATCCTGTTTATTTTCTTTTAATAATGATTGCAGCATTTCAAATTTTATAGTGTCAAACGCCATAGGCGTTAGTTCTGAAATTTTATAGCCGTTTTTCATTTTAAAAAAAATCTGAGCGGTTGTGTAAGCGTCTATGTATGCTCTGTGTTTATTGCCTAATGTGTAGGTTACTCTAAAATGTTTCATCAAATCAGATAAATGCACTTCATAAGTATCTTTAAAATTTAGTTTTGCAAGCTTTTTGTCTAATTCATAGACATTAATTGCAATTTTATATGTGTCGAGCACAATATTTTTAGGAATAGGAAATTTACAAATTTCGCAGAATTTGCGGATAAACACGCAATCAAAGCCCACGCGATGACCTACTACCACATAATCTTCTTCCAAAAATTTCAAAAAATCTGACAGCACTTGGTCTATTGTTCGACAATTTTGCAATTGTTCTTTTTTTATGTTATGCGTTTTTGCAGCCATCGGCGACCAGAAATTAGTTTGCGGTTTTATTCGTTCGCTGAATATATTTAAAATTTTATATTTTTTTTGACCGTGTTTTTTGCAATATTTTATTGCGCCGATTTCTATAATTTCGCCGACTTCCGGCAATCCGGTAGTTTCAAGGTCAAACACTATTATTTTATTCAAACTCGGTTTTTTTGTATTTTTTTCGTCTGCTTCTTTTGCCATATTTTTATTTTTTCAATTCAAAATCTTTAATAAATAATTTTATAAAATTTTCTAAAATTTGTGTGTCTATCTGTTTGCCGTCAGGTCTATAATTATTTATGAATTCCAGCGCGCTGTAAACATTGCCGACAAACACGCAATCATTATCAATATTAGAAATATCTATTTTAGTTTTATCATTTGCAAAAATCACAACTGATTTTATATAGTCATCGCTAATAGCGATATTGTTTAATTTTAAATACTTTTTTAAAATATTGCAATGATAATCATTTTGAGTTATTGGATTTGTAATTTTGAATATTTGTTCTTTATTATTAATAATTTTTTTTTGCGTGAGATGATTATCAAAAGCTGAGCCGGATAATTGCCCGACATAATTTTTAGTTTCAATTACAAATAGTCCATTAGGCGAAATTACTAAATGGTCTATTTGTGATTTTTCACCGGAAAAACCTGTGATATTACAGTCGTTGATAATATAATAATCATCGGATAATTTTGTTTTTAAATGCTCTGTGACCAGTTCTTCGCCGCGTTTGCCCCAGCGCATAAAGCCCGCATCTTTGGTGTTATGCGTAGCTTTGACTTTTTGGCCATAGCCAATAAAAGCCAGAAAAAATCCGATGATATAAATACTGTCAACGCTTTTAAAGTCCAATAATTTTAATATTAATCCGAGCGCCGCTAAAATAACGCCCGTGATAATAAGATAACGGCTTGTTTGGGATAATATCTTATTTTCACGGGCTAATTTATCTGCTTGCGTATTTAACGACTGTTCGACTGTTAAAATTATCGCCATAACAAATTATTCAGTAGTATTAGCAGTTGGATTGACAAATACTCGCGCCGCGAGCTCTTTGTCCAGCATAAATATCATACTGCCGTTATCGCCGATTAATTTTAATTTTTGACGAATATCGTCAACAGAAGATTCTTCTTCAACTTGCTCGCCGACAAACCACTGCAAGAAATTATGCGATGCAAAATCTTTTTCTTCGATAGCGATAGATACTAATTTATTGATATTTTCAGTCACAAAGAGTTCGTGTTTATATGCCGCGTCAAAAGCGTCAAATGGCGATTTCCAATCAGCCGGCGGTTTATCGATTGCATCTAAAACAGCTTTGCCGCCGCGCTCTAAAATAAAATCAAAAAACTTCATCGCGTGAGTGAGTTCTTCCTGCGCTTGCACGCGCATCCAATTAGCGAAGCCGTTCAGATTTTTTTGAGCGAAATAGCCAGCCATTGCTAGATATAAATAAGCAGAGTAAAATTCTCTTGTTATTTGCGCGTTAAATTCTTTTTCAATTCTTTCTTTAATCATTGTTTGTTCACTCCATATTTCATTTTAATAGTTTTTTTATTTTTTCCATAAGCCGTGAAGATTGCAATATGCTCTGACGATATGCGAATCTTTGGGAGTTAAGTAAAAATCAGCTTCTGGCGCATCGCCCGGCTTTAAATATTTTCTGTTGACATAGTCGCCGTTAATAATTTCTATCCATTCAATATAATGTTTGTCTTCCATTGGATGAGCAACTGAGCCAACCTTTACTTTTGAGCCGTTGCTGATTTTTTCGACTACCGGCTTATGTTTTTCAACTGACGCTTCGACAGTATTTTCTTTTTGTAGAGTCATCGGTTGATTGCAGCAGACCAATGTTCCGCCGCCTGAATGCGTAATTTCTACAATATTTCCGCAGATGTTGCATTTATAAATTTCTAATTTTACAGTCATAAAAAACCCTCCTTTTATTTATCTTAAACTTCACCTTTTAATACATATGCTATTGATGACGAGTTGATAGCGCGATAGCAATTTAAAATATCTAAAAATATCGAAGTAGTTGCCTGCGCGTCTTTGTGGCTGCTGCAGATATATTGATAATGCTCGCGGCGAATTTCATTTTCAAATTTTATTGACGATAATTTCATTTTTATTATTTCGTCTGCTATTTCATATTCGTTTTTTTCAAATGCTTCAAATAATTTTTTAAACATTTCTTCTGATATATCGTGATATTTTTTTAATTTTTCAAAATCTTTTTCAAAAATCGTGAGATTGTTATCTATAAGTTTATTTGTTAAAAGCATAATTTCTTTGTTGATAATGTCAGCGGTGTGTTCGATATATTCAATAATATACAAATAACTTATATTTAGCATTGCTTCATTTTCAGATAATTGATTTTGTGAAATTTTTCCCAAATATTCTTTAATCGCTTCTTCTAATTTATCGATTTTTTCATCTTCCTGAATTATTTCAGTCACTAAATTTTCATCTTTTTTTTCAATAGCAATAATAGTTTTATCTAACATTTTTTTTGTGCTGAACGCCGCTCTGATAATCTCGCGTTTCGCTAATAATAACGCAGTTGCTGGAATCATCAACGCATTTTCGTCTAAATATTTTGGTTTAAATACCAATTCTTTTTCATCTTTTATTGTCAATTCGCATAGTTTTGATAAAAATTTTGTGAATGGTAAAAATAAAATAACAGAGACTATTTTAGATATTGTATTTGCATTAGCAATTTGACACGGGACATAATAACTAATTTGGTCTGGATCTATGGCATGAACGCCGTCAATTGCTTCGACAAATTTTTGAAACGGCGATAAAATAATGAGAAATAAAATTGTTGTAATTAAATTAAAATATATATGTGCCCACGCCGCGCGTTTTGCTTCAGTCGTGCTGTTTAATGATGCTAACCACGCAGTAATACAAGTGCCGATATTAGCGCCTAATGTCAATGGGATAGCGGCTTGTAATGACAATATTCCTTGAAATGCTAATGCAATAAAAATACTGATTGCCGCGCCTGATGACTGTATCATTGCGGTAAATACAGTGCCGACCACTACTGCCATTATAGGATTATCTAATTTTTTGATGTATTCGATAAAAGGTCCGTAACTGCGCATCGGATACATTACATCAGACATTATTTTCAATCCGTAAAATAATAGCCCGAAGCCCAAAAGGATTTCGCCCAACATTTTTTTTCTGCGGCTTTTAGAAAAAGCGCTAATTATAAAACCAACACCTATAAATAAAATCGCATAGTCAGTTAATTTGAATGCTACAATTTGCGGAGTAGTAGTAGCACCAATATTAGCGCCGAATATAATACCTATTGATTGCGAAAATTTCATAAGCCCTGCATTTATCAAGCCGACAAGCATAACAGTTGTAGCAGAACTCGATTGGAATATCGTAGTTATAATTGTGCCTAATATAATTCCTAAAAATTGATTTGCCGTTAGTTTTTGTAAAATTTCAGTTAATTTTGAGCCGCCTAATTTTGTAAGATTTGAGCCCATAAGCGATAAGCCGTAAATAAATAATGCCACGCCACCAATTAAGCCGACTATCAGTATAATCCACCAGTAAGAAGTTTTCGCTTCTATTTCAATATATTCGACATTTTCAGCAGTTGGTGAATGCGCAATTATCACATAAATACCGGGTTTGTCGCCTAATATCATTTTTGTAGATGCTTCGCCTAATTCGTTTGTTATAGTTTTTTCTACGGTTAATTTATGCTCTTTGGATTTTGAAGGGTGTTTGATTATCTGAAAATTTACAGGCGCATTTGCTAGCGGTTTACCGTCTTTATTTTGCAATTTTACTTTTAGCGGCTGGGCAAGTTCGCTTTCAACAAATCCGCTTAGTTTATCTTGACCTGTTGGATACGATAGATTTTCTAAATTATTCGCTGATATCTGAGTATTAAAAAATACTATTAAAAAAATACTGAAATTTAAAAAAAAACGAAGGAAGTAAATCATAATTTTGCTCCTAATTAAAAAAAACTTAATTTGAACCCTTGCGCAAAATCGAGTTATATCTTAAATTTAAAATATAAATAAATCAATAATTATTTTATTTGATTGACTTATTTTCTTTGATAAATATAATGTCTAACAAAATTGTGAATATTTTTATGGAAAATTTTAAATGAAAAAATTATTTGTGGTTATTTGTATTTTTTTTGTGTTTACTTTTAGAATTTTTGCCGAAGACCAAAATCAGAATACGGATATGAAATCAGTTGTATCACAAAGAATTATAAATTTGCGCGATATAAAGATTTCAGGTAATATAACAGTTTCAGAATTTGAAATCCGCGAAAATATTTTGTTAAAAGAACAATCATATGAAATTAACAAATTTTATGATTTATTAGATAAATCATTGAAAATATTATATGCCACGAATAAATTTAAAAATATAGAATTTACTATTGATAAAACAGATACGCAAGTATTATTTTTGAATGTTGAAGAATTATTAATATTAGATTCATATGAAATAATTGGATTAAATAATATTAAAAGCGGTAAAGATGATACTGATACAATAAATAAAATAAATGAACTTGTTGATTATATTCGCGGTGAGTATATTTTAGAAAACAGGAATCATCAGATCGCCGAAAAAATCCGAGCGCATTTAATGAATGAGGGCTATTATTATTGTAAAGTAACTCCTTATATAGTGCCATTAACAGAAAATAAAACGCGCGCAAAAGTGATATTTGATGTTTATGAAGGACCGCAAGTAAAGGTTAAATATGTCAATATCTATGGCAAAGAAAAATTGTCAAAGTATAAGAAATTAAAAACAAAATTCAAAATGAAAACAGATGTCGGCGATATTTTCAAGACTGGCGACTTTGAAATGGATATAAATAAAATAAAAATAGAATTATGGAATTATGGTCATATAAATTCTAAAGTTAATTATGATATAAAAAATTTGAATTTAGAAGACGGCGTGGGCATTGATATTTTCATAGAAAAAGGTAATAGATATAAAGTAAGAGAAATAGCGATAAGCGGCAATAAAAATATTGAAACTGCAAAATTAGAAAAATTAATAAAACTCGAAAAGAATAAATATTTCAATTATGATAATTATATGGAGACAATTAGATCGATAACAGAAAGATACGCAGAAGAGGGCTATATCGAGACGAAAATCGATCCAGAGCAAAAAATAATAAGCGAAAATGAAGTTAATTTTAATTTTAAAATAACAGAAGGCGAAAAATATTTTGTTGAAAATATATTGATTATCGGCAATATCAAAACACGCGAAAAGGTAATAAAGCGTGAGTTATTGATTAAACCCGGCGAAGTTATGAATGCCAAACAAATAGATTTAAGTCGCCGCAATCTTATAATGTTGAATTATTTTGACAAAGTAGATGTTAAAATATTAGACGGCTCCAAACCGTACCACAAAATATTAATATTTGAAGTAGAAGAAGGCAGAACAGGCACATTAAGTTTTGGCGCTGGATATAGTTCAGTTGATAAATTTGTGGGATTTTTGGAAGTATCAAAAAATAATTTTGACGCTACTGATTTTTGGTCGTTTACAGGCAAAGGGCAAAAAGCATCTATGCGCGTAGAATATGGAAACTCGCGGAAAAATTACGAATTAAGTTGGTCGGACCCGTGGTTTAATGATAATGTAAATGATACCAGCAAACCGAGTCCAGCAAAGCCTCTGTATTTGGGCTATACAGTTTATAGATTGACGCGTAGTCCTGACGATTATGAAATTCAAAGAACAGGCGGAAATGTAACAATAGGTAGAAGATTAGGGATATACAATCGGGTATATTTAAAATACAAATTTGAAGAAGTAAAAATTTTTAATGTTGATCCGTTTATTGCGCCAACTGATATTTGGAATGAAGTAAAAGATTTGCCTGGTAATCGCAAGAAAGAAATTCAGAGTAGCGTGACATTAGAATTTTCAAGAAACACAACAGATTCCCCGCGCTGGCCAACATTAGGGTATATATTTACAGCTTCTATGCAGGTATCCGGTGGTTTTGTCGGCGGCGATATTGAATTTAACAAAAACGAATTAGATATAAGTTATTTTATTCCGTCTGTTAATACGAAATTAGGCAGGCAGGTATTTGCTTTGCGATTAAATGCCGGCGCTGTAAATAATCCATTTTCGTCAGCAGATGTGCCGTCTTATGAAAAATATTTTTTAGGCGGCGCTAATACAATTCGCGGATATAGAGAACGGTCATTAAAAATATATAATTATAATGACACTGGCTTGATAGAATCAACTTACGGCGGTAAAACTCAATTATTTTTCAATGTGGAATACAGAATACCATTAGTAAAAGATACTATTTCTACATCGCTGTTTTACGACGGCGGAAAGATTATAGAAAAAGATTATTCATTTACTGCAAATAAATGGAATTTTGGCTACGGTTTTGGTTTTAGAATAAATACTCCTATGGGGTTATTGCGCTTGGATTGGGCGCGCAGAATAAATGAAACATTCAGCGGCGCCGGTGATGCTGGGCAAACAGAAATTCATTTTAATATAGGAAATATGTTTTAAAAAAATCTTGTCTAATTAGAAAAAAATAGTATAATATAAAATTTTATGAAGAAAATAAGGAGATATTTTATTATGAAAAAGTTTCTTGTTTGTTTATTTATTATTAGCGCTGTTATATTTTTTACAAACTCATTGTCTGCTAATAATTTGAAAGCGGCATTTGTTGATTCGCAAGATGTGGCTGATGAGCATCCGGTTTATAAGGAAAAAATTAAAGAATTAGAAAGAATATTAAAACCGCAAAAAGATAAATTAACACAACGACAAAAAGAATTGGAAACTTTATCGCAAGATTTGAGTGCCAATCAATTAGCAAGCGATGAAGTAAAAAACGCTAAACAGCGTAATTTACAAAGAAAATCAGAAGAATTTCAAAAAATGGTAGCAGATTTTCAACTTGAATTTCAAAAAAAAGAATCTGAAATATTGCCGGAAAATTTAAAGAAAATAATTCTGGAAGAAGTAATGAAAGCAATTGAAACAGTAGCAAAACGCGATGGCTTTAATGTAGTGTATGAAATTAATAAAGCGAATATAGTTTATTTAGAGTCGGCGTTAAATATTACTGACAAAGTGAAAGAAGAATTACAAAAAATAGTAGGTGCTAAGAAAAAATAATTTTATGAAAAAATTTTTTTTAAAAGATATAGCGCGTATTGTCGAAGGTAAGATTAAAAATGCTGACGGCAATATAGAGATAAGCGGAGTCAAGGGAATAGAATATGCCGCAAGCGGCGATATTACATACGCTGAAACAGATAAACATATATTATTAGCGGAACAAACAAATTGCAGCGCTGTAATTTGCTCTGAAAAAAATCAATCATTAAAAAAACCCTGTGTAGTAGTATCAAATCCGAAATTAGCGTTTGGAATAGTAATTGGTTTGTTTTGCAATGAGCCTAAAAAAGAGCCGTTAATATCTGAATATGCGCATATTGACGCTACTGCTAAAATAGGAAAAAATGTTTATATCGGTGCAAATGCTGTAATAGATAAAAATGCAATAATTGGCGATAATGTAGTGATTTATCCGGGAGTGTATATTGGCGAGCGCGTAGAGGTTGGAGATAATACAAAAATATTTTCGAATGTTTCTATTTACTATGACTGCAAAATAGGTAAAAATGTTATTATTCATTCAAATACAGTTATAGGATCTGATGGTTTTGGTTATGCTCAAATGCAAGGCAGACATATCAAAGTGCCGCAAGCTGGAAATGTTATAATCGGTAATAATGTAGAAATAGGCGCAAATACAGCGATAGATCGTGCGACTACGATGTCGACAATTATAAGCGACGGCGTAAAAATAGACAATCAAGTGCATATAGCGCATAATGTATTTATTGGCGAAAATACTTTAATAATTGCACAGGTAGGAATAGCAGGTAGCGCGCGTATAGGTAAAAATTGTATAATTGCCGGGCAGACAGGAATTCGCGATCATATAACAATAGGAGATAATACGATAGTTGCGCCGCAGTCAGGCGTTACTAAAAATATTAAAGGTAATGATATAATTTCAGGATTTCCAGCGAAACCGCATAAAGAAGAGCGAAAGATGAAAGCGGCATATATGCGTTTACCAGAAACAGTAAAATTAGTGGGCAATTTACAGCAAGCGATTTTAAGATTGCAGCGAAGATTAGAAAATATAGAAATTAAAAAATAGATTTAATTAGAAAGGTTATTTGATATGATGATTACTGAACAACATACATTAAATGCGGAAATAGAATTGTCTGGGATTGGTTTGCATACTGGAAAGTTTGCTAAAATTATTTTAAAGCCCGCGCCGCCGAATACAGGCGTAAAATTTATAAGAGTAGATTTAGCAGAAAAACCGTGTATTGAGGCATTAGTGACAAATGTAATTGATGTTGAACGAGAAGTAATACTCGGTAAAAATGATGTTAAGATTCATACAGTCGAGCATTTATTAGCCACATTAAGCGCATTCAGCATTGATAATGTGATAATAGAAATAGACGGGCCAGAAGTGCCGATATTAGACGGCAGCGCTAAATTAATAGTTGAAGCGATAAAAAAAGTCGGCGTGAAAAATCAATATAAACCGCGCAAAATTTTTAGAATTAAAGAACCGATGTCCATCACAAAAGATGAAACATTATTGATACTACTGCCATCCGCGGTTCCTAAGATTACCTGCACTATAAATTTTAAGCATAAGATATTAGGAGCGCAGCATTTGACGCTTCCTATAAATCAAGAGGTATTTGTAAATGAATTAGCGGCTGCGCGGACATTTGGTTTTGAAAAAGAAGTAGAATATTTACGAAGCCGTGGATTAATAAAAGGCGGCAGTTTAGAAAATGCTATTGTTATCGGCGAAGATAAAATTTTAAATCCTGAGGGCTTGCGTTATCCAGATGAATTTGTCAGACATAAAATGTTAGATTTGATTGGCGATTTTTCGCTGTTAGGCGCGCAATTATGCGCACATATAATTGCTATTCGTTCAGGGCACGAAGCGAATGTCAGCATAGTAAATAAAGTTTTACAACTATATAAACGCACATATTCAGGAATGAAAAGTTTTTTGAATATAAACGAAAACGACGATATGCTCGATATTAGAAGAATTATGGAGGTTTTACCGCATCGTTATCCGATGCTTTTAGTAGATAGAATAATAGGCATAGAAGGAGAGCGCAGAATTGTCGGCTTGAAAAATGTCACTATAAACGAAGATTTTTTTAATGGCCACTGGCCCGGAGCGCCTGTTATGCCAGGAGTATTAATAATCGAAGCGCTTGCGCAATTAAGCGGAGTAATGCTTTTGAGAAAATCTGAAAATTTAGGGAAACTGCCGTATTTTATGGGATTAGATAATGTTAAGTGGCGTTATCCTGTTACGCCGGGCGATCAATTAATTATGGAAGTCGAGACTTTAAAAATAGGCACACGTCGCGGATCATTGAAAGGTTGCGCGTATGTTGAAGGAAAACTTGTCTGCGAGGCAGAATTCAAATTTTCATTAATAAGAGATTAATTTTTTTAGGGAGATGTCGGAAAATGTCAGCACAAATTCATCCAACAGCAATTGTCGATAAAAATGCAAAATTGGGCGAAAATGTCAGCATAGGGCCATATTGCATAATTGCTGGAGAAGTAGAAATTGGCGATAATACAGAATTAAAAAATAATGTGTTGATAGATAATTTTGTGAAAATCGGAAAAAATAATAAAATTTTTACAGGAGTAATCATAGGCACGCAGCCGCAAGATTTAAAATTCGGCGGCGAAAAAACTTTCGTTGAAATCGGCGATAATAATACTATCAGAGAATATGTTACTATTAATCGCGGCACGGGGCACGGCGGTAAACTTACAAAAATAGGAAATAATAATTTGTTAATGGCTTATTCGCATATAGCGCATGATTGTAAAATCGGTTCTAATATAGTGCTCGCTAATGTTGCCACGCTCGCTGGTCATGTTGAAATACAGGATTTTTCGATAATCGGTGGACTAACAGCTGTCCATCAATTTGTTCGTATCGGCAGATATTCAATAATCGGCGGTATGTCAAGAATATCTAAGGATATTATGCCGTTCAGTACAGTCGCGAGCAAAGCAAAAACAAAAATTTTTGGCGTTAATAAAATCGGATTAATGAGACACGGCTTTTCTGCGGAAGATAGATTGATACTTCATAAAGCGTTCAAAATTATTTTGCGCGAAGGCAATAATATTTCGCAAGCGCTTGAAATATTAAAAAGAGATTATTCTGAAAATAAATATGTTCAAGAGTTAATAAATTTTATAGAAACATCGAAACGCGGAGTAAGTAAATAATTTTTTTATTTTTGATTGACTTTATTATATAATGATTTTATAATATTTATTTAAGTTTTTTGTTTAAATTTTGATGGAGGAAAATGCCAATGCTCAAAAATCAATATTTTAAATTTTTGGCATTTTTAATATTTGCTCTTTTTTGTTATTCGTTGTTTTATTTTAGCGTTAATGCCGAACAGCCGGAAGAAAAATCTAATGAAATAATAGTAAAATCTGGAGATACATTAGCTGGTTTATCTCAAAAATATATGAATGATATGAAAAAATGGCCGGCACTTGCAGAATATAATAACATTTCCGATCCTAAAAAATTACCAGTAGGAATTACTTTGAAAATTCCACCTGCTGATTTTACACCAACCGGCAAAATTGAAACATCAATGACACAGCCGTCAACGCATAAAAGAAGAGACAGAGGGCAGAAAAAATTAATCGAGCCGCCGAAAATATCAGTTGAACCTAAACCCCAGCCGATACTTCAAGAAGATCCTCAAAAAAATTTGATAAGAAATATAGAACGCGATTTATTGACATTTGAAAATGAAATGAGAGATTTAGTAGAGCGCGATTCATTAGTTAAAAATCAAAAAGAATACAATCAAATATTAAAAACATTGGATGACGCTAAAAATGAATTGGGGTATAATAATACCGCGTTAGCCGGCGAGTTATTAGAAAAAGCAAAAATACTATATGAAAAATTAAAGATAAATGTTCAAGTAGAAACTATAATATTAAAACCGATAAAAGTTGTGCAAGTTAAAGGAAAAGTTGATGTTTATAATGATAAAGAAAAAATGTGGATACCGTCAATAGCGAATATCACACGGTTATTGAATAATAATGATAAAATCAGAACAAGCGATTTATCCGGCGTAACGCTTGTCGCAGAAGACGGCTCAATTATTGTAGTTAGACCAAATACCGAAATAGAAATTAATCGCAATGTATATGATGTCCGCAATAATACTTTGTATTCAAAAATTAAATTATTGCGCGGAAATATAATTTATACAACTCGGCAGGATGCGCCTGTTAAAACTGTTAATGAAATAGAAACACTTGAAGCTTTAATTGATTTTGAAGGGCAATTGTCTACTACTCTGACAGCTGAAGGCACTGTAAAATATGAATTGTATCGCGGTAAAGCAAATATTTTGACAAAAAACGAAAAGGTTTCGATGCCGAGCGGTACAGGCGTTTATGTATTTCCTCGTCAGAAGCCGTCACAGCCGGTAAAATTATTAGAATCGGTGAATTTAAGCTCGCCGCTAAATAATATATTTTCGAGTTCGTCTAATCCGGAATTAATCTGGCAGCCGGTAAAAAATGCTGAAATGTATTTAGTGCAAATTGCAGAAGATGAAGCGTTTTACAGATTAGTGTTTGAACAAACAGTTCGCGGGCTGCGCATCAGACCTTCCGCTTTGCTCGATGGCAAATATTATTGGCGCGTTATACCAATAGATAGTAATGGCTTTTTTGGTTATACTGATGAATTACGAAATTTTATGATTGACACTATCGCTCCGCGACTTGTGTTAATTACGCCAATTGATGACCAAATAATAAATGAAAAATTTGTAAAATTTCAAGGATTTACAGAGCCAGGCAGAGTAGTGACTATTAATCAATACACGATTATACCTTCCGCCAAAGGAGAATTTAGTTATTCTGTGCCGCTCAAACAAGGCACTAATATTGTGCGTTTGATGGTTTCTGATGAAGCTGGCAATACTACGAAAATATACAGAATGATACATGCTGATTATGAATTGCAATTAAAGTATTTAGATAACAAAGCCTATTCGACGATTGATAGATGGTGGCTGAATACTTATGATATTAATGGTCAGATAATTTTTAATAATGATGTCTATCAAGTAAATGTTATGGAATGGTCACGCGAAATTAAATTCGATGCTGGTAGTAATTTGATGAGTTTGGGACTTAATTTTTATCCATTTAAAGAAATTAATTTTATTTATGATAATGACAAGCCGATATTGAAATCTTTGAGAATTACTCCTGAATTACGTGGAGATTTTGCGCAGCTAGTAATTAATTTAATTGCTATCGATGCTACTTCTGCGCTTGACAAAAACGCAAAAATAACTTTATTGGAAAAAGATGACCCGGCGAAAAGATACAATATTGATTTGGTATTTAATACGCGGACTGAGGAATATTACGGCAGGATTGAAGTGCAGCGGGCATTACTAAAAAAAGAATTGATACTTGCGCAAATTGAAGTGTCAGATATTGCCGGCAATAAAACAGTTTTATCAGAAGAGACATTGGGCTTAACTGGCAAGCCATCACATTTCTGGGATAAAGTAAAAACAAATTATAAGCAATTAGGATTGCCGCTGTTTATTTTATCTGGCGGCGGAATATTCTTTTCATTATAATTTTTTTTGAATATTTGGCTTTATATATTTAAAAATATTTTTACAGATGCGTAGTATAATTATTTCTGCTTTTTTAGTTCTATTTTTGTGCGGACTGCAAACTTATAAAATTTACAGCGATACTATTAAATCAGTTCAAGAAGATTTTATGTATATGGATATATATTATTGTCCATATTGCAGTGAAAAGAATGATGTAAAAAATAATTTTTGTAAAAATTGCGGCACTCAAAATCCGATAAAAAAATATATTTACAAAGAAAATTATAATTTGTTTAAAAACATAAATTTTACTTATAATTTGATTAAAAGCAATAGAGCCGAAGCGCCGCGCGCAAAGAAAGCGTTTTTATATTCTGCGATTATTCCCGGTGCAGGTCAATATTCTTTAAGATTTATAGATAAGTCAATACTTTATTTCAGCGCTTTTTCAGCGGCAGTAGCATTTGCAGTAGATGCGAGTTTGCGCGCTGATAGAAATTACAGTAATTACAATAATGCTGTTACGCCACAAGAACTATTAGAATATCAAAATAGAACCGAAGATTTGAATAAAAAAAGCAAGATTTATTTTTCAATTGCCGGTGCTGTATGGCTTGTTAATATCATTGATTTGAATAATGATATTTATAATAAATTTGCGCCGATGAAAGTTAGATTGATACCAGAAGAGCAAAAAATCAATATCGAATATCAACGAAAATTTTAAATTATGTGGTTTGGAATATAATGTTTGAAAATGCCGCTGGCGTAAGTTCGATTTTAGTTATCGCTATTGTTATTTGTTTTTTTGCAGTGCTGCTTTCTATTCGTCGCGCGAAAAAATATAGAATGAACGTTGATTTTGATAAGCGCATAATATTGTATGATGAGCAATTATCTGATGCGCAGAAGCAAATCAAAAAAGAATACGGCGAGCCGTTAGAAATAAGGTATCAAGAATCAATAGATAATACCATATCTATTTGGGTGTATCCTGAAATAATAGTATCGTTTAATCAAGACGGCACATTGCGAAAAATTATGAAGTAAAATTTTTGAATATTTCAAGTAATATAGATTATAATTGACATTGATAAAAATTGATATAAAATTAATAAATTATTTTTTTATGCTATAAAATAAAAAAGGAACAATTTTAAATGCAAGGATTTATTTTAGGCGATGCGGTAGTAGTTACTGTTAATCAAAATATGGATGTTATATCTGGCGGCGCAGTAGCTGTTATAGGGAATAAGATAGCGGAGGTAGATAAAACTGATATAGTCCGTAAAAAATATCCGAATTTGAAATATATAGATACTAAACGAGCATTGGTAATGCCGGGATTAGTGAATACTCACACTCATTTGCCGATGAGTTTGGTGCGCGGATTAGCTGAAGATTTAGCGTTGCACGAATGGTTGTATAAGACCTATGATTTTAAAGTGAAATATATTCCGCGCCCGATGTTTCATTATGGTGTGAGATTGTCATTATTGGAACTACTAAAAAATGGCACTACGACAATTTGCGATATGAGTTTTCATCAATATATGATTGCTGAAATAGTGCAGAAATACAAATTACGCGCTGTGCTGTGCGATACAATGATGGAGACCTATTTTAATGATCAGACATTTAAAGAAATGGATATATATTTGAATACTGATTATGGGCAATTAATAACAAAAGCGATAGCATTACACGCGCCTTATACTTGTTCGCTTCCGCAATTTGACTGGCTTAAAAAAATGATAGAAAAATATCCTGATATTTTATATTCTATACATTTGCTTGAAGCCAAAACTGAAAATGCAAATTTCAAAAAAAGATTTGGAATTACGCCAATAGCATTATTGAAAAAAATGAATTTATTGTCCGAAAGATTATTAGCGATTCACTGCGTATGGCTGAATGATAAAGAAATAGATTTATTCCAAAAATACGATGTAAAGGTTTCGTATTGTCCTGAAAGCAATATGAAATTAGGGTCTGGTATTGCTCCGATAAATAAAATGCTTGAAAAAAAT
>JAKPEO010000030.1 GCA_029551925.1 bacterium
TATTATGAAAGTTTATTAGATTATTCAAAAGCTAAAAATAAATCGCTAATAGAAAGAAATATTGACGATATAAGTATTATCACGCAAAAAGAAGAAAAGTTAGTCAGTAAAATAAAGGATACTGAAAAATACAGAATCGAACTATTAAAAGAAATATCAAAAGAGACGAATATAAAATTTGAAGATTTGAATATTTCAGCAATTGCTAATTATGCGCAAGATGAAAAAACAAAAAATGAATTATTAGAAAAGAAAAAGATATTATCAGAAATTTTAGAGGAACTGCGTAAATACAATGACCAAAATACCGAATTAATCAAGCAGGCGTTAGATGTAATAAATCATACAGTCAGAGTAATGAATAATACGATGAATAACCCTAATTTATATAACAAACAAAAGCAAGAGCAAGTTGCAAAAAATCAGCAATCATTTTTATTTGATAAAAAGGTCTGAAAGTAAGGTGATAAAAAAATGGTGACAGCATTTGGCGGATTAAGCATAGGTTATAGCGGATTGCAAGCGCATCAGCGGGCATTAATGGTAACAGGCCATAATATCGCAAACGCTGGAAATGAAGATTACTCGCGTCAGCAAGTAGTATTGACCACCACCACGCCATTAGGATTTAATACTCCTTACGGCAGCGGAATGTATGGCACAGGCGTGCAAGTCTCATTAATAAAACGCATTACAGATGTATTTATAGACAATCGTTTAATTAATGAAAATAAATCTTACGGCTATTGGGAAAAAATGCAACAGCTCACTCATCAATTAGAATTAATATATAACGAACCATCTGAAAACGGCATACAATCTGCATTAGATGCATTTTGGCGGTCATTAGAAAATTTATCTAATGCCGAAGGACAATCGGAACAATCAGCGGCGCGCAGATTAGTTATTGAAAACGCAAATAATCTGACTGGTCTAATCAATATTGTTTATGAACAATTGCAAGAATTAGGCGGGCAAGGAGGATTTGCCGGTCAGCAAAACGCAGTTGACCACGAAATTGCCACAATGGTAAAATCCATTAATCAAATGGCAAAAGAAATAGCAGAATTAAATAAAGGCATAACAGCGGCTGTCGGCGCTGGTAAAGAGCCGAATGATTTATTAGATAGACGCGATGCGTTAATTAGACAATTAAGTTTATTAGGCAATACGACAGTTACAACTTCAAATTCCGGCGAGACGCGCGTAACATTTGCAGGATTAGTAATTGCGCAAGGCGTAAATTCTTATTCAATTGAAACGCGACAGGATGCTAATGGCAAACTGCAATTATTCCATTCTGAAAATAAATTACAGGTGCTGCCGACAGACGGCGCATTAAAAGCATTATTTGATTTTAGAGATAATATAGTGGCGCATAATATTGATTCATTAAATGAATTTGTAATTACATTTACAGATATTTTCAACGAACTGCACCGCACTGGCTTTGGGCTAGACGGTTCAACCGGCAATAATTTCTTTGAGCCGCTGCCTGAACAAAAAAACGGTGGGATATACAAATTGCGCTCAAATGTATATATACCGTATCCGGACAAACCATTTAATGGCGAAAGTTCTACTACTGAACCGGAAAATTTTGAAAAGCGATTACAACGCAGTTCTACGCTGACAGTCGCGGCTTCGCCATTTCCATTTATTGATGTCACAAAATCATTTGCAAACGCTGAATTTACAAATAAGCCCGATTTGAATTCTAAAATTATGCTAACAGTTAATGGTGAAACCTATTTATCCGATAGATTATCAGCGTATAGTTCAGTCAAAGAATTTATCGATAAATTCAATTCAAATGACATAATGTTAAAAAATGGCATCAAATTAAATTATGATGATAATAATGATAAATTCGTATTAACTGTCGCAAACGGCAATGCTGATGTGACAATTGCAGAAGTTGACGGTATGAGTACGATTTCATCATTTAATACTATCAACAATGGTTTTTGGACATCAGCAAATATCAATATTTCAACGCCGATGTCATATAATAATATTGCAGATAGAGCACAAATAAATTCTAATAACGACGGCATCGTAGATTTCAGAGACAGCAGATTATCTATTAACGGCTATACTATTTATTATGACGGAAATGTTGATTCGTTAAATGATATTATACAGCGCATAAATAATACAAATTGTGGAGCAATTGCGGCAGTTGACGCTACCGGCAGATTTACGCTGACCGCTACAAAATCAACCGACTATAAAATTTTGTCAATTGAAGATAACGGCAATCTTTTATCGACATTAGGAATATTATCGCAAGGCAAAGGATATTTTGGCGCAATTTCAGATGAACGCAATATCATCACATCTGATGTAATGCGCGAGCCAATAAAAAATGCGGCGTTTGCCTTCAAAGTATCAGAAGAAATTAAAAAGAATCCAAATAAAGTCGCTGCGACTGGCGGCGCTGATAATAATCTTGACGGTATTCCAGACACATCATTCGGTCCGGGCGATACTTCTAATGCTATCAAATTGGCGAACTTGCGATATAATACATATATGAATAATCGCACAAATACTTTTAATGATTTTTATTCGTCATTAATTTCAAAAGTAGCAGTTGAAGCGCAAGGCGCAAAAACTAATTTTGAAACAAAAGAAGTATTAATTACAAATTTAAAAAATTTAAGGCAATCAGTATCAGGCGTATCATTAGATGAAGAATTTGCTAATATGATTAAATTTCAGCAGGGCTATCAAGCAAGCGCAAAATTTGTTTCCGCTATGAATGATATGCTGAATATTTTGATGAGTGTTGCGCGTTAAACAAAAATAAATTTCAGGGGGCTGACAGAAAATGAGAGTTACATCTTTAATGCTGCAAAATACAGGGCTATTAAATATAAACAAAAATTACCGCGCTATTGATAAAATGACATATCAGGGCTCGACAATGAAAAAAGTACAATATTCATCAGACAGCCCAATTGATACTGTTAATCAGATGAAATACAAAACTGAAAATTCTAAAATTGAACAATATCTCGTAAATCTCAAAGATGCGCAGGATTGGACTAATCTTACTGAATCAGTAATGCGCCAATCAAAAGAAGCGCTTGACCGCATTAGAACCCTGACAGTGCAGGCAGGCAATGATTCATACAGCGCAGAAGACCGCGCTAAAATTGCAGATGAAGTTAATCAATTACTCGAAGCATTAGTTGACCAATCAAATACTACAATCGGCGGCAGTTATTTATTCAGCGGCACAGAAATATTAAAAGGCGCTCCTTTTCAAATTACGCGCGGCACTGACGCGACCGGCAAACTTTCTAATGTAATAACCAAAGTAGAATATACAGGCGATTATCAAGAAATAATCAGAGAAATCGAAAAATTTACAACAATCAAAGTTAATGAAAACGGTAATGAAGTTTTTATGGCATTACCTCAAAAAATACAAATACCTTCGTCATTAAATGACGCGTCAACCAAATTAAACTTATTAAATGGTCTGACTGGCGCACAGCGCGGGTATTTTCAAATAAATGATGCAAAAATTTATTATGACACAACAAATGATTCGTTGCTCGATTTAAAAAATAAAATTAATGCGGCTGATAATGGAGTAATAGCTGAAATTACTGGAAAACTTACCGGTTCTGTAAGTTTTGCCGACAGTTCATCTGCTCTGAATTTATCAGGTAGATTCGTATTAAACGGTCAGGCGATAAATGTAGTTTCATCTGACTCACTTGCAGGCATCGCTGAAAAAATTAATAATCTAACAAAAACTACTGGCGTAAGCGCAGAAATCACAGTAGATAATCAGCTTGTTTTAAAAGGCGGAGTAGAACTCGGCTTTGAAACAGGCGCGGGCGTGCAATCAATTTTAAGCGATTTGGGATTAGTAGATAATACTAAATTAATCGGCTCAAATAATACTTATGAAGGCGATGTTAAAGGCGGCTCATTTGAAATTAACGGAACAATAATATCTATTGCTGATAATGCGACAATTGACGATATTGTTTTGGCTATTAATAATGCCGCAGTTGCCGGCGTCACAGCGTTAAAAGATGCTAATGGCTCATTAGTGTTAAATGTCAATCCGAACACAAACGGGCTTGTTATAAAAGATTCGTCCAATGCCGCAAATTTAACTTCTGATATTTTCAAAAAATTTGGATTGCTCACTTCTGAAAATAATATTAAAGCAAATATTATCAGCGCAAATGTAACAGAACCGTATAAATTAGTAATTTCAAGCGCTACAACAGCGCAAATGTTTATTAATGATATAGGCGCAGGCAAATTTTTAAGAGATAGCGGCGTAGTAGTAGAAGGCAAAGGCGTGAACCCGCCGAATAATATCGCAGCAGCGGCAGTGGCTGAAAAAATGTCCGTGTTTGATTTATTGATTAATATCCGTGATAATCTGCTTTCTAATAATGCTTCAGAATTACGCGGTAAAAATATCGAAAATTTAGATAAATCAATAGATAATCTAATGTCGCGAATTGCAGCAATTGGCGCAAAAAATAACAGATTAGAAAAAACCGAAGACCGTCTCGAAACATTGAAATTAAATAATAAAACATTATTAGCAGATGCCGAAGAGATTGATTGGTCGAAATTAGTAACTGATTTGCAAAAAATGCAGACAGTTCAAACAGCGGCGCTGCAAATAAACTCGCAAATATTCAAATTATCGCTGATGAATTTTTTATAAAACGGTCAATAATAATTCTTTAACAAATTCTGCTGTTGCAATAAGTGATTCAATATCTATATTATCAATCGTATCTTTTTGAGTATGCGTAATATTTAAAACTTCAGAATTTGTATCAGATGCAGTAAATGCCGCTGCTTTTATTTTTTGAAAAGCAAAAATTGAATGGTCGCCGGCATACCATTCTTCACCAAGATTAATATTTTCGAATCTATTGATTATCTGCGAAATTTTATTTTTTTCCAGCATTTCAAAATTATATAGTGAAACCGATGTCTTGAATTTATTATAGCCTAAACCGTCTAAATTTACTACCATTTCGATATTTTGTAAACAGTCATTCATAAATTCTAAATATTTCAATTCACCTGATACTTCATAATATTCTTCACCATTAAAAGGAATGAATTGTATTTCATATTTAAAATTTATATCTTTAAGCGTTGCCATTAATTCCAATAAAACAGCAATACCGCTGGCATTATCAATTGCGCCGGGCGTATTATATTTGCTATCAATATGCGCGCAAATAACTATAATTTTTTTATTATCCTTATTATTGCTTTCAGATTTTTTTGTTATTATAATTTGGCTGCTTTCAGATTTTTTGCTAAATGAATTGATATGTAAAAAAATCTTTTGCGGCGATTGAGAAAATAGCGTCTTCGCGGCGGCGGTATCAATATAAGCAGACGGTATCAAAAAATTTCCGTCTTCAAATAATGGGAACGGCGTAAGTCCGCACATCTGATGTTTTTTTGTAACAGTAAGAATCGCCGCTGGCCTTTTGCGCTCTAATGTTTCAATAATATTTTTATGTTCATCAGGATAATAAAACGGAAAATTTTTTGGCATCAGTGGTTCTTGGGTTATTTCATTTTGCAAACATACAATTTTATCAGTCAAATCAGTATTTGATAATTCTTCAAAATTATTAACAACCGCTATTTTTTTTTCGGCTTTAAAATATGGAGAAAACGGCGACGCAAAAATCTCTATTTTTTTGTCATTAATTTTTATAATAGATTTTTTGGATTTCCAAATTTGACAATCAAACGGGATTTCGATTACTTCATAATTTAACTTCTCAGCATAATTTTTTAAATAATTTATTGCTTTTAGATTATTTTTCGAGCCAACTGGCCGTTCGCCAATTATTTTTTTTAAATGTTTTTCAATATTCATTTTTTTCATTTGTTTGAGTTACTTTAAAATAATATAAATTTTTGTCAACAACAAAAAATTGATGATTTTTTTTTTGTTATAATGTATATTATCTTCCGATTTTTTATGAAAAAAAAAGCGATTTTTTCTGTTATTATTATCATTATTCTGTTTGCGCAGATAGTTGCGGCAGAGATAAAATTCAGCGCTTCGGTTAATAAAGATAACATATATTTAGATGAAATTATTGAATATTCTATAAAAGCCGAAGGTGATAATGTTCCAGATATTAATATACCTAACATTCCGAATTTTACAATTATTAATCAGCGCCGCGAATTTTCCGGCGGCTCGCATTTTCAAATGATAATCAATAATAAAATAGTGCAGTCAACTACAACAGCGCAAACAAAAATTTTGCATTTAACATTGCGCCCTGAAAAATACGGCGAATTATTAATCGGTCCATTCACTATAAATGTAAATAATCAAAATTACGCTATAAATCCAATCAGCGTGCGAGTCAAAAACGAGCGCAAATACAAAAATGTTTCTGAAAAATTAGATAAATTAGCTGATAACCCTGTATTTTTTATTGCTACTCTGTCAGAAAATAAATGTTATGTTAATCAGCCAATATATGTTGATTTTAGTTTATTTTATCGGACAAGATTAAGATTGACGAATCAGCCGCAACTTCCGCAATTCAAAGATTTTCAAACTGAAAAATTATTTGAAATAGAAGACGAACAAAATATAAAAGGCAAACAATTTAAAGTTTTGACTTTAAGACAAGTATTGTATCCGCTTAAAAAAGGGACATTAAAAATCGAACCGGCTGCATTAAATGTCGAAATAAATTACGACCCATTTTGGGGACGAGGCAGACCAGTAGCATTAACAACAGAACCGTTAAATCTAACAGTCATCGAGCCGGAAAATTTTCCGAGCGGCGGATTATTAGCTGAAAGCTTAAAAATTCAGCATAAATTATCAACCAAACAAATTAAAGAATACGAAGCGTTTATTTTAACATTAGAATTAAAAGGAAGATACAACATCAAACGCGCGCCGAAATTAGAATTGAATCTGCCGGACGAAATAGAATTATATAGTTCGTCAGACAGCACCGTTATAAACATTGACCATTCCGGTTTGCACGGCAGTAAATTTTATAATTTTATCTTAATTCCGCGAAAATCCGGAAATTATAATATTTCAATTAAACCATTAAATTATTTTTCGTATCAGCAGAAAAAGATTTTTAATTTAAGCTATGAAATTCCTATCAGCGTAGAACAATCAGATAAAATACACGCTTCTACTCAACCAGTAATGATTTTAACAGGCGGCAGTCCGACAGTTATTTTTGATAAAAGAGATATTGCCTTTATTTCAGAAAAATTTGACGGTCCTAACATTTTCAACAAACGCTCTTTGAAAAAATACGGATTAATCAATATTATTCCGATTTTAGGAGTTATAATTGCATTTGGCATTTCGCAATTTTTTAATAAGATAAATTATGATAGAGTGTTTGCCCGCAAATTTTTTGCAAATCGCAAAGCACAAAAAAAACTTAAATATGCAAAAGAATTAGCATCTTCAAATAAATTAAAAGATGTATATTCTGAATTATATAATGTTATTACTCAATTTATTGTAGACAAATTCAATTTCACCAGTGGCTACGGATTATCTACCGCCGATATACAAAATTTATTTTTAGATAAAAAAATCGATGAATTATTTACAAATGAAATAATCGAAACATTGAAAAAATTCGATTTTAAACGATTTAGTCCTATAACGCCAGATTTTAATGAAGTATCAAATGATATAGAATACACCACAAAATTATTAACAAAACTCGAAAGGTTGAAAATCAAAAAATGAAAATTTTTATCTGTCAAATTATATTTATTTTTGCGTTTTTCTGCGGAATAATAAATGCTGAACAAAATAAAAAATTAACTGATATTGATTATTTTCATCAAGCGAATGAATATTATAAAACAACGAATTATCAGCAAGCGCTGAACGCATATTATAAAATAAAAAATAAAAATTCAGCAGTTTATTTTAATATTGGCAATTGCTATTTTAAATTAAATCAAAAGGGCAGAGCGCTTTATTTTTATCGTTTAGCAAAATCAATTAATCCGCTAAATCCCAAAATAAATGAAAATATTAGGATAATTCGCGGAGCACGACAGGATAAATTTCTAACAAAAAAAAATACACTGTCAGCAGTCATCGGAAATATTATAAATTCTTATTCTCTGCGTCTTGCTTTCATTTTATTTTCGCTATTTCTTTGGCTAACCTGTATATTTATTGTGCTTCGCATTTTTTATAAAAAACGAATATTCACAATTTTAATAATTGTCAATCTTCTCATTCTTTTTGGCGCGTTTATATTTTTAAGTTTTAAATTATTCGAACCTGACGAAGCAATATTAATTGAAAATAATGTTTCGCTCAAAGCAGAGCCATTAGAAAATGCTACGGAATTAGCGAAATTAAATGACGCGACAGAAGTAAAAATTATAAATTATTTAGAAAACTGGGTTGAAGTTATAGTTGCGGAAACGCATAAGGGCTACTTGCCTAAAACTTCATTATTCATACTCAAAAAATGAAATTAGAATTTAATAAAATCATTATTATTATTATTTTATTTTTTTTTTTAGCAGCTTGCTCGCGCACGCCGCAGCGGCTATATTATTTGGTCAAACATTGCAATAATTACAAAGAATCTACTGATATAAACGACACTGTAAATTTAAGAAACTTATTAGAAAAAGACGAAAAATTAAAATTCAGAGAAGGCAATAAACTAACAATATTACAAACAGGCGAAAAAGTTTTATCACGCAAAATGGAATTAATAAAAAACGCTAAAAAAGAAATATGTATTGACCAATATATATTTCGTAAAGACGAAGTCGGCTTGGAATTTTTTAAAATATTAGAAGAAAAAGCGCGAGCAGGCGTGAAAGTTAGAATCATAATTGACAATATTGGCAGTTTTAAGCCAACAGCATATTTCTCAAAAAGATTGAAATATACAAAATTACAAGTTAGATTATTTAATCCATTATTCTGGTGGAGTATAATAAAAATTAATAATCGCAATCATAACAAAATTTTGATAGTTGACCAAAATACCGCGATAATTAGCGGAATAGGTTTGGGAAAAGAATATAAATTATGGCACGATATAGGAGTAGAAATCGAAGGTCCAGTAATATATGATATACAAAAAAAATTTGAAGATACTTGGATAAAAGCCGGCTATGGCTGGTTTGGCAAAGATTTGCCGATACCTGTAATAAACGCTGTAAAATTAGAAATAGATAAATTATTTTATAAAAAAAATATTATAGACACTGATATTTTAATGCAGAAAAAAGACGAAAAATTAGCGCGATATTTATTTACCACCGCTGAATATTCTGACAGAAACACATTTGAATCTTTTTTAAAAGTAATCAATTCTTCAAAAAAAAACATATATATAACTAATGCTTATTTTATGCCGAATATTATTTTAAGAAATGCGCTTATTAATGCTGTTAAACGCGGAGTGAATGTCAAAATAATTTTGCCGTCAAAAAGCGATTTACCGTTTTTACGCAGGTCTTCACAAATGTATTATAAAACTCTATTAGAGAATGGAATAGAAATATATGAATTGCAAGATAATATATTACACGCAAAATATATGATAGTGGACGATATTTGGGCTACTATCGGCTCAACAAATTTTTTAGACCGTTCTTTTTTTTGCAATATCGAAGCGAATATTGAAGTTTTAGATGAAAATTTTGCAAACGCTCTCAAAAAAATATTTTTAAAAGATTTAGAACATTCAAAAATTATAACATTAGAAAATTGGAAAAATCGAAGTTTCAGCGAAAAATTACAGGACTATCTATTTTTACCAACTATATTATTATATTGATTTTTTTATATATTTTTTTTATAATAAATAAGACTTTATTAATGGAGGAGATTCTGTTATGAAAAAAATTATATTTTCGATAATAGCAGTATTATTATTAAATTTTTCTATTATCGCAGAAAACTCAAAAATTTGCGATAATGGTCATAAAAATCCTACGAATGCTAAATTTTGCGTATTTTGCGGATTAAAATTATCTGATACTATATCCCCGGAAAAAAAAGCAGAACCGCCAAAAATCAAACCTGAACCGGCTTCAAAAGCCGCCGCGACGCTACCGAAAAAAATTATTTGCGATAACTGCGGAAAAGTATATACAGACCAAGCGCCGAAATTCTGCACTAATTGTGGCGAAAGATTATCAAAAGATCGAAATATCGAGCAGCAGCCAGCGGTGCGACAACAGCAACAACAACGCCAGCAAAGCACTACAGCATCAACAGAAACCCCTGCAACAACAACGGCAGCAGTTGAACAAGAAAAAACAATCAACACTCAACAAACTACAGAAAAAAAAGAAACTAACGCAGATATATCTGATAAAAAAACCGAGCAAGTAGCAGAAAAAAAACAAGAAGAAACAGAATATGAAAAACTACTAAAAAAAGGCGAAGAGGCATATATGGACAAATATTACCAAATTGCTTTAGAATATTTCAAGCAAGCGATAAAAATCAATCCGCAAGGATTAGACGCGCTTTACAATGCCGGTGTAATATCATATTATTTAAAAAATTACGCTGAATCTTCGGAATATTTTGAAAAAATCATATCTATTAATAATAAAGATTTAGACGCGCTGATATTTAACGGATTATCGCTTTATAAATTGGGCTTAAAGGAAGAAGCAAAAAACAATTTTAAAAAAATAATTTTATTAGCGGACAAAAATTCCGAACATTACCAAAAAGCTACGGAATTTTTCAATAAAATTCAATAAATTAAGGAGCAATATTGTTATGGCAAACTATTCAAAACTCACGCCGCCGACTGAAGGCGAAAAAATTACGATACAAAACAAAAAATTACATATTCCGGATAATCCTATTATTCCATTTATTACAGGCGATGGAATAGGTCCTGATATAATGAAAGCGACACGGCGTGTTGTTGATGCAAGCGTAGAAAAAGTATTCAAATCCAAGAAAAAAATTGTATGGTTTGAAATTTTTGCCGGAGAATTAGCGCAACAAAAATATGGAGAATTATTGCCGGAAGACACCTTAACAGCAATAAAAGAATATTATATTGCGTTAAAAGGACCGCTTACTACTCCTGTTGGCGGCGGTTTTCGGTCGCTTAATGTTACACTGCGTCAAGTATTAGATTTATTCGCTTGCGTAAGACCTGTAAAATATATAAAAGGAGTGCCGTCTCCTGTCAAAAGACCAGAAGATATGGATGTAGTGATATTCAGAGAAAATACAGAAGATGTTTACGCCGGCATAGAATGGCAGCAAGGCAGTGCAGAAGCGAAAAAAGTAATAGACTTTATAAAAAAAGAATTCAATATAACAATTCGTGAAGATTCTGGCATCGGCATTAAACCAATAAGTATTTTTGCCACAAAAAGATTAATGCGCGCAGCATTAGATTATGCAATAAAATTAAATAGAAAAAGCATCACAATAGTGCATAAAGGCAATATTATGAAATATACAGAAGGTGCGTTCAGAGATTGGTGTTATGAAACAGCGCTTCAGGAATATCGCGATAAAGTATTAACAGAAAAAGAACTATCAGACAAATATAATGGCAAAGCGCCAGCTGGCAAAATTGTAATAAAAGACAGAATAGCTGATAGTATGCTGCAACAGATACTCACGCGCACTGCTGATTATGATGTTATTGTGCTACCTAATCTCAATGGCGATTATTTAAGCGATGCTGCGGCGGCGCAAGTAGGCGGATTAGGATTAGCGCCCGGCGCTAATATCGGCGAATATATTGGATTATTTGAAGCTACGCACGGCACAGCGCCAAAATATGCAAATAAAGATGTAATCAATCCCGGCTCATTAATTTTATCTGCGTGCTTAATGCTTGAATATATGGAATGGACTGAATGTTCAAATCTTATAAAAGCGGCAATTGAAAAAACAATATTACAAAAAACAGTGACATATGATTTAGCAAGATTATTAGATAATGCTACTGAAATAGGGACTACTGCTTTTGCTGACGCTATTATAAAAAATTTATAATTTTTTTTAGGAGGACTCTTATGAAAAAATATGTATGCACCGCTTGCGGTTATATTTATGATCCAGAAACAGGCGATCCAGATAGCGGAATTGCACCGGGCACAGCGTTTGAAGATATACCGGAAGATTGGTCTTGTCCATTATGCGGCGTAGGCAAAGATATGTTCGAACCGCAAGATTAATAACTGATAAGCAAAATTAACAAAAATATAAAAAAGAAAAAAAAATTTTTCTTTTGGTTTCTTCGTCGGATCGTGGTATCCCTTCGTGTCTTTGTGTTTATTTTTTTAACACGAAGACTCAAAAATAAAATACGAAGAAGAAAAATGTTTTTATTCAACCGCTTGGTTGATTTTACAAAGTAAAAAAGGGGATGTTTTTAAAAAATATATTTTGTTGATGTAAAATCGGCGACTACAATTTAGCGTCTTCACTCACGGCATTATCATTGTTTTCATAGGATTTCGCGTAAAATACAGCATTTTTATGATTATAGTTATAAATTTTCGGGAATTTAGGATAAAAATAAATGTAAGTGAAATTATTTTTCTCTGCGGTTTTTGCGGTGAATTTTATTTTTTCACTGCAAAGACACTAAACTCGCAAAATTTTTAATTAACACAAAAATCAGTTTTTGATTTTGTTATTGATATAAATCAATGCTATCAAAAAGGGCGCGCCTATAAGAGAAGTTATTACTCCAACAGGTATAATACTTGGAAATACAATTAATCGCGCAATTGTAAAACACAAAGTAAGCGTGATTGCCCCTACTACTCCAGAAGCGATTAATGAAATTTTATGATTATAACCAAACAATAATTTTGCTATATGCGGGCAAATCAATCCAATAAAACCAATAGGTCCGCAAAATGCAACAACTAACGAAACTAATAGAGTATTTATTATTAACATTAAAATTTTAAATTTAACCACATTCAAGCCGCGCGATCGCGATACTTCGTCATTTGTTATTGATATTAAATTCAAATCTTCACGAAAATAATAAATTCCTAAAAAAGCGCAAAAAACTACCGCTCCAAAAATTAAAGCATCATTTAACCGCATTTCTTCTATTGTGCCTATTAACCATCGCTGTATCCTAAATGTTTCATTAAAATTACTCATATAAAAAAATAATAATATCAACGCTGAAAAAAATAAATTCAAGGCAATGCCGGTCAACAGCAAACTAAAATTATTAAATGTTTTGCTAAATGACGAGAAAAAAAACAACAGCATTAAAGTCAATATTCCGCCGAAAAAAGCGAAAATTCCGATATTTGAAAAAAAAGCAAAATTAAAAATAATATTGAATTTTATTGAGATAACAGCGGCGACAGCAGCGCCTGACGATACGCCTAATGTATAAGGCGACGCTAAATCATTTTGAAATATCGTTTGATACATCAAGCCGCACACAGCAAGCGCAAATCCAGTAAAAAAAGCCATCAATGTCTGTGGTAATCTAATATTATAAATAATTTCTTTTTGCTGTTCGGAAAAATCAAAAATTGAAAATATATATTGATTAGAATTATTAATAATTTTTCCGATGAACGGCGATACAGATAAAACTAATATTGCCAAAAAAATTACAAAAAAAAACAATTTCAAATTTTTCATATTTTTTTCTAAATAATCTCGCTGCAAAATTCTTTGCGCTTGCAGCCGCCGCATTCTTTGCGTTCTGTTATACGCATAAATATTTCTATCATATTTTGAATTACATTTTTTTCGTCTGTCATAAAACCGATTTCAAAATTGCGTTTGTATATGCTTTTAGCGCCGATGCCTGCGCCGGTAAGATTAGCGCTGCCTGTATAAGCAATCTTATCGTCAATAATCACGCATTTAAAATGCGTGCGCGGACATTTTGTCAAATAAAAATTTTTATTTTTATACAATTTTAATTTATGCAATTCATCAAGAAACGATTGCGACGGCTCTGACGAAAATAATAATGACACATAAATATCATTATTGCATAATTCTTTGAAAATTTGAACTATCGAGATATATTCGCGATTTTTTTTTATAAAAATATTTTTGACATTTGCCGTTGCTATTAATACAGATTTTTCGGCGAGCAGCAAATGCTTATTAAAAATCTCTTGATAGATTTGTTCATTTACAAGAAGTTTATGCGCTGTCATTTGTAAAAAAAAATTAAAGATTGCTCTCATCAAAAAAATGACGAATATCAGAATATTTCGCCGTGTTGCCAGTCCATAAATAATGCTGCTGCAGCGCTTGATAGATAAACATATCAATGCCAGTAATAATTTCAGCACCTGATTTTTCCGCATTTTTAAGCATAAGCGTTTTTTCTGGATTGTAAATAACATCAAAAAATATTTTATTAATATATTCAGAATTAACCGCGTCAATAAGCGTCTCGTTAATTTTTGGATGCATACCAACTGATGTGGCATTTACAATTACATCATCTTCTTCTGTTACCGTATATTTTTTATTATCGAGTTTGAAGGTTTCTATATTATGAAATTTTATTTTATTTTTTATTTCAGCGACAAAATCGTCTAATTCTTTTGATAAACCGGCGATTGTAATCTTATTTATTTTAAAATTAGCCATTAGCCCGTAAATTACAGCACGCGATGCGCCGCCGCAACCTAATACTACTAAATTTTTATTATCTAAATTTATATTACGCACTTTAAAAGAATTTATCACACCGAACGCATCTGTATTATCGCCAATCAATTTTCCGTTTTCATTAATTATAGTATTAACAGCGCCAATATTTTTTGCTAAATCAGCAATTTCATCTAAATATTGCATAACTTCTACTTTGAAAGGTATTGTTATGCTGACGCCGCGTAAATTATTGCTTCTCACAAAATCAATAGCCGGTTTCAAATCATAAATCTCAAATGATTGATAATAGTATGGCAATTTATAAATTTCAAATAAATGATTATGAATTAATGGCGAGAGCGAATGCGCTATTGGTCTTCCGAATATTGCGCATAGACGTTTATTAGCATAAATTTCTGGCAATTGCTGTTTTGTTTCGATGCTCATAATATATTCTTTAACTTTTCCAAATCTTCCGGAGTATCTAATCCGATAGTGTCAAATTCAGTTAATGCTATACTTATTTTACAGCCGTTTTCAAGTAATCGCAATTGTTCTAATTTTTCTGTTTGTTCTAATTTACTCGCTGGTAATTTTGTGAAATTTAGTAATATTTCTTTTTTAAAAACATACACGCCTATATGTTTAAGATAATTATCAATATTTATTTCGGTATCGCGCGGATATGGGATAATACTACGCGAAAAATACAGTGCTTCAAAATTTTTATTAATTACAACTTTCACGCAATTCGGATTTTTTATATCTTCAATTTTTGAAAATTTAACCGCTAATGTCGAAACATCAGAATCATTTTGAATTAATGAATTTATCGCTTTATCAACTTCTGTATGTTTAAGCAGCGGCTCGTCGCCCTGAACATTAACAACAATATCATAGTCATTATATTCAGATTGCGCTATTATATATGCAATTCTATCAGTGCCTGACGCGCAAGTTTCAGGTGTCATCACAGCGGCGCCGCCAAAGGTCCTTACTTCATCAGATATTCGGCTGTCATCAGTCGCTACAATTACCTTGTCAATAATTTTTGATTGACATATATTTGAATAAACATATTCTATTATTGTTTTATTTTTTATTTTAATTAATGGTTTGGCTTGCAGCCGCGTAGAGCCGTAGCGCGCAGGTATAACAGCAATTATTTTTTTTTTCATAATTCATCATCCGTAAAATTTTATCAATAACTCTGTCTCGCTGCCGAATTTATTCACTTGTTGAACAACATAATCTCTACCTTTAAATCGCACCACATCTTGAACTTTCAAGCCCAAATCTTCTTTTAATATCAATTTTACCAGATTTTCTTTGATATTGTAAGAATCTTTAATTATATTCGGCGGAAAATCTTCTGGTATTGGTTTGTTTTGAACTTCTATCAAAATCCTGTTAATATTATGTTCTGAAAAACCGTCTGCTTTTAATTCCTGTTTTATAGTTTCAGCTGATTTGCCTTTCTGATATTCTTCTCTTTTTACTTCTATTGCGCCTAATAATATATTGCGCATCGAGCCAGCCATCATTGTTGGTATTCCCATAAAATTTCACCCCGTTTTTATGATGTTCGTATATATATTTTTTTAAGCCATAAATTTGTTTTATATCTTTTTTGAAATAATATTATAATCAAAAGCAAAAAAATCAATAAAAAGGTGTTGTAGGGACACTAAAAAAATCACAGCCAATCTGTTCGCCGTAATTTTTCAACCTTTAATATTATACATTCGCCTGTAAAAGTATTAAATACTACTTTTCTGCCTAAATTGCCGCCTGTATCTTTTGATACTATTTTTATAGAATATTTTTTCAGCATCTTTTCCGCTATTTCAACATTCTTTTCGCCGATTTTTTCGTTATTACTATAAATTTCATTTATCGCTCCGCCAAATATCTGCGCTGTAAGATTTTCTTTTTCAGCGCCATTATCTAAAAGCAAATGTATTAATTTATAAATAGCGGGAAAACCATAGACCGCTGTTCGTTCATTTTTATTAGGCGGCAGCGGCAATCTATAATGATTCATCCCGCCAATTTTTTGTTTGGTGTCATATAACGCTACGCTTACGCACGAGCCCAATACAGTAGTTATTAATGTCGGCTCTTTGGCAAAATAAATATAGCCCGGCTGCAATGTATAATTTGCTAATTGTATTTCATTTTCAGCCATTGTATTTATCCTACTCCTTTACTTTCAAATATTCTTCTATTACTTCATTCGGTTCTATAATCAAGCCGATTGTGCCGTCTCCTAATATTGTTCCTGCTTTTACTCCGCAAATATTAGATATACTGTCAGTTAAATTTTTGGTTACTATTTTTTGTTTATACAAAATTTCATCTACAATAAGCGCATAATATTGATTTTCATATTCTAATATTAGCGCGGTAAAATTTTCAAGCGATTCTTTCGGTATTTTATAAAATTCCGATAAATCTATTAATGGCACCGTCTTATTTTCAAACACTATAAATTTTCCTTTATTTTCTGCAACATTCTTTATATCGTTAATTTCACAAATCAATGTATGCTTGATTTTTTTTATTGGAAATATCAAATGCGAATTACCGCATTTTACAATCAATCCGTCAATAATAGAAGTTGATAGCGGCAAAATAATTTCAAATTTTGTGCCAAGCCCTTCGCTTGTTTCAATTTCTATTCTACCGCCTAAACTCATAACTGTTTTTTTTACTACATCCATACCTACACCGCGGCCTGATATTTCTGTGACTTGCTCTGCTGTCGAAAAGCCCGGTTGAAATATTAAATTATATATCTGCATATCTGTTAATTCATCTTTTTCGCTAATCAGTTTATTCTTTAACGCTTTCTCTAAAATCTTTTTTTTATTCAAGCCAGCGCCGTCATCGCGAATACTGATCACTACATTATCGCCGCGATTTTCCGCTTTTATTTCTATTATTCCAACTTCATTTTTGCCTTTTGCTTTGCGTTCTTCTGTTTTTTCTATTCCATGGTCCATAGAGTTTCTCACTGTATGCATTAGCGGCGAATATATTTCTTCTATCACAATTTTATCTAATTCTATTTCTGCGCCTATTGTGGTAAACTCTACTTTTTTACCTGATTTTTTTATTAAATCGCGCACTTGTCTTTTTAGTTTGTCATAAACATTTTTTATCGGAAACATCCGCATCTTTAAAATACTTAATTGCAATTGATCGCTTATCATTTCCAAATAATTTATCTTTTCATCTATATCTCTATCCTGCATATCTTTCAATCTTTTCGACTGCTTCAATAATGAAATAGAAATAATTAATTCGCCTAACATTTCATATACTTTATCAATTTTTTCAACTGCTACTCTAATAGTATCAGATTGTAAAACACTTGACGACGCAGTATTTTGCGGCTGCTGTGTTTCTTCATCTTTTGGTTTTTCTTCTTTTTGTATCTCTTCTTTTTTCTGTATCTGCTGCGGCTGGTCAATTTTTTCCGATGGTTGTTCCGATGATTTTGGTTTTATCACTGGTTCATCTTTTACCGAAGGCTCGTCGCCTATTAAAATTTTATTTATTTTTTCTAAATAATCTTTGATATATACTTTATTTATTTGTTCTGTTATTTTCTCCCCTTTTAATATCTGCACGCGCAGCAGCATATTTCTAAATAATTTTTTGACACAATCTATTACTTCTAACAAAACACTTACAATACTATCATTAACATTCAATTCATTATTACGACATCTGTCTAACAATGATTCAGCAAAATGCGTTAAGGTCACTACTTCAATTAAATTCAAAAAGCCAGACGAGCCCTTGATTGAATGTATATATCTAAATAAAGAATTTATCACTTCCTTATCATTATGATTTTCTTCAAGTTTTAATAATGCCTCTTCGCTAAATTGCAGTAATTCTGTAAGTTCAACATAAAAATCATCTACTATTATGCTAATGTCATTATAATGTTCTTTTAGATATTCAAATGTTCCGTCAAGTTCATTTATATTACTCGGCAATTCTAATGCATATTTTTTTTTCTCGGTTTTTTCCTGTTTTTTATCCGTTATTGTAGTTTGTTTTATTTCAATTGTTTTGGTTTCGATTTCTGTTAAAAATGTATTTGTTTCTAAATTATAAGTTTGCGGTTTTAATATTAAATTAGATAGATAGTTTAATGATTCTTTTAAATCATTTGGAATTTCGCCGCTCGCCCAAAAAAATTCAAGCGCTTCATTCAAAAATTCTTGAAAATTCAAGATATAAGACATTCCCAACTTATAACTCAAATTTTCAAATAGTATCGCATTTGTCATTTTATCTATTGCTCGAAACTTTTCTGAAATTTCAGAAAAATCATAATCTTCAAATATCTGGGCTATTTCAAGAGAGAGTATTCCTATTTCGCTCAATACCTTAAAATCTTCATCTTTAAAATCATTAGAAATAAAGATTAAATTCAATTTATCTAATTGTTCAATTACAGTTTCTTTTAATGCTTCTATCTCTTTTTTTGTAGGCATAATTTTTTCCGCTATAATTTTTATTGATTTATTAATTCTACTATTTTATACGGTATTTTTTCTAATGGCGCAACAAATTCAGCAGCGCCGCGCTCTACCGCTTCGCGCGGCATACCATACACCACGCAAGTTTCTTCATTTTGCGCTATTGTCCTTGCGCCTTTTTGCCGAAGTGCTAATAGTCCTTCTGCTCCGTCGTCGCCCATACCTGTAAGTATAACGGCAATAGCATTTTTTCCAGCGTAATTTGCAACTGAATGAAACATTACATTAACAGACGGTCTGTGTCTTGATACGCGCGGCCCGCTTTTTACACGCGCCTTAAATTTTGCGCCGTCGCGCTCTAACAATAAATGATAATCGCCCGGCGCTATCAAAACCAAGCCATTATGCAATCTATCGCCGTCCGCCGCTTCGCGCACTTCTAAATTTTCGCATAAGTTATTCAATCTATCAGCAAATGATTTTGTAAAGCCGGCTGGCATATGTTGCGTAATAATTATCGGCGGCATATTCTTTGGTAATTTTTCTAATACTCGCGCTATAGCTTCTGTGCCGCCTGTTGACGCGCCTATCGCTATTATCTTATCAGTAGTATGTATTTCAGATAATATCGTAGTGTTTATCGTATTTTTATTGATATTCTCTATTTTTGGTATTTTATAAATTCTCGCATTAGAGGCAGCTATAATTTTCTCGTGTAATTCGTCAATTAATAGCGGCAATTTATTAGATAAATCCATCTGCGGTTTCGCTAATATCTCTACTGCTCCTAATTCTAATGCCTTCAAACTTGTCTCGCATTTGCCGCTTACTAATGAACTCACTACCACTATCGGCAAAGGATAATTTTTCATTAATATATCAATAAATTCCAACCCGCTCATTTTCGGCATTTCTATATCTAATGTGATAACATCCGGTTTGAATTTTACTATCATATCGCGCGCTTCATACGGATCACGCGCAGCGCCTAATATTTCTATATCATCATATTTCTTCAAATTTGAAACTAATATATTTCTGACTACTGCAGAATCATCAACTACTATTACTTTTATTTTTCTTGACATAATAATAATTGCTGAATTTTTTCAAAAATAAGAGTAACTTTTATCGGCTTTAATAAATATTCATCAATTCCTAATTTTTTACATTCTTCCATATAATCATCGGTCGAAGATAATACTATTGTTTTTATATCTTTCAAATTTTCATCTGCTTTTATAATGCGCAAAATATCTAATCCATTAATTTTTGGCATTATCATATCCAAAATAATTAAATCTGGCTTATTTTTACGCATTATTTCAATAGCATCTATGCCTGATGTAGAAACTGATATTGAACATTTTTGCGGACAATTCTTTTCATTTAAACGCTCTAAACAATGTTTTATCAAATTTATTACTAATTCTTCATCGTCAACAACCAAAATTTTCTTACATTCTTCACTCATTTAGTTCACCTCAAAATATATTTTTATCGCAAGCGTTAAGACATCTGATGCATATTGTTATTTTAATCAAGTGACAATTAATTATTTCGCGGCTATTTAACCTGTTTTTATTTAGCCGCTAAATTCACTTTATATCTGAAAAATCAGTTAAATCATCATCTGGCATTGGTATTACTTCATCTGCCTTTACTTCCGTTGTCTTGCTGCGCGTTGTTTTTAAATTTCTACTGTCACCGCCTTTTTTGGGCGCTATCGCTTTTGTCTGAATCTTACGAGCGTTCTGGATTTTCGCGGTATTTATTCGATGACCGCTTTGTCTATTTGAAAAACTATCTTTTGCGATTTCGCTCCCGGTTACTAATAAATTCAAGTCATTTACTATTTTCATAAAACTTTCTGATTGACTTGATAATTCTTCAGCAGCTGATGATGTCTCTTCCGCAGCCGCTGAATTATTTTGTATTCCTATATCTATCTGCTGTATTGCCTTTGATGTCTCTTCTATGCCATTTGACTGCTCTATTGACGCTTGCGTAATGCTTTCTATTTGATTCTTTACTTCCTGGATTAATTTAGCAGCTTCTACTGAACTGCTGTTTATTTCTGCTATCATATCAGACGTCTTTAATGCGCTTGTTATTATCTGTTTCATCGCATCTGTGCCTTTCTGCGCTATCGTATTACCATTTTCAGCTTTACGAACGCTATCTTTTATTAAGTCCGCTATTTCTTTTGCGGCTGTCCGCGAAGTCTCAGCTAATTTCGATACTTGGTCTGCTACTACCGCAAAACCCTGACCGTGCTCGCCTGCGCGTGCCGCCTCTATCGCAGCATTAACAGCAAGCATCTTTGTCTGCTGCGCTATCTCGTTTATCGTATCTATTATATCTGTTATTTTTTCACTGCCCTGCCGTATCTCTTCCATTGACTGCGCTATTTCATTTATTACTTTATCGCCTGTCTCTACTAATACACGCGCTTCTTGCATTACCGCAGTTGCGTTCTTTGATTGTTCAGCATTATTCTGCACTATATCTACTACTTTTATTACGCTGTTCATAGCTAATTTGCTTGAATCTGCATTACTCTGCGATTGCGATGCTAATTCCTCCATTGTAGCTGATAACTCCTCTACTGACGCAGCTTGCTCCTGCGCATTTTCGCTTAATTGAATACTGCTCTGCGTTATCTGATGCGCCGCTGACGATACTTGATTCCCGCCTGCTGTTAAATCATTAACTATATGCAATAATAATGTTGATATATTTCGACTTAAAATTATACCAAATAACAAAGCAATTATAAAACCTGCAATAACTGAAATTAAAGTAATATATTCTGTTCTATGCGCTAATTCTATTCCCTTATCTGTTGCTTCATCTGCAAGTTGGGAATTTATATCTATAATTTTACCTAATAAATCTTTACATTTTAAATATAAATCTCTTGACTCGCCAAAACCGATTTGCGCCATTTTATCATATAATTCTTTTGATTTGGTTTTTGTATGATATTCTGTCGCTATTTTCATAAATTCACTATTTACAACTCTTAATCTATTAAAATCACTAACAAATTCTTCCCATAATTTTTTTTCTTCTGGTGTCTGCGGCAACTGTTCATAAATCTTCCACGCTTTACCATATCGCTCGCGCTGTTCTAAAATACTATTTATTTGCCTATTTGCTCTATCTACATCTACATTTTGTATTAATAATGTCCTTATTGCTATTTGAACATTTGAAAAGGCATCGCTAATAATCAATAAATTTTTCACTGATGGTGCGCGAACTTCGCCTATTTCTTTTATATCATCAGAAAGTTTTACTGATCCATAATAACCGATAATTCCTACAATTAAAGTAATAATCGCTACAATAACAAACTTATAAAAAAATTTTTTTAATAAATATTCTTTTGATTTTAGATTTTTTATACAGTTGTCTTTAAAACTGATAATTCTTTGTTATCTAATATTCTTTCAACTTTCAAGACTACTATCACTCTATCATCTAATTTCACCATACCGGCTACAAACTGCGCATCAATATTATTACCTAATCGTGGAGAAGATTCGTAATGCTCTTTATCTATTGTTATTACTCCTGCTAATTTATCTACTATTATTCCCGTCAATATCCCGGCCAAATCTACTACTATTATACAGGTCTCATTTGTGTATTCTATTGCCGGCATACCAAATTTCAAACGTAAATCTATTACAGGCACTATCTTTCCGCGTAGATTAATTACGCCTTTTAAAAATTCTGGCGTACGCGGCACAGGGTCAATATTTAATAATCCCACCACTTCACGCGCTTCTAATATCTGTATCCCATACTCTAATTTATCCAAATAAAATGTCAAAAGCTTACCGCCTGACTTCGTAAATAACGTTTCTGTATCAATATTTGTCATTTTATTATTTCACCTCCATTAATAAATAATAAATCCTTATTTAAAAACAAAAAAATGAAAATATATTATTTTTTTGAGTAAGATAAAAGATATTTGCATTTTTTTTTGTTATATTTGCTAATTAAATGCCGGTCTCAAAATTTTTCCAGTAATTTTATGAAATAGCATATTTTTATTTTCTAATTAAAAATTTAATTTAATATTTTTTACCTATAAATAATAATATTCATCTATATAAAAAATGTCAAGTTTTTTAAATATAAAATTATTCTATTTTTTTTAATTATTGTATTCCACTGAATATTTCAAAAGTTCTCTACTTTCTGGTTTTATTTTTAAAATAAATTTTATTTGAGATGCTGATAATTTTTCAAATTTAAAATTATTATCAAATATACGCCAGTTAGCATAGCTAGCCAGATTTTCGATTACTTCAATTTCCACTTCTTCTTTCTTGCTATTTAGTAATGAAATCTCATAGGTTTCTTCCCATCTTCTATCGCTATAGCGTCTGCTATTTTTCAATATTCTATCAGCTTTCAAATCAAATGCTTTACCTAATTTTATTGTTATAGTATCATTTTCAGGCGTGTGGTCGATTCTATCTTCGCCGATAAATTCTATTGAATTATCTTTTGCATCAATTTTATTTACTCGTATTTTACCTGCGGGCATAGCCATACCTACATTATTTTTTTTGGAATTTTCAAATACAAGATTAACAGAAACTTTTTTTGCATCGATACTTGCATTATAAACATATTTTTTTACAGCAGGTATATCGTTTGCTTCAAATAATGATACTTGCTTTTCAGAATTAGCGGTAATATCAATTGTGGTATTTAACGTATATAAATAAAACTCAAAAAAACTCTGACTATCAAATTCAGGAACGGAATAATCCGCAGTTTCTGCCATCATCATATTCATCTTTTTACGATATATTTGTTTTGACGAAGCAGCGCGGTTAATATCGCCAGCCATTAATTTTAATTTGGCATCTTTAAATAATCTGCTCGTCGGATTATTAATATTCACCCAACATTTCAAATCTAATTTTTTATCGTCGTCTTTTAATAATGTAACATATTCGGCATGCCACGAAATATCTCGAGTTTCATATAAAGCAATACATTCTTGATTGCCGTCAATTGTAGAATGTATCTTCCATTTCAGCGACGGTTTAGTTATCAAGCCATCAGGCAATTCAGGATAGTTTATATAAACAATTTTTTCAGGCATAATCGAAACAATTTCATTTTCTGTTTTTAATATATAATTGCCAACCGCGCTTAATAATACGCCGTTAAAATATTTGTCTTTTAATTGTATCCCTATATTTTTATCTATGTATTTATTTAAAAGTTTATAATTATCTACTAAATCAAAAATATAATTTTGCTCTGCGACAGTTATAGCATTCGGATTTTTTTCAGAATATAATTTTACAGAGGCTGGCACTATCGTTGACGGCACATCTTTCATTATATATTCATTCAAGCCCTTATTAAGATTTATATTTAATTTTTCTTTGACAATCGCATAACCCTGATTATAAATAGTAACAGATAATTTAGTATTTTCATTTTGCAAAGCCACCGCACAATTAGCAAACGCTAAAACAAATAAACATAAAAACAATCTAAAAATACTTTTTCTTACTGACATAAAATACCTCATCTCCTTTAATTAAAAAAAATTTTACATAGTTAATAATTTAAAACCTGTATCTTTATCAAATTTCCGCAGCGCAGAACAATCTGATAATTCAAATATCACTACTTCGCCAATATGCCAGGTCTTCACTCCTAATCTCACGCAGCCGGTAATAGTTTCATTTTTTCTACCTGCGCTAATATGAAGATGCAGAATTGGTTTATTTTTTTCATCTCTAAAAATCGTGCCGACCCCAACCATTTCATAGACATTATTCAATATATATTCCATCGGCTGAATTTTTGAAGCGCGGCCTTCTAATGGTCCTACTACTAATTTACTGCTTTCATCAGCGCCGCCTAATATAAAAACAGCTGCGGATTTTATATCTTTATCTTCAGCAAATTTTTCTAATGTCTCGTGTATAATATCTCCGTCTTCTAATCTAATAACAAACACTCTTCCGATTTTTGTTTCGCAATATTTCATATTTTTTTAATACCGCCTTTTTTAATGCGTTTTTATATAAATTTTTAATGCTATCAATAATTTTTTGATAGTATTCAACGATATTCTTTTTATTAATATTTTATCATAATTTCCGCGGATTTTCAGCAATAATTCCAAATAAATTTCTTTAATTATTTCAAGAGTAAACAAATATTTTTTTTGCTCGAAATTTATATATTTTTCCGTGTCGTCATAATATTTCTGCGCGGTCGCTGCTATAAATTCAAATAATCCCTTCAATTTCTCAAAATCATTTTTTTCGAGCGCTTCGCAAAATTCCACATCTGTAATATTAAATTTATTAAGCCATTCTAATGGTATATATCGCCGATTTTTTTGATGATCATCGCTAACATCGCGTAAAATATTAGTCAATTGCAAGGCAATACCTAAATATTCGCCGTATAAAAATAATTCTTTTGTCCGATGTTTTTCTGGAACAAATAATTCAATACAAACAAACGCCACGCTACTTGCAACTTTATAACAATAATCATATAATTCCTGAAATGCAGAATAATGCGTCTTTTCTAAATCTGATCGCACGCCTATTACTATATCATACAAAAATTTCCGCGATAATTTATATTTGTTTATAACATATTGCAGCGCTGTGAACATTTTATCATTTATAATAATTTCAGTCTGAAAACATTTATCAAACAACTCGTCGAATTCTTTAAACTGCCGCTTTTTTTCAGATAACTCTATATTTTCAGCGTCCGCAATATCATCGGCGATTCTGCAAAATGCGTAAATTGTATAAATTGCGTTTTTTAATTCTTTCGGTAAAAATAAAAACGAAAAATAAAAATTTTTCGCTTCTTGATATGTTAAGTTTCTACAATATTCAAATGATTCTTCTAATTTCATTTGATGTTCGTCTCGCGGATATTATAAATTTTTTTGTTAGTCGCTTCAAAATAAGTTCGCACTAATATTTCAGACAGCAAGCCCAGCACAATAAATTGAATGCCTATAATAATCATCATAACAGAAAAAAGCACTAATCCTTTATGATTATTATAATCAGCATTAAAAAATAACCAGCATATTGTAAAAATAAAATTTATTATAAAACCAATAGAAAAGAAAGAGAGCCCGATACCGCCGAAAATATGCAGCGGTCTTGTTGAATAACTTAATAAAAATTTAATAGTAAGCAAATCGCAAATAACTCTGAATGTGCGGCTGATGCCGTAATTAGATTTTCCGGATTTGCGCGGCGGATTGCTTATCGGCACTTCGCAAATTGAAATTCCTTGTATCGCTGCTAATGCCGGGATAAATCTGTGCTGCTCGCCGTATAGATGCACATTTTTTATTACTTCTTTTTTGTATGCTTTTAAAGTTGTGCCGAAATCGTGAATAGCCACGCCGGATAACTTGAACATCAGCCAATTCGCTATACGCGACGGAATTTTTCTAAACAAAATATTATCCTGCCTTTTTTTGCGCCAGCCGCTCGCTATATCATAACCCTCAGCCATTTTATCAAGAAGCGGCGGCACATCTTCCGGCAAATGCTGTAAATCGCCGTCCATACTTACGATAATTTCGCCTTGCGCTAAATCAAATCCCGCAGCTAATGCCGCAGTCTGTCCAAAATTTTTTCGTAAACTCGCATATTTCACGCGAGCGTTATTTTCTGCGATTTGCTTGATTATCGCCAAACTATTATCGCGGCTGCAATCGTCTATAAAAATAATTTCGTAATTATCAGTCCGTTGTTTTATCATTGCTTTCAATCGCTGATATAATTCAAGTATAACTTTTGATTCGTTAAATATAGGAATAACAATTGAAATTTCTATTTTTTCTGACATTTTCTTATGCCCTCTATATTAATTATTAGATAAATTATTAGCAAAATAAAAAAATAAATAACTACTAATTTATAAGAATTAGAATTTATTCTATGCGGCACAAATGTCGCAAAATATCGATTAATATCAATTTTAAAAAACCAATATATCTTTTCAAATATCTGATTATTTCCGTTATTGCGTTCATTATACATCAATATCGGAACACTGTATAACATAATACTCATAAAAATTGAATAAATCAATAGAATAAAAACTAATAATTTAGAAATTGTCGAACGATAGAAAAATTTAAAAAATTCAGAGCCGCCTAAAATAATTAGCGGTATAATCGGCGCGGCTAGACGCATCGGTGGCGAGAATCCGCCAAACCAATTGCCTGAATAAAATGACAGCGGCGCTAAATAAAAAATCAAAATAATCAGCGACGCATAATTTTTTTTGAATTTTAATATTATGTCGTATATACAAAATATTAGCAGCGGCATATACGCCAAAATACCATAATGACTATCAAATAAAATACCTAATAATGTAATATAAAATTTTTCACTTACATAGCGCATCTCATAATTCAATGTATTAGCTGAAAAACTAAAAGATTCATACATCAGATAATTAACAAGTAAAAACAAAAAAACAGAAATAGCAAATAAAAAATAAATACATAAATTTTTATAACTCAACATTTTTTTTAATTGATATTTGAATAAATAAATCACAATATAAGCAGCGCCAAAAAAAATATAACGCAAATTAAACCAGTGCATTAGCGGAGCTGTTAATAATACAAAATAATAAATTTTTCGCTCGTCGTTTTTTAATAACAGCCATATAAAATAAATATTGAAAAATGCAGCGATTATCTCCGGATAAATCTGATAATTATAAATAATAAAAAACGCTAAACACGCAGAAAATATACTATAACTAAAAGCGTATAATTGATTGGCTTCAAGATAAAAAATAATCTTGTAAATATACAAAAAAATCAAACCGGAAATAATTGTAAAAAATACTATCAAGCCGAATCTGCCCAATAAAATATATGACGGTAAAATCAATAAATGAAAAGGTATAAGATTGGAGTGCAGCGAATAAATCTTTTCAGTATAAAAATTCAGCGGCGGCGGTAATTCCGAGCCGCCTGTTATTACCTGTATATTTTTTATATCATCAACTAAATTCAAATTACCGTCTACCGCTAAACTATATATATTAATAACATATTCTTTTTCATCGCCTACGCTGCCAAACCAATATTTATATAACCCGGCAGGCACAAATAAATAGACAAAAATACAAAATATTAAAATCTGAAAATTTTTATTTAAAATATTGCGTTTTTTTAATAATAAAAATATTTGTTTGACAAAAAATAATAATTTAAAAAATAAAATTGAAATAATAATCAAACCTATTAAATATTTTATTTCTTTCAGCGGATCGTTGATTGTGCGATTCAAAAATTTCAATCTACCGTAAACAAACTTATAAGATAAAAACAATAATATCGGCGAATAGACAATTGCGGAAATTTTATTAAATGACACATTTATTTTTTTTAATAATATCTGAAATATCAAAAAATCAATAGATAAAATCAATAAAATAAAAAAATATAATTTTATTGAAAAATCCGAAACTATAAAATTCGGCAGCGTATTATTTTTTAGTATATATTGAGATATTACCGCAGCATAATAAAAAAAAACAGAAAAAAATATAAAAAATAAATAGTTCATAATATTTTTTGAATTTTTTTATTAAAACTAATCAAAGATAAAATTAATAAAATTAGAGCGCTGTAAAAAAACGCGAATTTTTTGTTTGTGAAAAATTTATCTATTATCTGCGTTATTATTTTTTTGAAATTTAAAGGTCTAATGATTTCAAAATATAAAGCGCCGCTAATTTTCTCATTATCAATAAGAAAATATTGTTTTTCTGAATTAGTATCATAATTAGAATACCAAATATCAAAATTGCTGTCAGCGCTGATTTTTAATGTTATCTTATTTTTTATATTTATCGTCTCATCAAATAAAATTTTTAATGTCTGATATTTTTTTAAAGCAGGCGCGACAGATATAATATTAATTTTTTTGGCAATATTATTATCCGAAAAAATTTCTATTGAAAAATTGGTTGTTTTATTTATACTTGCTAATAATACAATGCCGCATATATCCAAATCGCTATTTAGATAAAATGACGATTGCAAAATTTTATTTTTAGAAATTGTATAGTTATATTCACGCGCCGTAAATATCGGCTGTTTAATGACTGCAAAACCGCTTATCAAAAAAAATAAAAAAAACAAAATAATAAAATTAATTATTTTCATTAACATCGACTTTTATAAAAAAAAATATCAATAATAAAAAATTAAATAACCATTTTGAAATAAATATTATTTTATCGTAATTAATTTTAAAAATATGCGAAATAATAGAATTTATGCTCGGCAGCGCAGTTAAATCATTATTTAGCGGTATTAGTATTTTATTAGTAGAATTCACTCCTAAATAAGTTATATAAATAAAATAAACTGGTATTAATAAAAAATACAAATATTTAGCAATTTTATTTTTAGCGGCAAACAAATAAAAAAACGGCGTAATCCATAAAATAAATTGCGGATTGAATTCTCTGACAGAAATAAGATACAAACTCAAAACTATGAACGAATACGAAATTAAAATATTTATATTTTGTCGATTCCTTTTAAAAAATAAACATAATGCTAAAATTATAAAATAGCCGAACATAAAAATTTTAGATTTTGTGATATAACTCGAACTATTGAAAATCACATCATCTAAAAACGATGGGCTACTAATATAAAACGGCAAAAAAATTAGATACGGCAATAAACACAATAAAAAATATAATAACCGATATTTCAATGGTCTATCTATTAAAATCAAAAAAAATGGAAGTAAAATAAAAGGAAAATGTTTTAATGCGCTGGCAATTCCCAAACAAAAAAACGCTGAACATAATCGCGCTTTGTAAAAAAAATAAAATGCTAAAAAAACAAATGCCGTCGGCAAAATATCAAATTGCGCATACATATAAGTCGCATAAAATACAAATGGCGAAAACGCCCAAAATTTAATTATATTTTTTTTTATATTATCATTATCGTCTGATATTTTTAGGCAAAAGAATAAAATAAATATATCTGCCAATAAATAAAAAATTTTCAAAACAAACAGATTCTGAAAAATATTCGGCGAATCAAACCAATAATTATACGAATGAATATCATCTTTAAAAAAATCAAAATCCGAAATAAATGGCTTGAAAATTATATGTTGCGCAGCCAGAAAAAAATAAGCTAACGGCGGATATTTGAATAAATGGATATTTTTATTATCACCGTGAAATTCGTAAATATTAAATACATTATTTGTAATATTTGACGGACCTGAATTTATCCAGAATATATCAGGATGCGCAAAAAACGGCATTATCAAAATTCTAATTAATAACCCGTATAAAAAAAATTTATTAAAAAAAACAAAATTAGTAAAAGCAGGTCTCACAAAATTTTACGATAAATATTTAATATAACAAAGGCAATAGTTATAATTAAAATAATTGTAAATAAATTATTAAACAAAATCCCAGCTATTTCGATATATGGAAAAATATAATTTTCAAGGATATTTTCATTTATAAATAAATACACAGCGACAAGTGCTAACAATGAAAAAAATAGAACATTAGAAATCTTCATATTTTTTTAATATCTACTTTTTTTATCTTCAATTAATTTTGCACCGTAAGGTTTTGCCATTTCATCAAAATAAAGCTGCGGTATCAAAAAAATCAAGCCCGTCAAAAACCAGAATGGTCCCATTATACGAATTAGAAAAAATGTATTAGCAGTAGTAGCATGAACCAACAAGCCGATAATCCCACAAATATAGCCAATACACAACCCTTTATTTAATTTATTACGCGAATATTTGTAAGCATTAAAAGTTTCAGAAAGTATCGTATAAAAAAGCCAGACTAATACAAGCATCCCCATTAACCCGAGTTCCCCAATTGTACGGAATATAGTGCTGTCAACAAATCCAGCACCAGTAATGCCTAATCCGAACACTGGATATTCTGACCAATAATTCAAAATATTTTCAAATTTAGTGACACGCGAAGATGACGAAGAATCCAATCTTATAACTTTTTCTTCGCCTGTAATAGTGGGGATCTTATATTCCTGCCTCCCTTCAAATGTTCGTTCTATTCTGGCGGTTATATAAGACGGTAAATTAGGCAATAACACTAAACTGCCTATTAATATAGCCATTCCGTAAATTCTGCGTTCATTCGGTAGAAGAAACGCAAGAGTTATCAAAACCGGAAAATATCCAAGATACGAACCGCGAGATAAAGTATGCAAAAACACCCAGACAATTAAAGGAATCAACCCCCATAAAAAAAATTTATTCCAGATTTCTGCGCCCATAGAAGCTAAAGCTGCAACAATAGCAAACATAAATAATAAATATCCGCCAAGCGTATTCGGTTCAGGCGTATCTTCAAACGGCGTTGATACGCGATGCACACCTGCATTTATTTGATCTAATCCATTTAAACAGGTAAAAAATAATGTTATCAAAAAAACAATTAAATATCTCCGCAATTCAGATTTATTCTTAACAGTATTCACTACCAAATAATATATAAAAAAATATTCTATCATTTTTAAAACATATAAAAATGCCTCTAACGGTCGCTCTACTTGTCTAATCAATACACCGCGCGCCGTTGATAACGCACATATCAAAACGAATGCAAATATCGGTTTGTCTAATGGCGTAAATATAAAAAATTTGATGTTTTTCTTCATAATTCTAACCACTAACCAAGTGATCATAGACAAAACAACCATAATATCGTCAAATCGTAAAATTATATTTCTACGACCTGTGCGACCTAATGATATTTCAGGTGAAAACATTGACACTATAATAAGAATATATAAACCCTTTTCTGGCGAGATTAAAACTGTAATTGCTGCAAAAATCGCTAAAAAAACAAAATAATATGTATTCCAATCGCTATTTTCTAATCTATCGCCAATATACACCAAAAAAATTATAAAAGATGTGAATATAGTTAATGCAACAAATTCTATTTGCTTGTTTACGCGTTTTTTTTCTTCCATACATAAAAACAAAAAAAAATTACTTTAAATTAAATTGCGCGCGGCGAACTTTATTCTGAACATCAACCATATATATACTTTGCGGGAACATCTCTTCCATTATTTTACCATATTCTATCACTTTTGGCCATTCCTTCTGAGCATAATAAATATTCACTATACTGAATATAGCTAAATCGCCGAAATTAGTATAATCTCTAAATTCTTTATAAACAATTTTATAAATATCTATTGCTTTACCATAATCAACTTTTGAATTTGTTTCATCTGACGCTAATTTCGCCGCTTGCATTAAAGCGTTTGTGCATAAAAATTTTGCGCGTTCTCGCTGTTGCGGAGTAAAAGTATTCCAATATTCGCGTTTATTATATATTTCTAAATATTCATTTATCGCTTGATTATATGACACTAAAAACGGCTTAATAGTATCCAAAGTTTCGCCTTGTTTTTGTCTTAAACTAATCTCGCGCAAATTCAAAAATTTTATTTTCTGCTCTGTAAATTTTGCCATATTAAATTGCGCTTCTACCGCTTCAAAAGAAGCAGGATAAAGTTTCACTACTTGTTGAAAATAACCCAATGCTTTATTGTATGAATATTCTGGTATCACATTTTTATCAGCTACATTCATTTCTGCTAATCCCAATGACAACAAATCCTGAGCTGTCATCTGCTGATTTAATACTATATCTTCTTGCTGCTGACTGCTTTTATTTTCATTAATTTTTATATCTTCTGTTTTTTTTGTTTTTTTACAAGATACAGTTGCAGCAGCAATTAAAATACAAAACAATATTATAAAATTAATCCTATACTTCACTTGCATCGCGCACTCCATAATATTTATATTGATAATGATAATAGTATGTATAAGCGAGTTTACCTTCCGCTTTAATATCATTTAATACTATTCCAATAATATTAGCATTAACATTTTCTAATTGCATCTTTGCGCGCAATAACGCTTCGCGCGCAGCTTTGCCTACAAAATATACAAGCACTACCGCATCTACTTTTGATGCAATGATAGCGGCATCTGTAACAGGCAAAATTGGCGGAGAGTCAAATAATATTATATCAAATTCTTGACGCAATTCTGCTAATAATTCATCAAATTCCTGAGATTGCAATAATTCAGATGGATTCGGAGGATATGGCCCTGCCGCTAATATTCTTAAATTATCTATGCCCGGATCTTGCAATGCCTCGCGCCAAGTTATTGTCCCGGCTAATATATCTGTTATTCCTGGCTTTTTCTTTATACCAAATATTTTATAAACAGACGGATGTCGTAAATTACAACTCATTATTAATGTTTTTTTGCCTGCCTGCGCCCAAATAACCGCTAAATTTGTCAGAGATGTGGATTTACCTTCCTGCGGAGTGGCGCTCGAAAATAATATTGTATTACAGCCATTTTTATTTGGTAAAGCAAACTGTAAATTAGTGCGTAATGTTCTATACGCTTCTGTCACAGGCGATTTTGGATCGCAGATAGATACTAATCGCGCTTGCCGTTCATTAAATACTTCGCCTGCGCTTTCTATACGCTTACGGAATTTCCGCACTTTTTCTGAATCTATCTTAATATGCGGTATTACGCCTAATACTGTTTTTTGGACATATTTCTCGACATCTTCTATCGTGCCGATAGAAGTATCCATACTTTCAACAATAAACGCAAATGCAAAACCTAAAATCAAACCGATTACTAACCCAGCTAATGCGCTCTGTCTTTCATTAGGATAAAATGGCTTCGTCGGCACCTGCGCTTCTATTACTTCGCGGACATCACTTACTTCGCTTGCTGCGCGTAATTTAGCTTCTTCAAGTTTTTTATTTAACATCGTATATAATTCATCTGTCACTACATAAGCGCGCTCTAATTTTTTTGATTCAAGTTCGACTTTCGGTAAATTAGCTATTTTTATTCTATATATTTCTATATCTCGTTTTAATTTGTTTTCAGCATTATAATAATCATTCAATTGTTGTTCTATTGCTGTCATAATATTGCTTATTTTTTTATCTAATACAACTTCGTATTTTTCCGTTAGTTTTATTAGATTTTCATTTAACACCAATAATTTCGGATGTCCGTGCATAAATTTCGCGTTCATTTCTTCTATTTCTTTCAATGTCCGATTTCTTTCAGTCTCTATTGCATTTAATTCAGCATCAGCAGAAAATGCTTTTATCTGCGTTATATCAACACTCCTGCCGCGCCGTTTCTGCTGTATTAATCCCAATTCCTTTTCTAATTCCATTCTCAGTTTGACTGTCTCTTCTAATTTCTGCTCCATCGCTTCTAATGTGCTTTGATTCAATAAATTTGACCGCGTGAGTTCGACATTATATTGCTGCTTAAAACTTAATAAATCGCTATATGCCTGTTCTCTGCGTTCGCGTGCTATATCTACTTGCTCTTTTAAATATTCAACTAAAACTTGTTCTGAATATCGCGCTTGCTTTTCTGATTCTACTCTAAACGCTTCTGCAAAAGCATTGACTATTCTTGTGGCTTTTTTCGGTTCGCTCGATGTGATGGTTATAAATATTTTTCCTTCTTTCTCGTCTATTGACACTTCTATTCTTTGTAATAATTTACTTATTATCATATCTATTTCGCTCATACTTGCATTTCGTTCAACTAACCCTAATTGATTTATCACTCGCAATGCAACTGATTTACTCATTATCGTATCTTTCGCTGTTTGTAGTGTCCGCTGCGAACTAAAATAATTTGACAGCGTGCCGCCTATTACTTGACCAGTTCCGAAAATTTCATCAGTATTTATCTTTTTCTGCAAAACTATTACCGTAGCTGTGCTTTTATATAATTTCGTTTGCATCTTTGTATAAATTATCGCCGCTATATATACGGCAAGCGTAGTCAATATGATAACCCATTTTCGCTTTCTGATTATTCTAAAATAATCATGTACATTCATATCATATTGTGACATTTGTTATTTACTCCATTTTTTTTAAATTTTTATTTTTTTCAATAACTCCCAAAAATTTATCGGTTGCCAGTGCGCGTAGTCCCTGAACTGCTGCCGCTACTGCTAAATTCTTCCCATCTGCCTTCTTTTATATCCTGCCACTCGCCGAGCGCGCCAGCGCCTTTTATAACTGTCGGCCAAACTTCATCCAAAAATTGTGCAAGCGAACCTACCCAACTCTGCGGAACAAATACAACATCATTATTTTCTAATTTTATATCTTGCGTCTGGTCATTTCTATATAATAATCTTTTTAAATCAACATTATATACAATCGGTCTGCCGGGCGAAAGCGGATTATCTCTAATAACTTTTATATTACTCAAAACTGAAAAATATTTATCTTTTGCTATCGCTAATAATTTCGCCATATGCGGAGCCGGATCCTCTAAATATACTTCGCCTGTCCTATCTGATTCGCCATAAACATAAATCTTCGTTCTTCGCACACGCGGAATCACTAATCTATCGCCATCATATAACGCATAATTTTCTGTTTGCTCGCCCGCATATTCTAATGACTCTAAATTTATAAAAATTTCTTTTCCGGAATTCCTTACTATTTTCGCTTTTTTCTTTACTGCTGATTGAGTCAAGCCGCCTGCTATTCTTATAGCATCAGAAATTAATATTCTTGTATTTTTTTCAATTTCATATTCGCCGGGTTTTGAAACTTCGCCGTCTATAATAATTTTGCCAATTGTAGATTTCGGTAAAATTATCGTGTCTTCATTTTTTATAAATATATTTTGCGATATATTGCCAGTTGCTAATAATTCTTCTAAATTTATTCTTATTACCTGACCATTCTTTCTTGTGATTGACACTTCTTTTACTTTTGACTGCATTGGATTATAGCCGCATTCTGTCAGCAAATCTAATAATCTTGTAGGCCCTTTTAAAAATATTGTCCCTTGCTTTGGAATATCGCCAATCACAGTAACTTTCTGACTCCGTATTTGCAAAACTTTAACTATTACTGTTGGCTCTCTTAAATATTTAGAAAGCAGTTGCCCTAACTTCACGCTTAATTGCGTAGGCGTTAAACCCGCGCAGTGAACATCGCCCACCATATCGTATGTTATCATACCATCAGGCCGCACAACCGCTGTTCTTTTTAAATTATCATAACCCCACACATCAATCTCTAATTCGTCATCTGCCCCGATCGTATAAACATATTGATCGCTGCTTATTAATGTCGATGGCGTTAAATCTTCTGATATTATTGGCAGCGCTGCAGAAATTATTAATATTATTAAAAGTGCAAAAATTATTTTTTTATGCATTATATTGCACCCTCCGCAAAAATTAATATAATTTTAAAATTTTACTTTCAAATAAAATATATGTCAATTTTTTTTTAATTTTTTATTTTTTATTATTCAAACTATCAATCTCATTAAATATTCTCATTTCTCTTCTTGGTTCCGGTTCCCTTTCATTTTTTGCTGGTCTTAATCTATCGCGAATATTTGCATTTTTTAATTCTAAATTTTCATTGTAATCCAGGTCTCTTATGCGCGCTCTTTTTATTAAATCAATTTCTGGACTTGTTTTATTTTCATTTTGCGCAGACAATTCGCTTGATTTTTTTATTTTCCTTCTGCTCTGCGTTTTTCTTTTTGGCGTAAAATTATTCTTTTTTTCTTCTGCTGTTTTTTCAACTTCTGCTTTTTCTATATTTTCTTTTTTAGGTTCGCGCTGAATATTCAAAAATTTGTTTACATCAGTGATACTTGTATCTTCAATAATTATTTCCGGTCTAATAAATTTTTTATCTGTAATTATTATTCTTTCAAGTTTGTCCATTGATAATGGCGGCTCTGTTTGGGTTTGAATTTCGACAGTATTTATACCGCTGTTCGGCTCTGCTTTGACATTTTCATTTAATCTATAATCATTTTGCGATGAAGTGGAATTCATCAATAATCCGGTATTTTTATTTTCAAGAATTGTTTCAGTAGATAAATTCAAACTATATGACAAATTTTGAAATTTTGACACTTCGTCAAATGATATTATTGTATTTGGATTATATTCTTTTATCTTTTCTGGATAAAAATAATTTATTCCTAAAATAGTCACAGCAAAAATCCATAATACCAAAATAAAACAATATAATATTATTGCTATCCTCTTTAATTTTGGATCTTGAATATTCATCCCCGGCAGTTTTTTTATGTATTCTTTTATTTTTTCTATTTTTTCAGTTATTGCCATTTTTTTATCCTGCTAATTCATTTGAATAATTTTTATTATTTTCGCTTATTCTAACTGACAATACTTTTGACACGCCTTTTTCTTCCATACTCACGCCATAAAGCACATCGCATGCAGCCATAGTTTTTTTATGATGCGTAATAATTATAAATTGACTGTGTTCGGCAAATTTCTTAAGCATCTTCAAAAATCTTGATAAATTAGCGTCATCTAACGGAGCATCAATTTCATCTAACAAACAAAAAGGACTTGGCTTGACTTTAAACAGCGCAAATATCAAGCCAATCGCTGACATTGCTTGCTCACCGCCAGATAATGACATAATATTCAAAATCTTTTTGCCCGGCGGTCTCACTGTTATTTCAATTCCTGATTCCAGAGCATCATTTTCGTCAATCAGAGATATCTCGCCGCTGCCGCCGTTAAATAATTCCGCTATCAATTCGCCAAAATATTTATTCACTTTTCTAAATGTCTCTAAAAATTTCTTTTCAGCTTTATCATTTATTTTTTCTATTACATTTACTAAATCGCGTTCTGCTTCTTCTAAATCTTTTTTCTGCGCTTGCAAAAATAAATAGCGCTGCTCCACTTCTTTATATTCTTCTATCGCATTTATATTTACAGGTCCAATAGATTTTAATTTTAATTCTAAATTACGCAATTCTTCTTTCAATTCATTTATACTTTTTATTTTTAAATTTTCAATTTCTTTTTCAGAATATTTTTCCAGCCATTTCTGCTCTTTAAATTTATCCGGTTCTATTGAATAACGAGTATAAATATTTTCTAATACGCTGTCTTGCCGCGTATACTTTTGACTTAACAAAATATCATATTCGTGTATCTTGTTTTGATACGCGTTTAATTCTATTCTTTGCGCTTTTGATTGTTCTTCGATATTATTCAAAATCGCAAATAAATTTTCGCGCGCTTGCTGTTCTATATTTTTATCATTCAGCCATTTATCGCGTTCTTTGATTAAATTATTTATTTCTATATTTATCGCTTCATTTTCTTTTTTTATAATTTCAATTTCATTTTGCAATTCTACTGTTAGTTTTTTATTGTTCTCAATTTTTTTTTCGTAATCTTCAATCAGCAGTTGCTTGTCAAACATCGAACGTTTGAACGATTCCTGCTGCTGCTTCAATTCCGCACAACGAACATCGTAGCTATTTACATTTTTCATCTTTTCATTTTTTTCTAATTTTATATTTTCTATTTTTTCTGATAGTGATTTTATTTTCAAACTTATCTTTTCTGATTTATTGTTTATTTCTAATAATTCGATATTAATTTTTTTTTCTAATTCTATTAATTCATTTTCGCGACTATTCAATATCATTATTTTTTCGCTTATCTTAGTTAATTCATTTTCTAATGTAATAAGCGATTTTTTGTTGTTATCTAATTTGTTGGTTATTCCATTTTTTTCTAATTCTAATTCTTTTTGCGTGCGCTGAATATTATTGATATTTTTCTTCAATTCAATCTGGTGAGTTTCTAATTCGATTATATGGTTTTCTATTTCTTTCAAGGTCTTTCCAAAAAATTCTATCTTTTGCACTAATTCTTCTTTCTGTCTGTCGCGTTTTAATATATTGCGGTTTTCTTTAACAAAACCTGCTGTTATAGTTCCGTCATTCCAAAATATTATTCCGTCTATTGTGACAAAAATAAAATCAGAATATTTCTTTTTTAAAGCAATGCCGCTGTCATAATCTTGCGCTATCGCAATTTTTGAAAATATTTTTTTCACTATATCGTTCATTTCTTTATTTTTACAACTAATCACATCTGCGGCGGACGCTAAAAATCCGCGCTCTTTTGAAATTTCAAGCGCTTGGTTCTTTTCTTCAGCTGATTCGGCGGCGCATAAAAAACGCGTTTTCCCTAATGATTTTTTAGTTATCAAATCAATAGTTTCTTTTAGCGTGTTATTATCTTCTATCACTATCGTCTGTATCAATTCATTTAATGCATTGCCGATCGCTACTTCATAAATTTCTTCGGTTTTTATATGCTCGCCTATCAAACCCTTATGCGCCAAACTTAAATTATTTTTTTTAAAATAATCAAATAGCTCTTTTATTCCATCCTGATATTTTTCGTCTTCTGAATCTAATATCACCTTCAAATCAGCGCGAGCATTTAATAATAAATTCTTATATTCAAATTGTTTGTTTCTTAATTTTTCCAAATGCCCGATATTAGCGTTCAATTCTTCCTGAAATTTATTCAATGTTTCAGTTATTTCAATATGCGATTTTTCTACATTTGATAAATTTTCTTCTAATATTTTTTGTTCTTCATTTATATTAGCAATTTGTAATTCTTTATTTATTTTTTCCTCTTTTATCTCTTGCTGCTGTATTTTAACAGTTCTCAATTCTGTCGTTATTGCACTCAATCTACTTTTATATTCTGAAGAATTATGCGTTTTATCCAGCAATTCTTTATTGTATTCGTCTAATATTTTATTGTTTTCAGACAACACATTTTCTATATCTAATATGTTCTTCTTCTCGCGCTCACTGTCAATTATATTTTCTAATAACTTTACGCTGGCATTTAATAATTGGCTATTTTCTTCATTTATCTTTTTATCTAATTCTTCAATTTTAAACTTCAACTCGCGCGTCTCGTCAGAATATTGATTTATCTTAAATAAATTATTGTCTATCTTATTTGAATTGCTCATTAACTTATATTCTTTTTGCTTTATGGCTTCGCTTAATTCATAAATCTTTTTACTTATTTCAGATACTTTAGTATCTATTTCAAATAATGTAATTTTTTGTTTTTCATATTCTGAATTTTCTTTGGCGATTTTGGTTTCTATCTCTGTTTTTTTATCAAGATAAATCTGACGCTCGTTATTGATATTTGTTATTTCTTCAACTAATGCGGAATATTCAAAAAAACTAACTAATAATTCAGTTAATTCCAATTGTTCAGCTACTTTTTTATAACGTTCTGCTTTTGCCGCTTGATATTTTAACGACCGCAGTTGTCTCTCTAATTCTATTAATATATCTGAAACTCTCAATAAATCTTGTTTCGCAGCTTCTAATTTCGACAACGCTATTTTTTTGCGCGTCTTATATTTTACTATTCCCGCAGCTTCTTCAAAAATCAGGCGTCTATCGTATGGATTAGCTGTAAGTATAGAACTAATCTGCCCTTGACTGATTATCGAATACGCGCCTTTACTTAAACCTGTATCCATAAATAATTCTATTACATCTTTCAATCTGCATTCTGCGTTATTAATAAGATATTTGCTTTCGCCTGAACGATAAAGTTGGCGGGATACAGTCACTTCTTTAAATGCTACTGGCAGTAAACCTTTTTCATTAACAAGCGTCATTGATACGCTCGCGCGACTTAACGGTTTGCGAGTAGTTGTGCCATTAAATATCACTTCTTCCATTGACTTGCCGCGCAGCGATTTTACACTCTGCTCGCCTAATACCCATTTAATGGCATCAACTATATTGCTTTTTCCTGAACCATTAGGACCAATTATAGCTGATATTCGTTCGCTGAATTCAAGCGTTACCTTATCAGCAAATGACTTAAATCCGGATAATTCTATATTCTTTAAAAACATTATACAATATACACTGCAAAAAAATATATCTTTATAATATTACTTTATCCGCAAATAAAAGTCAAATCTTTAATTAGTTTTTTTATTTAGCGTAATTTACTGCGCGCGATTCGCGAATAACTGTAATTTTAATTTGACCTGGATACTCTAATTTTTCCTCTACTTCTTTTGCTATATCACGAGCAAGTACTTCCATTTTAGAATCATCTATATTTTCAGGTTTAACTATCACGCGCACTTCTCTACCTGCTTGTATTGCGTATGCACTTTCTACTGCTTCATAATTTTTAGCTATTTGTTCCAATTGTTCTAATCTCTTTAAATATGTCTCGACATTCTCTTTTCGAGCGCCTGGACGCGCAGCTGATATCGCGTCTGCTGCGGCTACAAGCACTCCTTCAACTGTTTTGAATGCTACTTCGCCGTGATGTGCGGCAATAGCATGAACTACAACCTCTGACTCGCCGCATTTTTTCGCTAATTCTGCGCCTAATAATGCGTGGGTGCCTTCATTTTCTTGGTCTAATGCTTTGCCTATATCATGCAATAATCCTATTCTTTTAGCAAGCTGAACATTTGCGCCTATTTCAGCGGCCATCAATCCAGCTAAATTTGCTACTTCTATTGAATGCTGCAATACATTCTGCGAATAAGAAGTGCGATATTTCAATTTTCCCAAATACTTGATTATTTCTTCCGATATGCCGTGAAGCCCTATTTCTAATACTGCCGCCTCGCCGGTTTCTATTATAGTCTTGCCTAATTCTTTTTTGGTTTTTTCTACTATTTCTTCTATGCGCGCCGGATGAATTCGACCGTCAACTAATAATTTTTCTAATGCCAATCGCGCAACTTCTCTGCGGATGCTGTCAAATGACGAAATAATAACTACTTCCGGAGTATCATCTATTATCAAATCTACGCCTGTGCATTTTTCAAACTCGCGAATATTTCGGCCTTCTCTACCTATTATTCTGCCCTTCATATCATCTGATTGCAATGATACAGTCGTAACTGAATTTTCTGCCACTACTTCTGCCGCGCAGCGCTGTATAGCTAATGTTATTATTTTCCGCGCTTGTTTTTCCGCTACTTTATTAGCTTCTTCTTCATATTTCTTGACAAATTTAATCGCGTCTAATTTCGCTTCTTTTTCTATCTTTTCTATCAATGTCTTTTTCGCTTCTTCAATACTTAATCCGGCTATTCGCTGAAGTTCTGATACTTGTTTTGCAAGCGTCTCGTCTAACTGCTGCTTTTTATTTTTTAATCTCTTTTCAATATTATTTAATTCATTTTGTTTTTGATTTAACTCTTCTTCTTTTTTACCTAATTTTTCGTCTCTGCGATTTAAAAATTTTTCGAACTCCGCTTGCTGTTTACGCTGCTCTTTTAATTCTTCATTAAGTTTATTACGCTCTGCAAGTATCTTTTCTTTAATCTCGATTTCCATTGTCTTTTTCAAGGTTTCTTTGTCTTTCTCAAATTGCACCCTGATTTTTTCCACTTCTTCATCAAATTTCAATCGCGATATTTTCAATTTTCCATTAAAAATTACAAAACCTACAATAGCAGATATTATTACCCCTGCTAAAAATGCAACAACATAAAGCACAATAATTCCCCCTTCACAAAAATTATATATTATAAATTAATTGAGGTAATAAAAACAAAAAATATAGTATTATATTAAAGTATCAAAAATTAAAAAAATATGAGATTTTTGAATAGAATTATAGAAAAATTTTATTCGATAAATTAGACAATTTATCGAATAAAAATATTTGTTTAATTTTTTTAATGTTTTTGATAATAAGATAATATCCTTATTTTTACTAAAGAATAAAGATTTATCCGATTTAATCGCAAACATCGCTATTAAACGAAATATTAATTGTATAACTAAATACATAACTTTAAATTACTTAAAATAATACTATATTTTCGTCTTTACGACCTATTTTAAAGTTAAAATTATATATTACAAAAATAAAAAGTCAACTATTAAATTTAATATTTTTTTATCCTTTGTTTTGGATTGGGGGTTGTCTAAATTCGCGATTCGCAGCGCAATGTTTTTATAATTTCTAAATAAAAAAATGCGTGGCTAAATAAATAAAATAATAAAATGCAATACTATATTAGTATAAATTCCAGCAATAATATCATCAATAACAATTCCCCAGCCACCAGGGAGTTTTTGACTTATATTAGCTGGGAAAACCTTTACTACATCAAAAAATCTAAACAATAAAAACGACAAAACAAAAAAATAAGCGAAAAAACGCAAATTATTAATATCGACAATATTCGGCAAATCAAAAAATAATATCGCTACAAAATAACCGACAACTTCGTCTATCACCACTTTATGCGGGTCTTTTTCTTGATAATATTTTTCTAAATATGAACTTATCGGTATAGAAATTATAGTCAAAAATATTGTGAATATTGGCAATATTAAATTATTATATTTCTGCGATAAATAAATCGCAGCTATTGTTATTGGAATAGTGGCTATTGTAGCAAATGTTCCTGATGCTTTTAAATAGCCAATATAACAATAACTTCCGATTATTTCTATAATTTTAGCAAAGCGAGTTTTGGTCATTATCTTTTTTTAATTCGGCTGCCTGTTCCATTCAATCCAATATTCAGCCAGCGAATCAAGCATTTTTGAAAATTTATCAAAATTCAAGGGTTTTACTAAATAACTATTCGCATAATTATTATATGCTTCAATAATATCATTTTCCGCATCTGATGATGTAAGCATTACTACTGGTATTTTTTTCAAATTTTTGTCGTTTTTTATGGTTGATAATACTTCTATTCCATCTATTTTAGGTAGCCGTAAATCCAATAAAATCAAATCAGGTAAAAAATGATTTGTCAATTTTGAATATTTATCACCACGCCTATATAAATAATCTAATGCTTCTTCGCCGTCTGATACTCTAAATAATTCTATATCTTTCAATTTATCTTCTAATTCCATTAATAAAAGTTCAGCATGATCATCATTATCTTCTACTAATAAAATTTTTAATTCTTCTTTTGTCACTGCCCAACACCTCACGCAAAAAAATTAAATCATAGGCAAAGTAAAATAAAAAATTGTTCCACTAGTTTCGGTATTTACTTCAAACCAAATTTTACCTTTATAACTTTCAATTATCTTTTTTGTTATCGCTAATCCGACCCCAGTACCTTCAATTTTAGGATTCAATCGTTCAAATAATTTAAATATCTTATCTTTATATTTTTCTTCTATACCTATACCATTATCTTTTACATAATAAGTTCTATATCCATTTTCTTCTGATGTCCAACCAATATTTATTATCGGCTGAATTTCATTATTCGAATATTTTATTGCATTTTCAATCAAATTTTTGAATATTTGTAACATCCTATTTTTATCAGCATAAACATTTTTTAAGTCTTTGTCAATCATTATTTTAATTTTTTTATCTTTTATCGCTATACCTAAAATATTATAAACTTCAACAATCAAATTATTTACATTTATAATTTCATTTTTTAATTGATTAGTTTCTAATTGCGAATATTGCAATAAATCATCTATAAGATTTTGCATTTTATCTGCGGCATTATTTATTTTTTTTGCATTTTTCAATAAATTATCATATTTATTTTTTTCTAAATCCCGTAAAATCAATTCCACATAGCCTTTTATTGTAATCAGCGGAGTCTTTAAATCGTGAGAAACTGTATAATTAAATTGATTCAAATTTTCATTTTTTTCTTTTAATTCATTTAACTGCTTCTGTATAATAATTTCATTTTCTTTAAGTAATTCATTTTGAAGTTTTAATTTTATATTTAATTTATTAATGGAATAATAACTCCATAAAAATATTACTATTATCAAAAAAATAAATAATGCGCTCAATAAAATCAATACTTTTCCAAGTGTCCAAAACGGCTCCGGTCTGCCATACCATTTTATATATACATCTCTATAAAATTGCGACCTTAAAATTTCATCTAATGCTTTATCTATTTGATTTTTTAAATCCTGATTATTTTTCCTAAATAAATACACACGCTTAATTTCCATAAACGGCTTGCCCACAATTTTAAATTTATCTTCTAATTTTAAATCTTGAATGCGCTTAATCACGCCAGTTTTAGGCAAAACAAAACCGTCTATTTTTCCAGATAGTAGCGCCAATAACCCTTCGTCAATATCATCAAAAATTACAAGATTAAAATTTTGCCAATCTTTCATTTTAATATGTGTCGCACCGCCCTTTAATACGCCTGTATTTTTTCCTTTTAATTCCATAATATTATTTATCTCTATTTCATTGTTTCTAACTAAACAAATTATTGACGCTACTTCAATGCTATTAATGCTCGCAATAAATTCGCCTAATGTTTCATCTGTTTGAGTAATACCTGGAATAAAATCTACCTCGCCTTCACTTAATAATTTCTTTGCTTCGCTCCAATTATTTACTATCTGATAAGAATATCTAAACCCTAACTTTTTAGATACTTCATTTAATACATCAATCGCCAGACCAATCGGTTTATTATTTTTATCAAGATAATATAATGCGGGAAAATTTGATAAAACTGCTACTTTATAATGTTGAGTTCTTATTGTTTTATCTATAAAATCATATTTTGTATCTGTATATACAGCGGCACGGCAAATAACAAAACTAAAAATCAAAATAAATAAAAAATTTTTTTTCATTAAAAAATTATACTATAATTTTTTTTTAAAACATATTATTCCCCAATCAATTTTATAGCATTAAATCTACAAGCATTATAGCAATTTTGACATTTTATACATTTTGATTGGTCAATCGTATGTTTCTGTTTTTTCTCGCCTGTAATCGCATTTACCGGACATTTTTTAACGCATAATGTGCAACCCTTGCAATCACCCGTAATTTCTAATTTCGGACGCGGTGCTAAACTATCGCTAATAACTTTAATCGGTTTTATAGGACATACTTCACTGCATCTACCGCAATCTATACATTTTGAATAGTCAATCACGGCTAAATTATTTATTATCTCTATTGCCTGCGCTGGGCAATTTTTCTTGCATAATCCGCAAGCAATACAAGCTACATCGCATTTGCTTTTTGCAAATTTTCCTTTGTCTTCATTTTTGCATTCTATTACTATATGATTTTTTTCCGGTAATAATACAATCAAATTTTTCGGACAAGCAGTAACACACGCGCCACAGCCCACGCATTTTTTTTCGATTATTTTCGGTATCCTATTTTCTTCATATTCCATCGCACCAAATTTACAAACACGAAAACAATTGCCAAACATCAAACAGCCAAATTCACAATATTTCGGCCCTGTCAATAATTTCGCCGCAACTTCGCAATCTTTTATCCCTTTATATTCGTATTTGTATCTAATATATTCCTGTTCGCCACGACATTTTAATCGAGCAGTTTTACGTTCGCTCTTTTCCGCTTTCACTCCTAAAATCTGCGCTAATTTATCAGCTGTATCGTTTCCGCCGGGTGTGCATAAATTTACTGCTGTTTTGGAATTTTCTGCGCCAAGTGCTTCGGCATACCCCATACAACCCGGATAACCGCAAGCACCACAATTCGCTTTCGGCAATGCCTCGTATAACTTTTCAATAATAGGATTAATTTCAACCGCTAATTTTTTTGAAGCAATCACCAAAAAAATTGCAAATATCAAGCCCAACAATGCAAGTATCAAAATAGGCGCAATTGTAACCATATTAAAATCTACAAAATTATCAATTAATTTAATTCATTTATTTTATTTCATAATTCAATAATTTTCAAGTTTTTTTTAAAATAAATAAGTAATTTTTTTTTTTTTGATACAATCATTAAATTAAATTGATTTTTTTTTTTAACAAAATATAATTTAAATGATTAGATAATTGTTGGATTTATTTATAAAATGATTGTAACAGAAAAAAAGGAATACAGCGAAGTAAGAAAATTTATAAATGCCGGCGACAAGATATTTATTATTGGCTGCGCGCAATGTGCTACAAGTTGCGGCACAGGCGGCGAAAAAGAAGTAGCAGAATTAGCAGAGCATCTAAAAAATGAAGCACTTGAAATTACTGGAACAATAGTATTAGACCCACCGTGCGATGAACGAATTTGTAAAATCGAATTAAAAAAACATAATAACGCTTTAAATAATTCTGATAAAATAATTGTCCTAGCTTGTGGAGCTGGAATATCTGTTATAAATGATTTACTACCGAATAAACAAATAGTATCAGGATTAGACGGAGTGTTTTTGGGCTCATTAAAAAGATTGGGGGTATATAATGAATATTGTTCGCTCTGCGGCGAATGTTTATTGAGCAAAACAGGCGGAATATGTCCTGTCACTCGCTGCGCGAAAGGACTATTAAATGGTCCTTGCGGCGGAATAGTAGATGGCAAATATTGTGAAGTAAATACAAATAATCGCTGCGCTTGGAGTTTAATTTATGAACGACTGACGCATCAAAACAAAACAAAAAATTTATTAGAATATCAGCAGCCGCGAAAATACAATAAATACGCTAAACCAAACACATTCAATAAAAGGTGACGATAAATTGAAATTATCCGAAATTTACAAGACAAAAAAATTTATTATAACAGCCGAGATATTCCCGCCCAAAGGCACAAATATCCAATCTTTGCGAGAAAAATCTAAAATTCTGAAAAATTATGTTGATGCAATAAATGTAACAGACAATCAGCGCGCATGTTTGAGATTAGGTGGATTAGCAATTGCAAAATTACTCATTGACGAAGGTTTAATCCCAATATATCAGTTAACTTGCCGCGACAGAAATCGATTAGCGCTACAATCTGATTTACTTGCCGCTTCTGTTTTTGGCGTTCAAAATATATTAATATTAAGTGGCGATCATCCGAAACACGGCGACCATCCAGAAACTAAACCAGTATTTGATTTTGATTCTGTGCAATTATTAAAAGTTGCGAAAAATCTTAATACTGGTTATGATTTTGCAGGCAATAAACTTAATGGTGCTACTGATTTTTATATTGGAGCTGTTGTCAACCCGACAATTGAACCGTTAGATTTACAAATTATTCCTATGAAAAAAAAAATCGAAGCTGGTGCGAAATATTTTCAGACGCAGGTTTCGTTTGATATTGAAATATTTAAAAAATTCTATCAGCGTTTGATAAGTGAAGGCATTAGAGACAAAGTAAAAATTATCGCCGGAGTATTTTTATTAAAATCTGCAAAAATGATAGAATTTATGAAAAAAATACCGGGCGTATATATTCCAGACAATATAGTTGAACGTATTTCAAAAGCGGATAATCAACTTGATGAAGGAATAAAAATCAGCGCCGAATTAATAAGAGAATTAAAAACTATTTTCGACGGCGCGCATATTATGGCTATAAATTCTGAAGAATTAATACCAAACATATTAGAAAAAATTTAAAGTTTATAAATTACAAGGAGATAATGATTATGAAAAATTATCAAAAAATTATGTGTGGATTATTGGTTATTTTTTTGGGAGCGCTAATGACTGCAAATAGCCAAGCGAGCAATTTAAAATTAGAAAATAATGCGTATCTATTATTTGGTCATCAAAATAATGTATGGCACAACACTATAGAAAAATCAGATAATAAATTAGAATTTGGCATTAATTCAATTTTGAATTATAAAGATACAGATATTTTCTTCAATCTTAATTTAAAAGGACAACGCGAAAATTTTGATAAAACTTCGGATTATTCGATAATATCAATAAAACCGCAATTTGAATATTATACTCAAACTGATATTATTTTTTCAAGCGAATTATTTTATAATAGAGGTTATGAAGATTATGAAGAAGGCATAAGTAATGCCCGCGATAAACTAAAAAATTACAGATTAAATTTTGCGATTGGCAATTATTTTAAAGAAAAATGGTTTAATCAAGTGTCATTCAATTTTGCGAATTATGATTATAAAGAACAATTAGCGATGGACCGAAAAATTAAAAGCGTCGGAATATTAACAGAATACAATTTTTTCGGTAAATCATTTGTATATTTGAAATTAGGTTATAGCAATATTGACTATGAAGTTCTAAATACTTTACAAGACAACAAAGAAATTTATTTGACTACTGGTATGAAAGGCACGCTTTCTGATAAAGTCAATGGCTTTGCAGATTTCACTATCAAACGGAAAAATTATAAATCGCTAAACGATATCACCAAAGCGCTAATAAATTTTGAAATAACTACTCCGCTGACAAAAGAATTAAAATTAACGCTCGGTTTTAACTTTGATATTGCAGAAAATTATTCAGGCGACTATTACGACACTCCGCTTTTAAATAATAGATATTATGAATTATCAATTTTAAAATCAAATTTTAATTATGAAATCAACAAAGAAAATAATATTGATTTCACTGCTAAATTTTCTCGAAAAAATTATAATGACATACAAATCCAGCAAAGCAAAGTAATAGACAAATTAGTTGATTTAGATTTGAATTACAACAGAAAATTAAAAGTTGTTAATTTAGATAGTATCGCGACAATCGGCGCAAAATATTTTAGCAAAGATATTACGCCTGCTGGCAGCGGCGATTACGAAGGCGCTGAATTTTATACAAAACTAAATATTAAATTTTAATTTTGTAGGAAAATGTATAAAATTGCTATTGTAGATAATGATGAAGAAAATATTAAAGAAGTAGAAAAATTAGTTTCTAATTTTGGCGCGGAATTAATATCATTTAAAAGCGATTATCATAATACTTTAAATAAACTGTTTTCCAATCCGCCAGATTTATTGATATTAAATATTGCTTTTAGCGACGGCGACGGAATAAATATTCTTAAAACCATAGACAATCTAAAAATTCCGATTATTGTATTAACAGAAATAAAAGACACTGCGGCAAAATGGAATTCCTTCAAATTAGGCGCAGTTGAATATATTGTCAAACCATTTGATAAATACGATTTATTTTATCGCATCAAAAACCAATTAAAGCGCCTGCAATTTTCTAAAAGTTTATCGCAATACAATGCCAAATTAGAAGCAATCGTAGAATATAAAACAAAAGAATTATATGAAACACATTATTCTCTGATTTATACATTAGCATCATTAGTAGAAACGCGCGATAATGACGCAGGACCGCATTTGCAAAATATTAGTTATTTTTCAAAAATAATTGCCGAAGAATTAAGTTTTAAAAATAAATACAGATACATAATCACAAAAGAATTTATTGACAATATTCCGTTAGCGAGCGCGCTACACGATATAGGAAAAATAACAGTGCGCGATGCGATATTATTAAAGCCAGGACGCTTAACCCCAGAAGAATTTGAATTCATCAAACTCCATACTATTAATGGCGCCAGAATGTTAGAAGAATGTAAAAAGATGGTAAATTCATCATATTACTTTATCGATATGGCGATAGATATTGCAGCATATCATCACGAGCGCTGGGACGGCAAGGGCTATAATTTGGGCTTAAAAGAAGAAGAAATTCCTTTAAGTGCGCAAATTGTAGCGCTTGCTGATGTCTATGACGCAATGACCAGCCAACGCGTATATAAATCGCAATTACCTCATAAAGATGTAGTGGCATATATTTGCGAAGAAAACGGCAAACACTTTGCACCTGATGTAGTCGATGCTTTTTTTAAATTAGAGGACGCTTTTTATGCAAAAAAATTCGACAAAAAAAAATAAAAAAACAGATGACAACTATATTGATATCAAAAATATTTTAATTATCGGCGCCGGCGTAGCCGGCAGAATGGTATGCGATGAAATCCTAACGCATTCGGAATTAAATTACAAAATTATCGGATTCGCAGATGATGATACAGCAAAAAAATCATATAAAAATTTCCCTATTTTAGGAAAAATAAATGAATTAGATAAAATTTTAAAAAATTATCAAATTGATATCGCGCTTATCGCTATACCATCAGCGCGCGGCGCACTCATCAGAAAAATAATCAATAAATGTTCAAAAAACAAATTAGAATTTCGGATAGTACCGGGGATATTCAAAATCATCAGCGGCGATGTTAAAATCAATCAGATTCGCGAAGTCAAACCAGAAGATTTATTAGGTCGCGAAACAGTGCAATTAGACATTTATAATTTAAAAACAAAAACTAAAAATAAAACTGTTTTGGTTACCGGCGGCGCAGGTTCGATTGGCACAGAATTATGCAAACAATTATGTGATAATTTAGAAATTTCCAAACTGTTAATCATAGACCAAAACGAATCTGAATTATATTATTTACAACAACTTTTAAATGAAACTGTTCCACAAAAAATTTACGGAATTTGCGATATTAGCAACTATAATAGATTAGAATTTTTCTTTAAAAAATATAGACCTGATATAGTATTTCACGCTGCGGCATATAAACATGTCCCGCTAATGGAAGAAAATATCTATGAAGCAGTGCGAGTAAACATTTTCGGTTCGAAAAATATTTTTGAACTTGCTAATAAATATAATACAGAATATTGCGCGCTAATATCAACAGACAAAGCGGTCAATCCTACAAGCATAATGGGCGCTACTAAACGCATTGCTGAACAGATATTGCTGTATTATTCAAACAAAAAAAATTACAATACAAAATTAAGCGCTGTGCGGTTTGGCAATGTATTAGCAAGTCGCGGTAGTGTCGTGCCTTTATTTCAAGCGCAAATTGCAAAAGGCGGACCTATTACAATTACACATCCTGAAATTTATCGCTATTTTATGACCATCGGTGAAGCTGCGTCGTTAGTGCTGAACACTTTAAAAATTAGCGACGGCGGCGAAATATTTGTATTAGATATGGGCGAGCAAATCAAAATTGCTGATTTAGCGAAAAATTTAATTATCTTATCCGGACTAAAACCAAACAGGGATATAAAAATTGTATATACCGGTTTGAGGAAAGGCGAAAAATTATTTGAAGAAATTTTAACTTCAAAAGATAATGCTACTGCCACAAAACTCGAAAAAATATATATCGCTTATCCACAAAAAACCTCAGATACTCTTTTGATTAATACCTTAAAAAAAATGAAAAAATTATTGCAAACTAATGATGATATTGACGCTGATCTAAAAAAATTAATTTTGACACTTGTTCCTGAATTCATTATTAATCATCAAAATTAAAAATGCTTGTGAATAAATTAGAAATATTAAAAAATATCAACATTGAAATTCCTCAAAAAGCGATATTTTCGCGGTTAGGCTATAATTTTCATAAAACAAAAATTTCCGACGACTATCAAAAAAAAATCCAAGATATAATAAATTTTGCAGCTGCGCTCTGCGAGATAAGTGTATGCTATAAAATATTTGATATAATATCAAATACAGACAATAAAATAACAATAACAAACAATATAATTTTCAACAGTAAAAAATTAAGTGAATTTTTAAAAGCATGCGATAAAATTGTTATGATGGCGGCAACAGCGGGGAAAAAAATATACGAAGAAATACAAAAACATAATAAATTATCAGAAGCTGTAATATTAGACGCTGTCGCTTCTGAAATGACAGATGCTGCGTTAGATTGGCTAAAAAATTATCTAGTAAATAATTTCCGCAGAAATAATATTATAATGACAGACACTCGATACAGCGCCGGCTACGGAGATTTTGATATTAGCAATCAAAAAATAATCTATGATTTATTAAAATTAGAAAAATTAGGTATCGCAATAACTGATACTTTTATTTTACTGCCGGAAAAATCAGTCACTGCAATTTACGGGCTGCAAACGCTTTAACTAACGTAAGCATTCTCTTATAAAACTTCAAATTTTTTCTCTTTTATTCGCCGCGCTCTAAAATTATATTTACTGTCGTATAGCCGCGGTCGCAAAAAATATCTATCGCGCCATTATGTAATTCAATTATTTTTTTTGTTATCACCAATCCCAGTCCAGTGCCGTGTTTTTTACTTGTGTAAAATAAAGAAAATAATCTTTCTTTTGTCTCTTCGTCTATGCCTTTGCCATTATCTTTAATATTTAAAACAAAATATTTTTTATTGTTTTCTTTTTTTTCAAAACATTCGAATATTATCTTACCATTTTTTTCATCTACTGCGGCAATAGCATTTTTTATAATATTTATCAATGCTTTTTCAAAATATACGATATCGCATAATATAAAGGTTTCTTCTTTTATATTGTTTTCTATTTTTATATTTTTTACATTAATTTCTTTTTCTAATAATTTCAAAATATCTATTATCATTTTTCTTATATCGGTTTTTATTAATTCCATTTTTTTCGGAGCCGCTAAAAACAAAAAATCAGTTGTTACTTTATTTTATTTAACAAGCGTTCGGTATTTTCGTTTTTTTCTGAAATTTTTCGTTCTAATAATTCAACATATCCTGATATTCCGCTTAAAGGATTGCGTACTTCGTGCGCTACGATAGCTGCCATAGTTCCTAAAAAATACAGGTATTCTGATTCTTTAAATTTCATCTCTATGGTTTCAGCGCGTTTTGTAGCATTATATTCTTTTTCTTTCAGTATTTGATTCAATTTTGAAATATTATCGAGCATCTGATTAAACGCTTCAGCCAAAAAATTCAATTCATTATTTTTTTGGCTTATTATTATTCTTTCATTAAAATTACCTTCTGATATTTTTTCGATTTTTTTTATCATCGCTAATATCGGGCTGATGACTTGATTAGAAAAAAACAAAGAACTAATAAGCAATATTGTCAAACTCAAAGCGATTATCAATAATAATTTCTGACGGATTTTATTCAAAACCTCAAATAAATCGCTGCTCGCTTCAACTACTAAAAGATTTTTTTTTTCTGATTTATCGGCAATCGAATCCAATGCGGCATAACACAATAATATATATTTTCCTTGATATGTCCTAAACAGCCGCGAGACCTGTATTTTTCCTGTTTTCAAAGCGTTTTCTATTTCAAATTTATCTTTCTGAAAATTTATAGAAGACGGATAATATGTAGTATCTGCTATTACTAAAAATTCTAAATCTTGATTTATAATATAGATATTTTGCAGTTCTAATAATTCTTTAATTTTAAATAGTTTTTTTTGAAGATTTTTTAATACTGGATTTTCAATATCCGGTGATTTGGTTTTTATTAAATATTCTCGTTCGCTGTCTTCTATCGTATTAAACAAAATTATTTTAGCGATATTTTGAAGTTTTATTTGCAATTCCAAAATAATTTTATCGCGGAAAGAAGAATACAAATAAAAAATCGTAAATAAAAAAATTATAAAAAAAATAAGAATATTGATTATAAATTTTGTTTTTAAACGATGAATAAATCTAATTTTCAATTTTTAAAGTTCCAATATTTAAATTATTAGTTTTACAAAAATCGACAAATTCTTTTTTCAGCGGAGCAGTAAGTATTAATTCTTTATTTGTTATCGGATGAATAAAACGCAGTAAATAAGAATGCAGCATTAGTCTAATATTTTTTTTTGCTGTGGAATACAATGAATCTCCTACTATCGGATGATTTATCGCTTTCAAATGCACGCGTATCTGATGCGTGCGGCCTGTTTTCAAATCTAATTCCAATAGCGAATAATTATTGGCATAATCTTTCAGTACAAATTCGGTAATTGCAGGTTTGCCGTTATTGCTCACGCACATTATTTTACGATTTTGTTTGTGCCGCGCGATCGGATAAGTAATTATTCCGCGCGTTTCATTTAATTTTCCATAAACAACAGCGATATATTTTTTTTCAATTTTACGCTGTTTGAAAATATCGCTCAACTTGAATTGTAGTTCTTCAGATTTGGCAAAAATTATCAAGCCCGAAGTATCTTTATCTAATCTGTGCACTACTCCGGGTCTATATTCATAATCATCAATTGCGTCTTCGTCATCTTTTATTGCGCCGTAATACAGCAGCGCATTCACAAGCGTGCCGCTTTTAAAAATCCCGGCAGGATGCGTTATTATTCCGCTATCTTTATTTATCGCTATCAGATAATCGTCTTCATAAACAACATCTATCTTGATATTTTCAGGCTCAACTTTTTTAGAAATTTCTGAAATGTATTCAAATTCTATTTCATCATTAATTTCAATTTGATAATTTGATTTAGTAATTATTTTATTATTGATTTTCAGTTTTTGGTTCTTTATCGCTTCTTGGATTTTTGTTCTGCTTAATGCTAAAATTTTAGAATTTAATAATAAATCAACACGCTTATAGGATTTTACATCGGCTTCTTCTACTCTAAATTTTAATTCCATAATCTTTTGCATATGTCTGGATAAATCGTTTGAAACTTCTATCGTAGGTCTGTTCTACATCGTCTGGAAAACAACAAGCAGGCAATTGTTTCATACTCAAATGATAATGAAGACATTCGCAGCATATTCCATGCCGTGAACAGCCGCCATACGAGCAATTACAGCGTTTAATATTTTTATTTTTTGAGCATTCCATTATTAAAAACGCCTCCTGTTATTTTTTTTATGGTGGGCGGTACTGGACTCGAACCAACGACCTCCAGCGTGTCGAGCTGGCGCTCTAACCAACTGAGCTAACCGCCCTTATTTAATAATTTTGTATATTAATTTTTTTTTTGGTTTTGTCAATATTATAATTTATAGCCCAAAATTGCAAATTTAGATAAATCTACTGTGAACAGCAAAAAACCGTCGAATTTTGCCGCTTTCATATATTCAGAAAAATCTTTCATCGCGCAGACTTTGCCTTTTTCACGACTCGAATGCACTAATAAATCATCAACAACAAACCCTTCATGCGCTATAAAATGACCGTCTTTGATATGTTTTTTTCTAACAAAACAAATTCCTAATATTTCATTATTATTCATAAAAAAATCATTAATTATTTCTGCGTTTTTTTCATTAAACGCATAATATTCGATTTTTATTTTTTTGCTAAAATCTATATCTATTAATTTTGTATTGTCAATCTTTTGATTCAAAATAAGTTCTGCACTATCTCTAATAACATTCAATTTTGGTATTTCAATTTTTTTGAAATAAACGCTGTTAATTATTCTATCTTCTGTAAAATGTATGCGCGTATCAAATCTGATTTCATTTGAATAATAAAATAATTTCGTATAATTTTTTATAAATTCGTCATAATCTTTTGAAAGCGTTAAACTATATACATTTACAACAAATGTCGTACAATCAACTAAAAAAAGATTATAAGATGGCTGATTATTTTTTTCAATTTCAAGTGCTATAAATTTATATGGATTATCAATATAATCAAAGATTATTTTTCGTAATTTATTGGAAAAATTGTCAGTATTAAATTTTGAAAGATAATCATTGACGGCAGCCGCAGTATCAATAATTTCATTAAAAATCATTGTTTGTCTCGGTATCTTTCAATAGTTGCAGTAATCGAACCAAAAAGCATCTGCCCTTGCATTTTTACAGGGATTTTGCGATTATCGGCAGTCACCCAAATATCCATATCGCCTTTATGCAGAAATATCCCTTCTTTTAATAATACAGGTCTAAGTTTATAACAATCTATTTTTCCTATTTTTGTATTCAATTTTTCAAGTTTTAAAATTTTAATATTTAATTCATATTGGTCAGTGCTGGAACTTACGGGAATTTTTACAGTATCGCCTACTTTAAAATTTAAAGTCCTTAAATAATACAATGCAGCAAATGGATCAAATATCGCTTCTTTTAATTCAAATGTCGTTTTGTTATGATTAATTTTATCTTTTTTTAATTTTGAACGATAACGCACAGCTATTTTATTTGGATATTTGTATCTTATTAATTCATTAATTTTTTTGCCGCCTTCTCTCTGAACCTTTATATATTTATAAGAAATTAATTTTTCTGTATCAACATAAGACACAATTCTATCGCGCACGCGATATACAGCGTCAAAAAACGAATTTGTCTGCGCGTCTGATGTTATCATTAGCGCCGGTCTTTTATAAAAATTTGTCGCGGCTCTCGATACTCTAAAAACAGCATTGCCGACATTAATAATACCATATTTTACTGAAAATACTATTTCTTCGCCTATATCAAAACTTATAGGATTTTGTAGTTTTATATTTTTTAAAACATCGTCTATCTTTAAACTTTCAGGTTCTTCTTCTTCATCTAATTTTTCTAATAAATTCGCAGCTTGCGTAGGAGATAAATCTATCGCAGCTTCTAATTCATCAGAATTTTCAACATCATCATCTATTTCAAAAAGAACTTTTGAATAAATAATCTGTGCAGAAAAAATCAAAAATAAAATAAATATTATAAGATAATTTTTTTTGATTCTTTTTAGAAGCATAATTTATTTATTATATCTATTAAGGGTTTAAATTTCAAGATTTTTTTTGTTTTTTTATAATTTAATTTAGGGCACGAGTATAAATTGTTCAAAAAAAAAAATTAAACGATATTAGCGATTAAAAAAAATATTTTTTTCTTTTGGTTTTAGTGTTTATTTTTTTACAAAAGAATAAAATAAAAAATATTTAATTTTTTTTAGAAGCGCGCTCGATATCTCTTCATTTTTTGCTATTGATAATTTCAATTATTTTTTCTATATCTATTGGTTTCTGCAAAATTCCTTGAACTTTATATTCATCTATCATTGAAACATCAACATCAAGATTGCCAGTCATAAAATAATAGTCGGATTCGGCATTTATATTTTGTAATTTTTTTAGTAATTTATAGCCGTCAACAAAAGGCATCATAATATCTAAAAATATAAATTTAAAATTTATTGTTTTAACTAATACAGTAGCAATATCAGCATTAGTGGCAATATAAATATTGGTATATCCTTTATTTTTCAAATTTTTTGATATTAACTGCAATAAAGTTTGTTCGTCATCAATAAATAAAATCGGCGTGTTATTAGGCAAATCATCTTTTTTTGTTATGTTTTTTTTCTGCGGCAAATTATCCTTATTTTCTAATAATGCATTAAATTCTAAAATAAATTCTGTGCCGACATTTTCTTTACTGACAAATGATATTTTTCCATCATTGTTTTCAATAATTTTTTTTGATATAGCCAAACCCAAGCCGGTGCCTTTAATTTTCGGCTGATTAATATCTTTTATATATGCGCCTTTAGTGGAAAAAAACGGCGTGAATATTTTATCTTGAACATTTTGCGGGATACCAATACCATTATCTATTATTTTTATTATAACCTTGCCATTAATTTTTTCAATAATAATTTTTATTTCCCCGTTATTTTTTGATGCGGCAAGAATAGCGTGTCTCGCATTAATTATAAGGTTCATCAATACCTGCTGCAATTGTCCGTCATCGCAACAAATATAGACATCATCATTAGAATATTGTTTACTGATTTTTATATTTTCAAATTCTAATTGTTTATTTTGCAATTTCAAAATTTCTTCGATAACCTCATTAACATTAACATTTTTTTTCTGCGGCGGTTTTGGTCTTGAAAAAAGCATTAATTGTTTGACTATATTCGCTGCACGGTCTATTTGTTCAATAAAAATTTTATAAAGTTCGACTATTTCTTGTTCGGCATTATTTTTAGACAATTTCATTTCTAAATACTGTATATTTGATTTTAATATAGACAAAATATTATTAAATTCATGCGCTATGCCAGCGGCGAGTTGCCCTGTAACTGAAAGTTTTTCAGAATGTATTAATTGTTCTTGCATCTGTGTAAATTCAGTTATATCTTGAACAGTGCCTGATAAAAAATCAATATTTTCGGCTTTATTAAATCTACCGATTTCGTTAACATATTTTATATTATCTTCATTTTTTTTTATTCGATATTTTATAGAATAATTAGTTTTATTTGTAATTGCTGATAAATGAGTATTAATAACATTTTGCTTGTCTTCTTCGTGAATACAAGAAATCAATTTTTGATATGATAATGGCTCGTTTATATCTAATTCAAAAATATTATATATTTCATTCGAGCATATAATGTTTTCAAAATTAATATCAAACCGCCAACTGCCAATATGCGCTATACTTTGCGCTTGCTCTAATAACTCTTGTTTTTCTGCAATTATTATTTTACTTTTCTCTAATTCTTCTTGTATTTCTATTGATTTTAATTGAGTTTTTATTATCTTCGGAATACTTTCTAAAAATTGTGAATTTTTCACAAAATAATCTTCTGCGCCTAATTTCATTAATTCTACCGCAATCTGCTCGCCGCCATAACCAGTTACTACAACAAATCGCGGAATAGGAATATTTTTTTCTTTTAAACAATTTAAGAAACCAATAGCATTCATATCTGGCAACGAAAAATCAATCATCATAAATTTTGCTTGATTGCGGTTATTCTCAAGCCAATCAATAGCTTTGCTCGCAGTTTGAAAAGAAATAACAGGCAAATAAATTTCTTTTATTTTTTCAGTTATTAAAAAAGCCAAACCCTCGTCATCTTCTAAAATTACAATCGGCTTTTGGTAGACTTTTGATTCCATAATTTTAATTATTTTTTTTAATGATTCCCATTATTTTCTGGAATTTTAACCACTAAAATAAACAATCCGAGCCTCTGTAATGTCTCTGTAAGTTTTTGAAATTCTACTGGTTTTGTCACATAACAATTGCAGCCCAATTCATAACATCTTTTAATTTCAAAATGGTCATCTGTTGTAGTCAACATAATAATCGGAATTTTTTTTAAATTAGCATCAGATTTGAGTTTTTTCAATACTTCAATCCCATCTATTTCCGGCATATTAATATCCAGCAAAATCAAATACGAAAAAGATTTATCAAAATTCTGTCCATCGGCTGCGCGGTTATTATAAAAAAAATCAAGCAATTCAGAGCCATTGGAAAAACGAATAATCTGATTTCTAATACCAGAATCATATAAATTCATTTTTATTAATTCAGCATGTCCTTCATCATCTTCTGCCATTAAAATAATTATTTCATTTGCATTTGTCATAAAAATCTTTCCTTTTTTATTTTTTTAATTTTGGTAATGCTATATAAAATTCCGAACCATTACCGTATTCCGATTTTACCCAAACCTTTCCAGAATGCTTTTGTATTATATTTTTTACAATAGTCAAGCCAATACCTTCGCCGTCAATATCATTGTTATCAGTTATACGATAAAATAATTTCCAAATTTTTTCAATATTATTTTTAGAAATGCCTATACCATTATCTTTCACACAATATACTATATATTCATTTTCGATTTTTCCTGAAATATTTAGCACAAGCTGCGTATCCATTTTTCGATATTTAATAGCATTATCAATCAAATTTGTAAATACTTGATTTAGCAAATTCCTATCGCCTATACAATTTGGCAAATCTTCTATTTTTATTTTCACATTATATTCTTGAATTTTTATAGCCAAATTTTTTATTATTTCTTCCAGCAAAGCATTCATATCTATATTATTCATTTGCGGTATAAGTCTACCAAGTCGTGAAAGTTTTAATAATCCGCTAATTAACACATCCATTTTTTTTGCGCTTATCTGAATAAAATTAAAAGAAGAATTAATTTGCTTTTTATGTTCATCGGTAATTTTATTTTTTAAATCATCAAGTGTTTCAGCGCTATCTAATACTGCAAATATTTCATTTATTTTTTTGCTTATTCTATCAGTAAAACCCTGAATATTTAATAATGGCGACCGCAAATCGTGCGAAGAAATATACAATATATTTTCCATCTCTTCAGTTTTATTTTGAAGTTGCTCTACTAAATCATTTAATAATTTTTCGTTTTTTTTGGCAAGTGTTATATCTGTAGTAACAGTAACAAAATAATTTTTTTTTGGCGAAAAAGTTGAAATCAAAAAATATTTTTCTATTGGTTCATAATAAATTTCAAAATTAGTCGCCTTGCCAGTTAATGCCACTTCTTTATAAATGTCAAAAAATGGCGGTTCTGCGGTTTTATAAACTTCCGTAGCGCGCCTGCCGATAACATTTTCAGGCGTTAAATTAAGTGTTTTATAAAATGCAAGATTTGCGTCAATAATTTCATAGTCAATTGCCGCACCATTATTATCAAATACCAATTTATGCTGCGCTACAATTTCAGTCATATTATTTACTAATTCGTAATATTGTTTTTCAGTATTTTTCAATGCTAAATACAATTTACGCGTTGTTTTATATTTCCAGACAAATAATACAATAACTATTACAATAATTATTATCACACAAGTAATAACTACTTTTTTTACATTCCAAAATTCCGGCGGCTCTCCATACCATTTTAAATAAATATTATGATAAAATTCAGAATTAACTACTTTCTTTAATTCTTCATCAAATATTTTATGGAGATAATCGTCATTTTTATTGAATACATATCCGCGCTTAAGTTCCATCAGCGGTTTGCCTACTATTTTTATACGATTTTCTAATTTCACTTCACGTATTTTTTTTAATAATACTGGCTCAGGAAAAACAAAAGCGTCAATCTGCCCGGCTAATAATGCAAACAGTGCAGAATCAATATTTTTAAAAGTAATAAGATTATAATTTTCCCAATTCTTCATTTCATTATAAGCGCCGCCATTTTCGATTACGCCAGTGCGGCGATTGACTAAATCGGGAATACCGTGAATATCATAATTTGACGCTCTAACAAAACACGAAACAGGCACGACTTCTACAAATGTTTCTGATACTTTAAAATTAGCTAATCTATCAGCAGTGATGCCTACTCCAGGCGCTAAATCAGCTTCGTTTGCCTCAAGCGATTTCAGCATTTCATCCCAATTTTCTACAACTTTATATTTAATCTTATACCCCAAATTTTTAGCGATATATTCTAAAATATCTATTGCTAATCCTGCGGGCTTTCGATTTTGGTCTAAAATATACAGCGGCGGAAAATCAGCGAGCACAACAGCGCGCAATTCTTTTGTTTTTTTATATGATGGAATAATATTAGTATCATCAATATTTTTTTCTGCTGCAAAAATAGGATAATAACAGAAAATAAAAATAATTATAAATAATATTTTTTTTAAATTCATTTATGGAATTTTACAATATTTTTTTTCATTTTGTCAAGTTGAATAATTTTAATTATAAAAAATAAAAAAATTAATTGCAAAAAATAAAATTAATCATTCTGCCGGTTTGATTGTTAAATCTATAAGAATAAAACTGACTGGTATTTTCAAATGTACACAATTTGCAATTAAAAATTTTTTTTCGTTGCACTCCTAAAAATTTTAAATCATTAATTATCGCCTTTTCCAAATCAAAATAAAATTTACCGTTTTTTTCAAAAATAAAAGATATATAATTAGAATATTGTTTATTCAACAATTCGACAAAATCTTTACCTACTTCATAACAATTTCCGCAAATATTCGGTCCTATAAATACTCTAACATTTTTCAAATCAAAATCTAATATTTTTTCAAGACATTTTTCAAAAGTTTTTGAAATAATACCATTTACTACTCCGCGCCAGCCGCAGTGCGCAGCGCCAATAATTTTTGACAGCGGCTCGTAAAATAATAGCGGCGCGCAATCAGCAGTCATCACGCAAAGTATTTTAGTCATATCATTAGTAAAAACCGCATCAGTATCTTGCAGTGCAGAAGATTCATTATAAAATCCGCAATTTTTATAATTATCGTTTTTATCTAAAAACACAATATTAGTAGAATGCGTTTGATTCATAAAAACAAAATCTTCCGGTCGCTTATTAAATTTTTGCGCTAAAATTTCGCGGTTTTTAATGACGCTCTCCTGACTATCGCCATTATGCAAGCCGAGATTAAATGAAAAATAATTTCCTTGCGATACTCCGCCATTGCGCGTAGTAAAGCCGACTATCAAATTTTCAAATTTTGTATTAAATAAATAAAACGCCTTGTCTTTTAAAAAAAAGTTTCGTTTGCCATATTAAAAAAACTATTTTGCCGCAATATTAATATCATTAAAGCAAATAGCGGGCGTACGCATTGAACTTTTTATAAATAATTCTTTGCTTATAGAATTAATCTTGTTATTGAACAAATCATAAACATTGCCAGCAATCATACAATCTTTCACGCGTCCGACAATTTTACCTTTTTTAATCCAATAGCCCAAACTTACATTAACAGAAAAATCGCCAGCTAATACATTGCTCTGGCCCGCGCCTATTGTATGCTCGACAATCAGCCCTTCATCTATTTCAGCAATCATTTCATTATACGGCTTATCGCCTGTATTAACGACAATATTAGAATATGACGGCGTCGGCATTGCGCTGATACTGCGTTCAGCATTGCCTGTACTTTTATTTCCTGTTAATTTTGCAGAGCGCAAATCAAAAATAAAATTTCTGAATACGCCATCTTCAATCAGCGGCTTTTTATAGGTTTGAATGCCTTCGGCATCGACAATTGCAGAGCCGAGCGCATAATCAATATGCGGATCATCATACATTGAAAATCTGGCATCTACTATTTTTTTATTTAATTTATCAGAAAGCGGCGAGATACCTTTTTGATATATTTTGCCGTTCATCGCTTGCAAAAAACTCGTATAAAGTAGCCCTATAGAAAATTTATTGAAAATTACAGGATATTTTTCTGATTTTATCGCTGCTATTTTTTTCGCTTGTTCATAACGGCGAATTATATTATCTACTATAACATTAATTTTATCTAAATTTATTAATGCGCAACTTGCGAGTCCATCATAAATATCTAATATTCCTTTTTTCTCTGTTATAACTACACTTACAGAAAAATCGAACATACTGCATTTTTCTGAAAATTTATAATTATTAGAATTAATCAAAATACTATCGCCCCATGATTTGCCAAATGATAATGATACCATTGAATTTGGAATATATTTATTTAATTTTTTAATAATTCTATTGCCAAATTCTATAAATTGTTTTAAATCTAAATTTTCGATTTTTTCGTCATACATCTTTATTGTATTTTTTTTTATTTTCTGTTTCATCGGCAATTCTAAATTAAGTTTTTCGCCGAAATTCGCGCTGGCAATAGCATAATTAATTGTTTGTTTGATTTTTTCAGGATTAGTAGTGAACGAAAAGCCGACTCTGCCATTTTTAAAAATTCTTAATCCTAACCCTGAACTATAATTATTTTCAAACATAAATAATTTATTATTTTCAAATGAAATTGATTCGTTATTAGAATTTGCATAATACAAATCAAATTGCTCGCATTCTTGGTGTAATGTCTTAGAAATACCTGAAATATTAAATTTATTTGCCACCTATTATCACATCCTTAATTCTAATATGCGGGCCGCCATCACTTACAGGCAGCGGCGATTGCCCGGCTTTACCGCAGCCGCCTAATCCGCCGTGCAATTGCAAATCATTGCCAAACATATCAATATTTTTCAATGTTTCAAATACATTGCCGGTTAAAATTACATCTCTTAATGGTTTAGTAATTTTTCCGTTTTTTATTTCGTATGCTTCTTCTGATGAAAAAGTGAACATTTCAGTATTAGTCATTCCGCCGAGCGCGCCTTTAGCATAAATACCGTAATCAGTAGCGGTGATAATTTCTTCCGGCGAATATTTGCCTTTATCCATATATGTATTAGACATACGCACAATAGGTTCATAACTATAGTTTATTGCGCGGCTGTGGCCTGTCAATTCCTCATTCATTTTTTTAGCGGTCTCGCGCGAATGCAGACGCCCTGTCAATATTCCGTTTTTTATTAAATACACTTTTTTTGCAGCGACGCCTTCGGAATCATATTGATATGTCCCCGCAAGATTCGGAATAGTCGGGTCGTCGATAATATTCAATTCCTCGCTGCCAAAACGCCTGCCTATTTTCATAATCTTTTGCAATTGCGGATTTTCATAGATAAAATCCGCTTCGCTTAAATGACCAAACGCCTCATGCGTAAATACGCCGCAAAGTATCGGGTCTATAATTACTGTATATTTTCCGGGTTTAACCGGCTCCGCTTTTAATAATCGCAATGCTCGTTCTTTTATCTCTTCGCAATATTTTTCTCTATTAAGAATATTTTGAGAAAAACCATTATAATCGCCGATAGTAGAATAACCGGTCTGGACATTTGCTCCGTCTCGCGCTATCGCAGTAAGAGAAATTCCGCAAAATACTGAATCAGAATAAATCTCACTGCCCTCTGTATTTAAAAATATAGTTTTTTTCAATAAATCTCTATATCGCACGCTCGAACTTTGTATATTCTTATTCGCTATTATTAAATCATTATATTTTTTACAAACTTCAAATTTATCTGTTAATGAATAACTAAATGGATTATCATCTGGAATCATTATCATATGCGCTTGGATTGGATTAATATAACATATATTGATTTTTTCGCGTTTTACTAATTTAGATTGCTCAAATGTTTTTTTATAATATTCTTCTAAATTATCGAGGTTATTAAACGAAACAAAGCCCCAACCATAATCAGATAATATTCTACAACTACCACCTAAATTTTCAGAAGTCTTCGCATCTTCTACTTCTTTGCCTATTATTCCGATTGTCGTTGAAGTATACTCTTCAATTCTAATTTCAGCGTATCGCACATTTTTAAAATTTAAAATCTTTTTGGAAATATCAATATATTTTTCTAATGTTTTTTTCATTTAACTTTAACCCGCTTCAAATATGTTTTTATAAAAAAAAAATAGGGATTATCTAATTTTTTTAATACTTTTATCACTACGTTATTCATCAATAATTTCTGCGCAAATAATTATTAAAAATTAGATAATCCCTATTTTTTAACTACTATATTCAATAAAAAAAATTACATTTCTTCTTCTTCTTCAGCAGCTGCTTTTTTCTTTTTGCCTTTCCCTTTTGGTTCTGGTTCGGGTAATGCGCTCTGATCTTTTACCGCGCCTTTTGGCACATTAAAAAATTCGCCTTTTTTATCATTTACTTTTACTTTGCCATTAAAATCAACATCTACTTTCACGCATTTTGTATCTTCGATTTTCACTTGAACTATATATTTTCCGCCTTTTTTAGTATATTTTAGTTCTGCTTTAAACGGCTCTGCATCTGAATATTTCGACGATACTTCCTGAACTGCAGCATTAATAGCATCAATCATTGTCATTTCAGCTTTCCATGCTGCGCCAGCGCTCTTACCTTTTGGCGCCGCTTTCTTCGCCGGCTGTCCTTTTTCTTTTGGCTGCGCATTTACATTTGAATAAATACACAAACAGCACACTAAAATTAAAATTAATAACTTTTTCATAAAAAAACACCTCTTATAAAAAATTAAAATTTATTCACTGCATTAATAATTTCTTTTTTCTCAATATACGCTTTTATTTGATTTGCAATCATTACGCCTACATTATCCTGCGCTTCTTCTGTTGACGCGCCGATATGCGGAGTTAATATAGTATTCGGCGCTGATAACAGCGGATTATCCGGCTGGCACGGCTCTACTGAAAATACATCTACGCCAGCCCCCGCAACTTTTCCTGATTCTAATGCGGCTTTTAAATCTGCTTCATTCACAATTCCGCCGCGCGCACAATTTATAATACGTACGCCATTTTTCATTTTTGCTATTGTTGAAGCATTTATCATATTTTTAGTTTTATCATTAGCAGGCACATGCAGTGAAATATAATCAGATTTCGCATATAATTCGTCTAATTCTACTTTTGTCACGCCATATTCTTTAAAACTTTCATCTGTTAAAATCGGGTCATAACCAATAACCTTCATGCCTATTGCTTTTGCCATCTTCGCTAAATCAGAACCGATACGGCCTAAACCGATTATTCCTAATGTCTTATCTTTTAATTCTGTGCCTTCAAATGCTTTTTTTTCCCATTTACCAGCGCGCATTGACGCATCAGCATAATTCAATTTCCGCGCTAATGCAAACATCATTCCCATAACAAGTTCAGCAACCGCATGACTATTGCCGCCCGGCGTGTTTTCTACATAAATCCCTCGTTCTGTCGCTGCTTTAACATCAATATTATCCACGCCTGCGCCTGCGCGACCAATAATTTTTAATTTTTTACCATAATCAATAACTTCTTTCGTAACCTTCGTAGCACTGCGCACTATCAAAAAATCATAATCGCCAATAATCTTCAATAAATCATCTGCTTTAATAGATTTTCTAATATCACATTCTAACCCAGCAATTGATTCTAATATTTTTTGTGCTTCCGACGCTATACCATCTGCCACCAATAATTTCATAAAATCTCCTCCTATTTATTTTTTATTTTCTAATTTTAACTTTAATGTTTTCACTTCTTCTTCTAATTCTTTTATCCGTTTACGCGCTTTAATTTGTTTGCCGATATTGCCTAAATATAAAGAAAACATCACTAATATGCCCATTGATATAAAAATATTAGCTATTAATTTCGAATCTGAATACGAACGAGTCGTAATAAAAAAGATAGTGTAGATTGTAAATATTATAGCTGCGTAAAAACTGCCGAGAATTTCATATAAAAATGATAAACTTATTAATGGAAAGAAAAATAAGATAAAAAACGGGCTTGCTATTTCGCCTGTGCAATATATAAGCCCTAAAATTAATAAAGAATCAATTGTGCAAAAAAAATAACCTAAAAATTTATTCTTTATTTTTGAAAAAGGCGCTATCAATACTATCAAACTATAAAGCAACGCTACAATAAAAACATAAAGCAACTTTTGTGGACGTGTAATAATATCGGGCTGTACTTTTTGTATAATCAACAATACAGCCGCAGAACCAATAACAAGTATCAATCTCATCAAATTAATTACAAAAATCAATGGATTTCTTTTTTGTAACATTTCCATTTTTTTTCCCTCCGATGATTGAAATTAAATTATTTTATTTATATTTTATTCATATTTTATTCTATTTTATTATTAATAAAAGTCAACAAAATTTATTTTTTTAAATTGACAATTGTTTTTCTATATAATATATTCGCATTATCAAAATCACAGGAATTTATTAAAATGTTAATTTCAATTATTTTTTCTTTTAGAAATGAACAAGAAAATTTGGGAGAATTAGTCAATCGCTGTCATAATGCGCTGGCAACATTAAATAATATTCAATACGAATTAATTTTTGTAAATGACGCATCAACAGACAAGTCATTAGAAATATTAAGAAATTTACGCGCTAAATATAATATTAAAATCATTAATATGTCTCGCAGATTCGGCGTATCGCCCTGCATAATCGCCGGTTTAAAATACGCAAAAGGCGAAGCGGTAATTTATATGGACGCTGATTTACAAGACCCGCCGGAATTATTGCCAGAATTAATAAAAAAATTTCAAGACGGCTATGATATTGTCCATACTACTCGTTCAAAAAGATTAAAAGAAAATATTTTTAAAATAATATTAACCAAATATGCTTACAGATTATTGAAACTTATTTCTGATTGCGAATTGCCGGTAGATAGCGGCGATTTTAAATTAATATCACGCAGAGCGCTTACAAAATTTTTAGAATATCCAGAATACGAACAATTTTTAAAAGGCATAGCGGCAGCCGTAGGTTTCAAACAAACACAAGTTTATTACATAAGACAGCCAAGATTTTCAGGAAAAACACATTTTCCTCTATTAGGCGGCGGACCAATGAAAGCGTTTTTATATGGCGTATGTTTTTCTGCTATCACACTGCAATTTACAATAATCTTAGCTTTTGTTTTAGCAATATTATCATTTTTCTGCGCCGCTATTTTTATAATCAGCAAAATTACAAACTTACATTCTATTAATATTTTAAGCGTTTATTATAATTATCTTTTCGGCGGACTTCTATTTTTTATTCTCGCCGTCTATGGATTATACTTAAAAAAAATATTTATAAATACCAGCAAACAGCCGGCATATATTATTGAAAGTTTGGAGGGCTTTGAATAATTTTTTTTATTGAGTCATATAATTTAAAATTTTTTCATAGTATTCTTTGGCAAGTTCTTTTTCCGAAAAATTATCGTCAGTCAAAATTGTATTTTTTAAAGTCTCTTTTTTAAATGCATCGAAATATTGATAATTTCGCAATTTAAAATCTGCGCTATACATTTTAAATAAATGTTCATAAAATCTAAATAAATACCATTTTATAAAGTCATTTTTGAAGTTTTGTGATAAAATTTTTTTTATTCGGCTTTTCAGGAATTGAATACTAACAGAATAATTAGCATTCAATTCATTTAATTCTATAAAAAATATCTCATTGCCAAATTTATTCAAATAATCATAATTGGCAAAATACTTGTAATACATATAATAATATAATATTTCTTCATTTTGCAAATTATGATTAAAATTAGAAATTATTATTTTTATATCATTTATATTTTTTTTCTTTGAATATGCTGCAATAAATAAAACAGCAAAAAAATCCGATAATTTTCTATTTTCAATTTCATTAGTTCCTTTGATTTTTTCAAGTATCTGTTGAGGCGAAACTGCGATAATTTTATCTTTTATCTCGGCGTTAATAATCGTTCCGTGAATATGATAATCGTCAAATATCGCAATATAATTCTTTTTTCTAATATCATTCAAAAAAATTTTTTTTCGAATTTCTAAAAAATCTAAAATTTCAAAATCTCCGCGCATAAAAAAATTGCGTTCTACTGAATTTAATGAGAATAATTTTATCCTGTTATTATATCTTTTTATCCGATAATCTTGCGGACAAATAATTTTCGCAGTTTGAAAAGTTGTATGCCATAACCACGCTATAAAAACCAAACAAAACGCAAATAATAATAAATTAACATTAAATTTCAAAATCTGTATTTTAAAAATATTTCTAAATATCATAAAAATAACAACCGCAAAAAAACTATAAAAAAACGGATAAATATATCTCAATTTATCAAAATACACAAAATGAAATTTTTTTTCAATAAACATCGGCAGCGGAAATACGCATTCAATAGGCATCAAAGCAAGGGATATAATTAATGAACCAATGCTAAAAGAAAAAAACAAAAAATAAAGTTTTTTTAATATCTGATTTTTTTCAGTTTTATAACTAAAAACTATCAAAAACAATATAAAACCAAATAATAAATGAAATAAATAAAAATAAATTTTTGTGTTGAGATAATCATATACAAATTGTGAAGGAAGCAATGACAGCGGCAGATAATATAAATAGCCGCTGATAATTTTTTCTTTTAAAAAAAATAACATTTCATTAATCGATGAATCTAAAATATTTGGTATAGACAAATAACTCAAAAGTTTTTTAACAGAAAAAAGAATGAATTTAATATTCAAAAATAATAATATTATAAAAATACAGCAGCCAGCCAAAATTTTCAAAAGATTATTTTTACAAAATTCTAATATTTTCGATTTATCATAAAATATAAAAAAGCAAAGAATATTAAAAAGCACAATAAAATAATTGCCTTGAAATAGCAATATCGAAGTTATCGAAAAAGCAACAATATAAAAAAAACTGCCAAATTTTACAGCGCTGTTTCTCAAAAGCAAACTAACGAAATAAAAATTCATAAAAAATAATACAACATAAAAATCTATATTCCCAGACAAAAAATATGTTGAATATGATAATTGATACGGAATAAAAGCCCAGATAAAAGCTATAAAATAAAAATAAAAATATTTTGGCAGTAGTTTGAAATTATCGAAAGATAATAGTAAAAACAATAATGAAAATGACGATATGCAAATCGCCAATATCCTTGCTTGCCAATATCCGTTGCCAAACACATTCGCCCAAATTGAATAAATAGCGCCAATAACATTAGCGCCGAATAAACTATGATATTCAGCGTTAAAATAAAAATTAAATATCTGGCTAAATCCGAACCATTCTTTGATAAAATAAAAACTTGAAAATTCTTCTTCAAAATGCAGATATTGAAATAATGCTTTGCAATTATAGATAATGCAAATTCTAAAAATGCAATAAAAAACCAGCGCAAAAAAAATATGAAAATATTTTTTATTGATTTTCAGCATAATAAATTATCAACTAAAACTTTTGATATTTTCAAATAATGATTTTAGATTAAAACTTACAATCTCATTAATTTCAGGCCAAGCGGTAAAACAGCCATTGCATTGAAATTGCGGCATATTTTTCATTGCATTGATATAACCGCATTCTTTGCCTGACAACCAATTATCTTGTTTGAAAATCATCGGATTACACGGCGCTATTTTGCCGTCCGGTAAAATAGTGGCAAATAATCTTCCGGCAAATTTGCATTGTTTAAATTGTTCGCCAGACGCTATCGTTTTTAAATAATATGTCGAATACGCTATTTTATAACCTTGTCTTTTTTTAGCGATTAAATAATTATAAGTTTTTTTGATAATCTCTTTTTCTAATAGCAAATCAATAATTTTAGTTGACGGGCAAAGCGGAAAACTCTCTACCGGCTGAAACATTGCGGTCATATTATTTTTTTTAGAAAACTCCAAAATAAAATCGAGTTTGTCATAATTATGAGAGTTTATCACTGTATTAGTGGCGACATCTATTTTATTTTTTCTACATAATTCAATGCCTTCGATAACTTTCTGAAATACGCCGGGAACCGTGTTTTTATCGTGAGTTTCTTCATCTCCGTCTAAACTAAAAATTACCAAATCTATATTTTTTATATCTTGCAATCGTTCTTTGAATAATACGCCATTAGTGATAATATTACAAAAAATCTTTTTTTTCTTTAAATATTCAATAATTTTCGGCAAATCATCAATTAACAGCGGCTCGCCGCCGACTATCGAAATTTTACGCATACCATAATAAATCAATTCATCGAGCAGCCGATATATTTCTGAAATATCTAATTCTGCTGACTGTTTGGACGGATAATCGCAATATCTGCATCGTAAATTGCATCTGAATGTTATTACATATTGGACATACAGCGGATAGCATTTGCTTTTAAATATATGCGCATTCAAAATCCGCCAAAAATCTACGCAGCGCTGCGGTAATTTATCAATCGCAAAAAATTTATTTTTCATAATTTTTCAAAAAAAATTCTAAACTTTTTTTCAAATGTTTTAATTGTTCAGCTGACATTTCTGCAAATGTCGGCAATAATAAATAATGATTGTATATTTTTTCCGCTGTTTTGCAATCATAAATTGCAAATTCTTTAAAACACTCTTCTGCGCTGCACAGCGGCAGCGCACTCAATGATGTTTCTATATTACAATCTAAAAAATACTGCATCGCTTGGATTTGAGAATGAGTAAATAGCGGTATTCGCCAATACACATTTTGCGTATCACTATTTTCATTAGGAAAATATTTGGTTATACCTTCTATTTTTTTTAATTCTTGAAAAATCAAACATAATTTATTGTTTATATCGTTTAGTTCCTTTAAATTATTCAATCCCAATTCCGCTTGAAAATCTGTAAAATAAAATAATAATTCTTTTTTGATTTTTGCGTATCTCTCGACTTTTTTAAAACCCAATAATACGCCTATATTACCGGTTTGAATAATATATAATAATCTCGGACTTATGCTGTTCAATACGCTGTAAAAATAAAAAGTAAAATAAGAATACACTATCGGCAAATTTAAAAATTTATGTAGTAAAATTTTTAGTGATATAACTAAAAATGGTAACCGTTTTGGCTTCTGCAATTCTTCGCGCGCTTGCATTTTGATTTTTTCTAATATCTCAATATTATCAGAAATCAACATACCGCCGAATAATGCGCTTAATGTCTTAAAAGACGAACAACTATATATTCCGAAATCACCGAGAGTTCCGATTTTTTTATTTTTATATTGCGCGCCTAATGCTTGCGAAAAATCTTCTATTATTATTAATTTATTCTTTTTAGCGAATTCGATTACTCTATCCAAATTTTCAGGAATAAAACCGTATAAATAAGTTATCAAAATCGCGCGAGTATTTTTACTGATATTTTTCTCTAATGCCTCAATAGAAAAATTCAAGGTTTTAATATCCATATCAACAAATCGTGGTCGAAGATTATTGCACAATATCATATTCACAATATCCGCAATAGTAATAGATGTCATCAAAATTTCTGAATTTTCTGGAAATTTTAGATTTTTCAATAGATAATACAACGCTATTCTTGCGCTCGGCAAAGCGCAAGATTTTTTAGCGCCACAATATTTTGCAAATTGCTGTTCAAATTCCAAAACTTTATCTGAATTATTAAAATTGCCAATTAATATTTTAGGCAGAGTTTTTATAATATTAGATACTTTATAATATGTCTGCGATGCAGGTATTTTCCGATAACTCAAAATATTCTGCAATTTCATAATTTCAAAAAAATCTTGATTATTAATTTTTTTTATATTATAAATTTTTATTGATTATTTTATTTAAATTTTGAAGTTTTACAATGAAAATATTATTTATCCACAAACAAAATTTTATGTTCTTTGGAGTGAGCGCGCTGGCCGGTTATATCAAAAAATTCGGGCATACAGCAGATGTATTAATCGCAAACAAAGAAAAAAATTTAGTTGCCAAAATAAAAGAAATAAATCCTGATATCATCGGTTTTTCGATTATGTCTAATGATTATATCTGGTTTTTGGACGAAGCGCAAAATATCAAAAAACTTTTTTCTGAAAAATTATTAATAGTAGGCGGCACGCATTGCTACCTATGCTCAGAACTTATTGAATTGCCATTTGTAGATATTGTTTGCGTAGGCGAAGGCGAAAAACCATTGACTAATTTATTAAATGCACTTCAAAATAAAAACGATTATTCACATATCAAAGGGCTGATTATAAAAAAAAATAATCAAATTATAAAAAATGAAATTGATATACCAATTCAAAATTTAGATGAAATACCAGAAGACCGCTCAATATATTTGAATAGATATCCTCATTTTAAAAATGAAAATTTATTGCAAGTTATATCTTCACGCGGCTGTCCGTTATATTGCTCTTTTTGTATAAACGGCAAAATAAATGAATTTTATAAAAATCAATCCATAAAATTTCATCGCCAGAAATCTCCACAATTTTTGATAAATGAACTCAAAAATTTTTTAATATTATTTCCAAAAACTAAAACTATTTTTTTTCCAGACGATATATTCTTATTAAACAAAAAATTTATTAAGGAATTCGCTGAATTATACAGTAAAGAAATCGCTATTCCTTTTGTAATGACTACTTTCCCTTTTTATATTGACGATGAAATCGCTAAATTATTAAAAAATGCAAATTGTAAAATTGTAATGACTGCGCCTGAAACAGCAAATGAACAGCATCGCTTTGAAATATTCAAGAAAAAAATTAAAAATCAGCATTTTATAGATATGTCGAAAATTGCTAAAAAACATAATTTAAAAATTTATACTACTGCTATGTTTGTATATCCCAAACAGACAATTGACGATGTTTATAAAACTATTGAATTCAACCATCAACTGCAAACTGATATTCCGTTCAAAAGTTTTTTACAACCGTATCCGCATACTGAAATTTATGAAATCGCATTAAAAAATAATAATATTCCGCAAAATTTTTCTTTTCAAGATTTGCCGCAATCGTATTTTTTGAAAAGTCCGCTCAATCACCAGCAAAAAAATGAAATCACCTTGATTTATTATTTTTACTATTTTTTAGTGAAATATCCATCGTTTTATAAATTAATAAAAAAACGATTATATATTTTAAAACTAATACCTTTCAAGACGCTGATAAACTATTTCGGCATATTTCTATGGTTCAAAAATTTTAAAAATCTATCGTCCGCCGCCGCGCTGCTTTATATGTTAAGATTTTGGAAAGATAAATAAAAAAAAACGCCGAACGCTTTCGTATTTATTAATTTTTATATCATCGTAAGATACAAAATGCGAATTAAAATTTGCAATTTACTATTCAGCGCAATTTATTTGAAACGATTTATAACTACACTCAACAATAAATTTTTTTTGAGAATTTATTAGAAATAATACCTGTGATAATTCCAGAAAAATAAGCATACAATAAAAAATATTGAAGCATATTCAAAAGCAGAAAATTTTTAAATATTATCAGTGACCCGATAGAAACTTGGAGCCCCATATTAACTAATGCACCGATTACAGAAACGCTCAAAAAACTTATTTTATCATTAAAAATAATAAAAAATAATTTCATCGCTATTATTGAAATTGCGCAGGATAAGGTATTGACTAAAATTATAGGAACTAAAAACGCGCCTGTTACAAACGCAGCTATTAAATTTCTAAATATCAATATAACAAACAAATCGCTAATTTTAAATTTTTCATTTTTTAATAATATAAGAAACACAATATTAGCAAAACCGATTTTTAGCCAAGGCAGCGGACGCGGTATAAAATTTTCTGTAATATAAATTAATACGCTGACAATAATCCAAAATACCAATTGCTTATTTTTATTATTTTGTAGTTGCATCGATATTTTCGCTCTTTTTATTATCTTTATAATTTTCAGCAATAATCTTTATTAATATTCCATTAGGCAAGCAAGCATTTATTTGTTTTTCATCAGCAATAGGTTTAGAGTGAACGCACAATTTATTTTTACACGGCGAATCAGCAAAAAACGCTTCGCGTTTTTTTATTTTAATTTTACTATTTCCTAATTTACCAGCAATAATTAGTTCTGTATCTTGCGATATATCGTATTTTAAGTTAAAATTATCCGATGATATTAATAAAAATTTTTTTTTATCATCTTTATTTTTTGAAATCTTATCTGAAAACAAAAAAAACAATAATATAATTCCGATAATTACTATTATCAGCCAATCTATAATGGTGGTCTTCATTTAAGATATTTAGGAATTATTAGTCAATATAAAATCTGCGGCTTTATCAATATTTTCAAAAATATAATCAGGATAATATTTTTTTAAGGTATTCAGAGAATTCAAGCCGTCGCCTGTCTTGACTAAAATCGTTTTACAACCCGCGTTTATCCCAGCGCCAATATCGCTTTCTTTATCACCTATCATAATACTTTTCGATAAATCTATATTATATTTTTTCGCTGCTTTTAAAATCATTCCGGGCTGCGGTTTTCTATCTTCCGCGCCTTCTAAATATTTCGGATTTAATGCATTTTCATAATAATAAGAATAAAATACATCAGTTAAATAAATATTATAATCAGCCAATATCTTTTTCATTTTATCTGTTATTGCCATTAAATCAGGTTCTTGAATATATCCGCGACCAATGCCTGATTGATTAGAAATTATTATTAACTTAAAACCGGCATCATACAATTTTTTTAATGCTGAAATAGCGAACGGATAAAATTCAAAATCTTCAGGTTTATTGATATACGAACTGTCAGGATTTAAAGTGCCGTCCCGATCTAAAAAAACAGCGGTATTTTCAAGCATTATCTATCCCTATCTTTTATGCTTTTGAAATAATCAATAGTTTTTTGCAAGCCGTATTCTAATTGCACTTGCGGTGACCAATTTAATAATTTTTTGGCAAGCGAAATATCCGGCTGCCGAATTTTCGGGTCATCTTCCGGCAAATCTTTGAATATTATTTTTGATTTTGCATTAGTTAATTTTATGATTTTTTCAGCAAATTCTAAAACTGTCATCTCGCAAGGATTGCCGATATTTACAGGCAAATGATAATCAGATTGCATCAATCTATAAATGCCTTCAATCAAATCATCTACATAGCAAAAACTGCGGGTCTGTCTGCCGTCGCCAAAAACTGTCAAATCCTCATTATTAAGCGCTTGATTGATAAATGCCGGCACTACTCGACCGTCTTTTGCGCGCATACGCGGACCATAAGTATTAAATATTCTGACTATATGCGTATCTAATTTGTGATAACGATGATAAGCCATAGTAATCGCTTCGGCAAATCTTTTGGCTTCATCATATACTCCGCGCGGACCTATTGGATTAACATTGCCCCAATATGTCTCTTTTTGCGGATGCTCTAATGGATCTCCGTAAACTTCCGAAGTTGACGCTAAAATAAATTTCGCGGATTTCGCTTTTGCTAAGCCGAGAGTATTATGCGTGCCTAATGCCCCTACTTTTAATGTCTGTATAGGCAATTCCAAATAATCTATCGGACTCGCAGGCGAAGCAAAATGATAAATCTCGTCTATTATTAATTTATCTGAAATATCTATATGATATACAATATTATGTTTTATAAATTCAAATCGCGAATCAGAACGAAGATGCTCGATATTACGCAAATCGCCTGTCAGCAAATTATCAATACATATTACTTCATAATCTCTATTTAACAGATATTCACATAAATGAGATCCCAAAAAACCTGCGCCGCCTGTTACTATTGCTCGTCTTTTTTTTAACATAAATAATTTCCTTTTAAAAAAAAATTTATTTTGGTCTTTAATATATACAATTAAATATACTTTATGTCAAGATTGTTTTAAAAAGTCTATTTTTTTCGATATTTCAGCAAATCTCTATTTTTATTATTTTTTCCGGCTTTGTATTAGTAATTTTCTGAAATAATAATTCTTTGTATTTGGTTTCTACTAAATTTGGAATATGCGCTAATTCTTGATTATATTCTATGCCGAAATATTTTTGTCTGTCTGTTATTCCTATCTTCATCTCTTGAAAAATTTTTTTCAGTGATTTAGTAATATTACGTTTGGCTAATTTTATATTATCAGAATTTCTCAAATTTCTAAATATTATATTTTGTTCTTTTTCTAAATATTCAAGAAAAAAAATATTTTGATTTTTATGATTTTTCAAATAATAATCAAAATCGCAAAATTCAATAATAATTTCATAATTCAAAAATTTTATTTTTTGCGGAAGCGCTTTTATACTTATAGTTTCACTAAAAAAATCAGAGCAGATACTACTTGTATTTTTTTTTCTGATACACACATTATCAAATTCAATAATCAACTGCAAATCAAACGGCAAATCAATAAAATGTCCTGATACGCCATTTAAAATAAAATCGTCAGAATAATATATATGTTTCGCTTCAAAACCGTATAAACAAAATACATCATTATTATCAATCAATCTGCTAAATAAATATCTTAAAATTTCGTATCTGCAATATTTTTCTTGATTTTGATATTTTAATTTATCAAATTTTATAGTATTCGCATTTTGAATTTTTATTATATTATTTTTTTTCAAAATTTCATTAATCTTATTTTCGAGAAAATTATTATTGATATTTATTAATTCAATCAAATTATTAATATGCGCGCTAAGATTATTGTCAAAATTATTTTTTATAAAAGGCAGCAGTTCTAATCTTATTTTATTGCGAAAATATAAAGATTGAAAATTAGTTTCATCATTAGCAAACGAAATATTATTTTGATTTAAAGCGGCAATTATAGTTTCTTTATCTATTTTTAATAGCGGTCTTATTAATACATATTTTTTTTTCTGCGCGATAAGCGGGATACAGCGCAGTCCTTTCAAGCCGGCGCCACGAAATACGCGCATAAAAAAGGTTTCGATATTATCGTCTAATGTATGCGCTGTCATCAAATACTGCGCATTATATTCGTCAATAATTTTTTCTAATTCCGAATACCGCAAATTCCGCGCTGCTGTCTCGATTGATAATTTATTAAGTTTTGAATAATCTCTAACTTCTATTGATTTGACAATTAATTTTAAGTTTTTGTCTGAACAATATTGGCGGACAAAGTTTTCGTCATACATTGCGCTTTCGCGAAGATTATGATTAAAATGCGCACAGATAAGATTTTCCAAAGGAAATATATGCGTCAACAATTCAGTTAAAAATATAGAATCAGCGCCGCCTGATAATGAAATTACTACTTTATTAGAAAAATCTATTTTTAAATCTTTAAGCAGGTTCTTTACAATGTTGATTAATCTTTGCATTATCGCATATTTTTTATTTATTGGTGCAGGAAAGGGGACTTGAACCCCTACGGCTTGCGCCACATGCCCCTCAAACATGCGTGTCTACCAGTTCCACCATTCCTGCAAAAAAAAAGTTTGTTTTATATTAATTTACGATAGATTTATTGTCAACAGAAAATTTAGTTGAAAAATATTTTTTGATTTAAAAAACTAACTATATTACACTTAAATATTTTTACTTTCCATTAACGGCATTAATTTTTCAAATTCTTCACGCTCTTTATCTGAATTTTGGAATATTAGTTACTTTTTCAATATCTCTATCAAAAATAATATCGCCGATATTTGCAATTCCGAATCCGTTAAATCATTAATATTTACGCCAAATAAATACTTCAATATTTCCATCAGCACTTTCTTGCCCCACATAGGTGACGCTTTTATATTATTGCTTACTTCTGCTACATTTTTAATACAATTATCGCCCAAAATATTCGATAATGCAACTAATTTTACGCAAACAGCAAAATTTGACAGACGACAGCTATTATTTGTTTTAAAAAAATCTCTACGGTCTTAACTTGCTAAAGATTAACAGTTGTATTATTAATAATTGATTATAAAAATTATCGTGGGATTCTCTAAAATTTTTTAATGTTTTGCTTTGCATAGTTTTAGCATAAAAATAAAAAAGGGGAGTAGAAAAATTCTTTTGGAATTTTCTACCCCCCAAAGGATAAGGGTATAATAATATAATAAAACTATTATATCAAAATTTCTGCTATTTTTTCTGCTACTTTTTCAGTAACTTGCTCTTTTAAATAATAACCAGATGCTATTTTTTCTTTGGCATCTGCTATTTTTTCAGTGCGCAAACATTCTTGCGCAGCTATTTTATTTACTAATTTTGATAATTCTAATGCTTCTTGCGCCTTTGACGAAATTGTTATATTATCGTTTTCGCTCTGATTTTTTACATTAGCATTTTCTTTTACTTTCTTTAAATTTTGTATTGTCTGTATCGCTTGTATTTTATTTATTTTATCTATTGTCATTTTCTCTCACCTCACTTTTTAAAGGCGCTTTTTTATCTCAAATTTAATATATATATCGACAAAAAATCAAAAAACTTAAATTTTTTTTTACTTTTTTTATTAATCACTACATTTTTTTTTATTTTTCAATATATTAACTAAAAAAAAAGCGTAAGATATTAAATTGTAACACCTTACGCTTTTTTATAAAATTAATAAAAATCAATAGAAATTATTCAATAATAATTCGGTTTTCGTTTTTCTTTAAGGTCGCTTTCCCAATACCTTTTACTTTCAATAAATCATTTTTATCCCTAAACAAACCATTTGCTTTACGATATGCTACAATTTTTTCAGCTGTCGCTCTACCGATTTTATACAATTTAGCATTCACTATTTCTTCTACTGACGCTGTATTAATATTAACCTTAACATTAGATCTGGATTTTTTAGATGAACGCGCAATTGATTTCGTAGCATTTCCTACAAGTAAATACGGTGAATTTGTAATTTCTTTGAATGTTCCAGTTTTTGAACGAGATTCAACTTTAAAAATACTAACTTCTGAATTTGCTGGAGATTTGCTGTATTTATAAGCAATTTTGAAATATGCATTTTTCGGTAATGTTGTAGTATTCACAAGTATCTGATACCCTGAAATTGTAAATGTAGCTGACACGCCTGTGCCTTTTGTCAATGCAATTGTGCCGGCGCCTGATAATGCCGGAGCAGTCCAAGTAGATGGTATTGTAATCCGCACCTGCCCACCGCTTAAATCTTCCTGCGCTGTAAATGTCAAGGTCACGCTTGATAAACTTGTATTAACAGGAACAGGCGTTGTTCTTGATAATGTAGCCACGCCACTACCATCAACAGCAGCTGCGCCTGATAAATCACTAATAGGTTTATCTGCCGGCGGATTAAAATATTTCTTTAAAAAACTGTCCCAGCCAGTAGCTAAATTAAAATCTTTTGTCGGATATGCTGACCCTTGAGCATTAGTATAAGCAGTGGTGGTTTTTGGAAAAAATATCGCCAAGCCATTAGAATTTGTGCGTGATGAACCATATTTATTCGCAAAAACAGCTGCAGTCAAATTATTGCGAACAGCTGCAGCAGCGCTTAATACTGCCGGATCTGTCACGCCCTTTGAACTCAATAAACTCATAAAATGCCCTAAATCAGCGTGCGGATAACCGTCTGCCTCAGAATATGTGCGGGTCGCTAATCTTGCGTCTTTAATTTTGGTCCATTGATTAGCATTATCTACAAATGTTTTTATACTTGTATTTAAAGCAGAGATTTTTGTTAAATCTACTGCTGATAATGTTATTGTGCTGTCTATACCTTTATAAGATAAAGCATATTCATCTACTATTATGCTTGCTAATTGCCCGCCTGTCATTGTCGGTGTAGTAGTTAATTTTGTCAAAACAGGAGTATAAGGCCAACCATTACCAGGCTCTACTTCTTCTGACGCTATCATTACATCAGCGCAATCTTTCATATCTGTAGCTACTTCTATCATTGCCATCAAACAAGCATCGAACCCTATCACAGTGATTTTTTTACCTGTTGCGTTTTCTGCATCTTTCATAGCAATTTGAACATCCTTCATATATAAACAATCATCATTATTTGTTTCATCCCAACATATTGCTTTTGTCACTTTTCCTTGCATATTTCTTTTACGCCAGCCGCCGCCATGATTACTTAATATCAGCATATATTTTTTCGCCGGATAATTTGTCACTGCCCAAATTATAAAATCACGAAGCGTATTTTTATCGCCCATATTTAATTCGCCTAACTGTTCTAACGGCGTACTTGACGGAGTATCTCCTTTTTTGATATAAAATCTGCGGGTATTTGTCCAATTTCCATATGCTGTGGTATAGCCCGACACTCTATCTACTTGTGCTACTATATTTACTTGGTCTGTCGAGCCAACTGCGCCCATCTCAACAAAATCCGCTAATAAATATTCTTCTAAATCATTATCAGCATCTAAATAGGACATTATAGTCCACTCTTTTATAGCAAATGCACTGTTACTTGTAAATAATAATGCCAATAACAATATTAAAAACACAAAAATATTACTTGTTTTTTTCATAAAAAAACCATCACCTCTATAAAAAATTTATTTTTTTATTTTTGAAGAAAATATATGATTTGATGCGGGTTAAAAAATTAACCTGTTAATAATTAATTTTATTATACCATAGTAATATACCCTATATTTTTTAATTTGTCAAGTTTTTTTTAAAAAAATTTATAAAATTCCAAGTTTCAAAAAATAAAAAGAAAAGTAGATAAAAAGCAATGGGGGGGAGGGAGACAACAAAGAAAAATCTAACGAGCTTACAAAAACAAAAAATAACAAAAATAATATTGAATAAAAAAATTTTATTAAAAGAAATAATAAAAAAAATTAGGCCTAAAAAAAATAAAAATTATCATCTTAATATAAAAAACAATTAATAAATTATTTTTAGCATTTAAAAAAAGTATCCTAAAGGCATATTTGATAATTTTGAAAATTATAACAAGGGATAATCAGTGTTATAGAATATAAAACAAAAGATATAATAATAACAACAATTATTAATGTTTGTAATCAAAACAGAGTCTCGTAGAGCGATGAATAAAAAATTTAACGAGCCAAAAATTATTACTAATTGGGAATAGGTTAATGCCCAATTTTGCATATTGCCCCACTTTTTCGAGGTTTTCTGAATGGTTAAAAATAGAAGTTTTTTCAAAGCCTCGTCATTTGTAAAAACGCCTTTGTTTTTGAAAACTTTTCTTAACTGCCGATGAACATTTTCTATAAAATTAGTCGTATAAATAATTCTGCGAATTTCAGGCCAATATTTAAAAAAAGTTGATAAAGTTTCCAAATTGTTTTTCCACGATTTTACAACAACAGTATACTTATTCTACCATTTTTCTTCGAATGATTTTAATTCTAATTCTGCTTTTTCAATTTCCATTGTGTAAATCCTACTTTTAAAATTTTTATTATATCTTATTTTTAGAATTTACACAAAATAATTTACGCTCTCTCAAAACTCAATACACAG
>JAKPEO010000091.1 GCA_029551925.1 bacterium
CCTGTGCTTATACAGGGAAATGCTATTGATTTTATTTTATGGTCAATCGCTAATTTTAAACAATTTTGATAGCATTGCGCAAGCAATTCCGCTTCTTTGTATTTGCCGCCACGCCAAACAGGCCCGACTCTATGAATTACATATTTTGCCGCTAAATTATAACCTTTTGTAATTTTTGCTTCGCCCGTTTGGCAGCCGCCAAGTTTTTTACATTCTTTTAATAATTCTGCGCCAGCCGCGCGATGAATAGCGTCGTCAACCCCACCGCCGCCTAACAAACTATTATTTGCGGCGTTGACAATTGCTTCAACTTCAAGTTTTGTAATATCGCTTTGAATTAATGATATGTTCTGTTGCATTTATTATCACTTAAAAATTTTTAGGATTTTATTTTCGATATTTTGCCATATTCCAATAATCATTTCATTAATTTTAGTAATCCAGCTTTTAAAAAAATATATGCAAAATACCACAATAAAAGTTATGATAACAGAACCAATTATATCAAAAGGAAAATGTAATCCGCAAACTATTCGAGCGAACCCGCTTAATAATCCAAAAACAAAAAAAAATAATCCTATTAAAAAAGCGCGACTGTAAAACATCAAGCCGGCAGCAATACAAAGCATAAATGTCGTGTGGTCTGATGGAAACGACGCGTCTGCTTTATGTTCTACTAATAAATGACCTAACTTTAAAACAAATGGCCGCGGCTGATAATAAATTCTGCTTATAACAAAATTTAAAATTATACCTAATACCGCACAGTAACCTGCTATCAAAACCGCCTGCCTTATTTTTTCGTCGCGTTTATAAAACCATAAAACAACAAGAACTAATAAAAACAAAAAAACTACATATTCAGCAAAAAAAACAGCGATTGTTTTTACTGCGCTGTGACTGAATTGTAATTTATTAATCGCTAAAAATAAATTTTTATTTAATTCATCTAACATATTTTTTTCCTTTATTCATAGCCAATTTCTTTTAATTTTGCGTCATTATAGCGCCAATTTTCCAAAACCTTTACTTCTAATTTTAAATATATTTTCTTTTCAGAATTTTTTTCGAGTTCTTTACGCGCCGCTGCGCCGATTTTTTTCAGCATCGAACCCTTTTCGCCAATAATAATTCCTTTTTGCGATTTATGTTCGACATAAATCATTACTTCAATAAAAATTACGCCGTTTTTTCGCACTTTATAATTTATCGTCTGGCAGGTTACAGAATGCGGTATTTCCTGCCTTGTAAAATTTATTACTTTTTCGCGCACTAATTCAGCAACAAATTTTTCTTCTGATAAATCAGTTAAAATTTCATCTCCGTATTTTTTTTCACCGACCGGCAAATAACGCTTTATTGTTTTTAATAATTCTTGAATATTATATTTTTTCAATGCTGAAACCGGTATAATCTCGTCAAATTTATAATTTTCAGAAATTTTTGCAATCAATTCTAATAATTGTTCTTTTTGAATTTTGTCAATCTTATTCAATATCAAAAATTTTAGCGCTGCGCTTTTTTCGATAAACTTTATATTTGTATCAAAAACTTTGCTAATATCCAAAACATTTATCATTTGACTAACATCAAGCAACAGCAGCACAATATTGATATTGTCAAATGCCGAAACAATTTCCTGAATCATATATCGTCCGAGTTGATGTTTTGTTTTATGTATACCCGGCGTATCGACAAATACAATTTGCGCAGAGTCATCAGTATAAATACCATTAATTCTAAATCTTGTAGTCTGCGGTTTTGGCGAGACAATCGCCACTTTTTCGCCTAATATAGCATTTAATAATGTCGATTTTCCGGCGTTCGGCGGCCCAGCAATACAAACTACGCCTGTTTTAAATTTTTCAGTTTTGCTCACTATTATTTTTTTCTCCCATTAAATAAATACGCACTTTCAAAACGCGCGTAGCCGTGGCGCTGATAATTTCAAATTTGTAATTTTTATATTCTATTATCTGCCCTTGTTTTGGCAAATCATCTATAACTGAAATTAAAAAACCTGCCAAACTTTCATATTCGTCAGATACCGGTAAATCTATATCTAATTCTGCATTTAATTCTTCAATGTTTATTTTAGCATATACTAAATATTCATTTGTATTTTGTTTTTTGATAATTTCATCGTCTTCATCGTCAAATTCGTCTTTTATATCTCCGACTATTTCTTCAAGTATATCTTCTATTGTAATTATGCCTGTCATCGCGCCAAATTCATTTACTACTACCGCAAGATGAACTTTTTCCTTTTGAAATTCGAGCAGTAGCGCATTTATCTCTTTGGTTTCAGGAGTATAAATGATATTATGCATAAATTTTCTAATATCAATATTTTGATTTTTTAAAGGTATATCTATTGACAAATAAGATAATAATTCTTTTGTGTGTATTACACCTATAATATTATCTCGATTATTTTCATACACTGGTATCCTACTGTATCCGGAATTTTTCAAAATTTCAAGAAGTTCGCTTAACGAAATATTAACAGGCACAGCGACCACATCCGGCTGCGGTATCATTATATGTCTAACAAGCGTTTCGTTCAAGCCGAAAATACTTGTTATCATATCTAACTCTTGTTTCTGCAAAACGCCTTGTTTGCCAGCTGCGCGCACTAAACTTTTTATATCATCGTCTTCTAAAATGAAGTCCTTTTCAGTTAGTGAAATTTTTAAAGTTAATTTTATAAGTTTTGTTAATATCTGTTTTAATACATTTCTAATTGGCGATACCAATAAATCCAAATATTTTATAAAACTCAAAAAGTTTACTATTACGGATTCGGTTTTTTTGCGCGCTATTATTGACGGTATCAGCTCAATAAAAAAAGTAAAAACAAATAAACTGATTATTATTGCGAAAAAATTACTTATTGCGGTTTGACTAATATAATTTTTTAAAATACCTGATGAATATTTTAAAAAAATAATTTTTATTATAATGATAAAATCATAAATAACAATAATTCTAAATAGTGTCGCAAGTATCGAAATAGAAATAAAATAATCCCAAAATTTATCTATATATTTCAGAAGTTTATCGCGATATTGGGATTTTGTTTCTAATAATTTATGCGTTTTGTATTTGCCAAAAGTAAGAAATGCAAATTGTAAGCAATTTAAAATCGCACTAACTAAAAAAATAATAATAAAAATAATTATAGACGAAATTTCAATATTTTCCATTTATTCTTTGCGTTATTATTTTCTCAATTGATTTGACGCTGGTGCCGCTGGTTTATTTTGCTGTTCGAGTAAATTATAAATTTCACCAATGCTTATTTCTGTTTCTTGTTTGATGTTAAAATTTTGTATAGTCAAATCATTTTCAGATTTAGTCAAGCCCCAGATAATATCAAATGAATTTGTTATATATTCTGACAATTTAGGATTAAGTTTTTGGATTATTACTAAATCTCTGAAATCTCTTAATATTTGTTTTACATTCATATAATAAAATGTATTGTGCGTATCTAAAAAATATTTTTGTTTTTTTAATTCGCCAATCAACGAATTTTTATCGGCAGATGCTTCTATTTTTTTTAATTCGGATAATTTGCTGGATATAACTACTATATTCTTTTTAGCGCCGATATAAGTATAATAAAAATCAAATTCTTCGTTATTCACATTCAATTTTATTGCGTTATATCCGTCGTTTTTTTCTAATTTTATATTTTCTGAATAATCGCTTATTATTCTATTAACAAAATCATCAAATTCTGATTGATTAGTAATTTCAAATAAAATCGCAGCTCCGTATTTTTTCAATATTTCAGTTTTTAAATTTTCGCCCGATACTTTTTCGCTAACATCATTATTAATATAAAACGAATAACTGCCTGAAATATTATTGACGAATTTTAAAATATAATTGCGTAATTCGAGCGGAATATTCAATTTATCGGATTTATTAATAATTTTTTTTAATTCGCTGACATCGTCTTTTCCAGCAAAATAAAATACTGACGATTGCGGAGCAGCAGCGTAGATTATTGAATTATCATCGATTTTTGATAGTTCTGATTTCTTGAATATATAATTTTCTATATTCCATAATTTCGGTTTTTTAGACATAACTAATATCTGCGGCGCCAGCGTTTCTTCTTTAAATTCTTTCAAAAACTCTAATTTGAATTTGTTCAAAATTTTATCAATATATTCGTCTTTGATATTAGTATAAATAGAAAGCAATACATCTGTATTTTGCAAATTAATATTTTTATTCTGTTTCTTTAAAAAATTTAATGTCGAATAATCGTCAGGATTTAATGACAATTTTTCTAATATTTCAAAACTCCGTTTTATTCGCTGTTGGTCAGCCGCGCTATCAACAACATTTTGCGGATTTAGTAATTCGTCGTTAACGTCAATAAACATATAAACTTTTTTATTTTTCACTAAAAGCGGAAATTTTTTGGCGTTCGGATTTTTTAGATTAGTCAATAATAATTGTTCTTTGGAATTTCCGTGCGATATAACCGCAAGATTATTTTTCGATGCGACCATTACAATCGCTGTGAATCTATCTATACTGTCAATAGAAAATTCAATCGCTATCTCCGGCAAATCATTATTATCTATATTTAAAACTCTGATTTTTATCGGCTGATTAAAATCTATTCCTAAAAAACCATTGTTCATTTTGGGATTAAGATTATTTTGAAATAACGCTACTAACATCGTCGCTTTAGGATTCTTGTAAATATCGTTAAAATTTACAGAATCAATCATTCTTTTCGGATAAAATACATATTCGCTTAATAAATCTATATTATACGCATTCAGCGACGCCGCAGATAATAAAAAAATTAAAAGAAAATAATATTTGATTTTATTATACATCATCTCTATTAATTTACTCCTGATTATTCAAAAGTGTTTTTAAATCAAAACAATTCCAAAATATTTCCATAATCTGATTTGTTAATTTATCCTGACGACTCTTTTTGTCTTGAATAGTCAAGCCGTCGATATTTTTTAAGTCGCTCAATTGCATACTGACTCTTTTTAATAATTTGATATTTTCAGTGACTTTATTAAAAATATCATTATTTACTGCTGTTAAGTTTATTTCGCTTTTTATAACTTCTAAAAATTTCTCTAACTCTTCATCGTCATATTCTGAAATTTCAGATATAAATTTATCTATATAATATAATGCTCCTAAATCTTTTGTTGTCTTGCGCAATAGATTTATATTTCCGCTCTCCTTATATTCAATATATGAATTAATTGAAGATATTATTAATTTCGCTATTCTGCGCGTCTCCGGCGAGATTTTTTTGTATAAAGTTAGTTTTATAGTAATATTGTCAACTTCCAAATTTTCGTCCATTTCATATATTTTACTTTTATACTCGCTATCTCTCGGCAGATAAATATCTATCTTTATTTTTTTATTAGAAGCCGGAGTATAATAAAATATTTGTTTTTGCGCTGTGTATTTTTCAGGAGAACCGCCGTTAATAAAAATTTCAGCGTTTTTTGCCGCGTCAAATGGCAAAAGTTCAAGTATCAATCTTTTCTGCTGCTGGTCTAAATTATTATCAATCATCTCAAATGAAAAAGCGTTATTGCTTAAAAAAAACACAACCATCAAAATTATAATAAAAACCTTTTTCATCATAATCTTTACGCCTCCAAAATCTTCAAATAACTTGATAAATTATACCTTGATTTTTTTGAAAAAACAAGATTTTTTTGCTCTTTGTTCAATATAATAAAAAAATAAAATAAAAATATACGGCTCAACTGTAAAGCGAAATCTATTATTTTCGCCGAGTTCTAACATACAACTCACAGTAGAATAATAAAAAACTAATACTAACAAAAAAATAATAATTTTATCTTTATCAGAAAAATTTTTTTTGTAAAAAAAGCTATAAACATAAAAAATTAAAAGCGCAATTAAAATTATAGGAAACAAAAATTGATTTATCGGATAAATATCTGTTTTTAAAATCGCTTTAAAAACATAATTATCAAAATAAATTATATTATTATACATCGCAGTATAAATAGATATTTTTTCAGCATTATTAACAAGATGCGCATAAGTAAAACTCGGACGCGAATATATAGAATATGCTTGCCTTAAATTAGCAAAATAAAATTTTGGAAAATTCATTATAATTTTTAAAGCATAATCATTATGTATTTTAGCGATATCTACGGCATTAATATTATGCCAATTATTATCATTTAAAAATTCTAAATTCGCTGTTTTAGTAAATTTATATTTTTTGTAATCATAGATTTCAGTATAAAAATGATTGGTATTTAACAAAATTTCCGGTATTTGTATTTTTTTTGATACTTGTTGTGCTTTTGTTTTATTGTAATTTGTAGTTATAAATTTGTATAAATTCAAACCCTGCCAACTGCTCGCACCGAAAAAACCATAATTAACATAATTTTTTAAATACCAACTAAAACTTAACAGCGATATCAAACACGCGTAAATAATCGTTCGTTTTGGCAATTTCAAAATTACCGCAAAAAAAATCAAAACTAAAATCAAAAAAATAAAATGAAAACTCGAACGATACAAAATCAAAATATTCAAAAAAAATACAAATAGCAAAAGAAATTTTTGCGATTTATATTTTAAGAAAAAAATAAGAAAAACCAAACATACGCTTAAAATAAAAGCGGTATTCAATGTGTATAAATAATAATGTTCATATAAAAAAACTGCGGGATTAAAAAAAATAATTAGTTTTAATATTCTATTGATTATATTTGTTTCAATTACAAAATCAATAATAACAAAAATATTTACAATTAATAATGCACCGCAAATCGCCTGTATTAATTTATAAGCAATGTGCTGATACGGATAAAATAAATTCAAAATAACAGCATAAAATAAATTATGCAACGGCGGCTGCGAGTGTAATGCCCAAATATTTTGAAAAAGATTTTTATTAATAAATAGATATTTTTCATTTATATTCTGCCAGAAAAAATTCCAATTTTCGACATATTCAAATTTAAAAAAGAAAAAAAAGATAATGCTAATAGCAAGATGTGCGAAAAAAATAAGAATATATTTTTTTGTCATTACTACAATACGATTATTATTTTATCAATATTTTTTTAGTATCTTTATTTTTTCAATTCTAAAAATTCATTTTCTGATAATAATTCAGAATATGCGCATTTTGAATTAGGACATTGTAGTTTTATGCCTTCTTGTGTTTTTGATGAAAGCAAAAGATATTTTGCTCCGCAGTCCGGACATTGTTTATTTACAGGTTCTTTCCATTCAGTAAAATCGCAATTAGGATAATTAGAGCATCCGTAAAAATATTTGCCTTTACTTTTGCCTTTTTTTATTTGACGACGCAGTATTTTGCCATTACACTTATCTCTCGGACAATCTATGCCTGTATCATATTTTTTTGAAAATTTACAATTTGGATAATTAGAGCAAGTTATAAATTTTCCATATTGGCCCACTTTGATTTTTAATTGTGCGCCGCAATCCGGACATTTTTCATCTAATAATTTATCTGTTATTATTTGTATTTCCGAACCGACTAATTTTACAGGTTTGGTATTTTTGCATTCGGGATATTTCGAGCAGGCGAGAAATTTCCCTTTTTCATTAAATTTTAGATTCATTGCAGAGCCGCATTTTTCGCATTTAAAATCTGTTGTCTCGCTTAATTCGTTTTTTAAAATTTTTATATTGCGCAGCGCAATACGAATATCATTTTCAAATTTTATATAAAAATCCTTTAATATCTTTTGCCAATCATAACCCTCATTTTCAATTTTATCTAATTTAGTTTCTAAATCAGCGGTAAATCCAATTTCGACAATATCGCTAAATTTTGAAATCAAAAATTTATTTACAATCATTCCTAATTCCGTAGGTATCAAATTTTTATTTTCTTTTACAACATATTTTCGCGCAAGTATTGTGGATATAATAGACGCATAAGTAGAAGGTCTGCCAATGCCTTTATCTTCTAATTCTTTAACTAATGTCGCTTCTGTATAACGCGCCGGCGGTTTGGTAAAATGCTGGGATTTCTCTAATTTTTCAAATATTAAATTTTCATCGTTTTTAATATTCGGCAAAATTATATCTTTTTGCGTCTCCGGCTGATAAATTTTCAAACATCCGTCAAATGTCATAATACTGCCTTTTACAGAAAACAAATATTTATCGTCAGCCAATACAGTGATAGTCGTAACATCAAATTCAGCAGGCCGCATCTGACTCGCTAAAAACACTTCCCAGATAAGTTTATAAATTTTATATTGCTCTTTTGTCAAACAATTTTGCAATTTTTTTGGCGTGCGATAAATATCAGTAGGCCTAATCGCTTCGTGAGCATCTTGTATATTTTGATTTTTTTGTTTAAATTCGCTTTCTCTTTCCGGCATATATTCAGCGCCTAATTTTTCTTTGATAAAATCAGCAGCCATTTGTTTTGCCTCGTCTGACACGCGAATAGAGTCAGTGCGCATATAAGTTATCAAGCCGACTGTTTCAGTTTCTGAAATCGCTATGCCTTCGTATAATTCCTGCGCTATTTTCATAGTATGCGCAGGCGAAAAATTATATTTTGTCGATGCTAATTGCTGAAGTTTACTCGTAATCAAAGGCGGCAGCGGTTTCTTTAATTGTTTTTTTCTAATAATATCCTTAATTTTATAATGCGCTTTTTCTAATTCTTCGCAGATATTAAGCGCGGTTTCTTCGTTCGGTATCTTTGCTTTTTTATTATCTATTTTTAATAATTCAAATTCTATACTCTGTTTGGATTCTGTTAATAAATATACATTAATTTTCCAATATTCTTCTTTTACAAATTTTTTTATTTCTTCCTCGCGGTCGCAAATTATTCGCAGCGCTACTGACTGCACGCGCCCTGCGCTCAAGCCCTTAGATATAAGTTGCCATAATATCGGACTTAATTTATAACCGACGATTCTATCTAATATTCTACGCGCTTGTTGAGCGTTAACTCTATTCAAATTTATCGCAGTAGCATTGTTTATAGCGTTAACTATCGCTTTTTTCGTAATTTCATGAAATTCTATTCTGCTGATATTAGAATTAGTATTTTTCAATAATTCATATAAATGCCAAGCAATCGCTTCGCCTTCTCTATCAGGGTCAGTTGCTAAAAAAATCTGATTGCATTTACTCGCATTTTTTTTGAGCTGCTCTAATATTTTCTTACCGCGCTGCGATACCTCGTATTCCGGCTCAAATATATCGCCTGTTATTTTCACGCCAAACCGTTTTTCCGGCAAATCGCGAATATGTCCCATAGACGCTTCGATAATATATTCATTTTTCAAAAATTTAGTAAGCGTCCGCGCTTTTGTTGGCGATTCTACTATTATAAATTTTTTGTCCATTACCATTAAATCACCGCTGCATAAAAAATAAAAATCAATTAAATTAATATTTCAAAAAAAATCAACTGCGTTCTCCTTTATACTTCATAAATGGCGCAATTATTTCATTTGTCTCTTCTTTATATTCGTATCTTTTTTTGCGTAAAATTTCATAAATAATAACCGCTGCGGCAACTGATACATTTAACGAACGCGTTAACCCAAAAGTAGGTATCCATAATTTTTCATCGCATAATTCAAGCGCCGCTTTACTGATACCTTGTTTTTCAGAACCCAAAATAAATGCGATATTGCCTGAAAAATCAGCAGCCCATAAAACTTTTGAATCTTCGCTCATATAAGTTGCAAATATTCTGCAATTATTTTTACGCGCTTCTAAAACAGCGGCATTTATATTTTCAAAATACTGGATATTCAAAAATCTCGAACATTTGAAATCTATTTGATTATGACGAATCTGCTTTTTTGTTAGCGCACCAGCAATAAATATATTTTTCAATCCTGCGCATTCAGCAGTCCTAAATATCGCGCTAATATTATGGTCGTGCCAAATATCTTCAATTATAATATAGATACTATCAGTCCTGTTTTTTTCAGCATATTCTATACGTTCTGCGCGATTGCTCATTTTTGATTAATAATTATCATAAGATTATTGAAAAAATACAAATCATTCTATTATTTTTGGCACTTTATAAAAACCATTTTCTTGAAGCGGCGCATTTTTCAACATCTTCTCGCGCGGATATGACTGCCGCAATTCATCTGATCTTAACACATTTTTCATTGGTATAGAATGCGAGGTAGACTGAATATTATCAGTGTCCAATTCATTTATCTTTGAAGCGTATTCTAATATGCTGTTTAATTGCTCGCTGAATTTTTGCGCTTCTTCTTCTGTTATTTTTAATCTGCTTAATTTCGCTACTTTCTTAACTTCGTCTAATGTTATTACGCTCATTTGTTCAACACTCCAAATCAATATTCGATTCTATATAAAAATAATTGCGGCTGATTTCTCAAACAAAAATACAATATGCTGTTTTGTTTGTCAATTGTCAAGCCGCTAAATCCGAATTTAAAATTCAAATCAAATGGCAAATCAAAATTTGAATATATATCAATCATATTCAAAACTGAAAAATTGTTATTATCTAAAAATAACAAAGTGCCGGGATTAGCGCCATATTCGCTTGAGCCGATAATTAAAATATTATCAATCGCCGCTATTCCTTTTGGACTAAATTTAAAATTAACCTTTTCAGATAAATTGATTTCTCTTAAAACCTTGCCGCTGTATGTTATCTCTATTAATTTGCCGTCGCGTGTAGTGATGAATATTCTGCCGTTTTCTAATACTTCTATGCCATTCGGCTCAATATATTTAGGAAGTTTGATTTCAGATTTAGGTTCAAAATTATCATTTGTGATTTTAATATTTTTATCAGACCAATCAACTAAATAATATTCGTTTGTTTTATGAGAATAAGCAATACCTTCAATCCAATTATTAATGTTTTTAATATTTTTATTCAATATCACACTGCCGGTAGTATTTATCAACTTAATCTGGCCATTTGTTTTTGACGATACTCTAACAATCGCATCGTCTAAAAAATACAATTCCGCTGTGCTCTTTAAATCTGGTATTGTGATATTAGATAAATATTTCAATTTTATTCTGCTAACTCTTGACCGCTGCGGCGCCGTCGATGTTTTTGCGCGCTGCGGCGCTGAATAACTTTCTTCTTGATAGTTATCTATATCTAATAGTTCATCTTCTTTTTGGCTTTTTGCGGACTGACGGCCGCGCTGCGAACTCTGCGGTTTTTCTTCTTCAAAAGTTTCGTCTATATCCTGAACCCTAAAATTACGCGGAGTTTTGATTTTTGGCAAATTATCTTGCTCTTCAAATTCGCTAACATTTTTTTTATCTGTTTTTCTTTTCTGCTGGTCCGCCGTCTGCTTTTTTTCAGATGTTTTTTTTGATTGCTGTTCTTGTTTTAAAATTTCAAGTAATTCGTCGTCAACTATATTTTGACGCGACGGCGCTTGAATATTCGGCGGATATTGCGGCAGCGCTGGATTATAATAATACTGCTGTTGATAATCAGTATAATAATCTGCCGGCGGCTGTAATATTCTGCCGCTTTGTGGAATTTGCGAAAATCTGCGGCTATCAACATATTGCGGCGGGACATTCTGACTGTATTGAAAACTCTGCTGCGGATAAAATTGCTGCGGCATCTGCTGAAAATTTCTATTATAAAACTGCATTTTTTCAGAGCGGGCGATTTCCATTTCTCGCGTTAAACTAATCACCTGATTTTTTAGCGATGATAATTCGGTTTGGATAAATTGATTGTTTCGTGTTAGTTCTTCAATTTGTCTGCGATATTCTGAAATTAACGCATTAGCGCGCGATAATTCCGCTTGCGCTTTATTGTAATCGCTCAATAACTTCTCATATTCCGACGTCTGCTGAATATTTATCGGCTGCTGTAATTGAACATCGCCGCTTCTCGCTATTTGTTGTTGCTGCTGCAGCGCGAGCGGCAAGTTACTTGACGGAAGATTAATAATATCGCGCAAAGTTATTTGCGGCTCTTGCTGAACAATTGTTTTGGTTTCTAAACTCTTTAAGCGCTGCTCTAATTCCTGAATATATTTTTCTTGATTTTTCAATTTTTCATTAAGTTCATTATTAACAGCAAAAGTTCCCACTAATTGAATATTATCTAATGTTTCTGATAATTTCACATTTTCCATTTTTAAATTTTCAAACTCGGATTTCGCTTTGATTAATTCTTTTTCAAGAGTAACATAATCAGTTTTTAATTTATCATAATCGCTTTTTAGTTTATTATAATCATTTGTAATTTTATCAACTACCGCATTTTTTTGATTTAACTCTGTTAATTGATTATTCAAATTCGCAATAGTATTTTTTAAATTAAAATTTTCCGTGGCTAATTTTTCAATTAATAAATTTAATTCTTTAAAACTTTCGTTTTTTTGGCTGTATTCTTTATATGCCTGCGCTAATTTATCAGTTAAAATTTTTATGCGATTTTTAAGTTCATCATTTTCTTTTGATAATTGCGCCGCTTCTTCTTTTTTGAAATTATCAGCGATTGTTAATTTTTCTTTTGACATTTCATCATATTTCTTCTTTAATGTCGAATATTCTTCATCTTTGGCTTTTAATTGCGTTATTAATAACTGCTGCTGCATCGAATATTTATCTGACATAGTTTTTAATTGACTATTCAGTTCTTCTATCGTCTGATTTAAAATTTTATTTTTTGCTAACACCTCATTTAAGTCATTTGTCAATCTATCGATTTTTTTTGCGGATTCCTGTAATTCAATATTTATGCTTTGCGGAATAGATATTTGCTTAATTTTATCATTAAGCGCGGCAATTTGATTTTTAAGTTTTTCATTATCGTCATTAGAATTTTTTAATCTATCATTCAAAGTCGTTAATAAATTTTTATAGACGCCGAATTTATTAGTAAGATTATTATATTCTACTTCTATTAAAATATTTCGTCTTTCTAATTCGATGTTTTTTTGCGCTAATAAATTATGCGCTTTTGTTAAATCTATAAGTTGAGTTGATAATTTCTGATATATATCTGAAAGCAATTGATTTTCAGACTGCATATTTTTTTTAGTAGCTGTTGAATTTTGAGTTTGAATTGTTAAAGTTAGTTCCTGCTGCGTTTTCGTCAATTCATTAATCTGCTTGGTCAGTTCGGCATTAGCGGATTGCAGTGTTTGATTTGTTTTTTCTAATATTTTATTTGCATTCGCTAACTCTTCGATTTTTTTTGTTAAAGATTCAGCGCGCAAATTATGTGCTTCTTCCATTTGTTTTTTTTCAACTGCAAATTTCAGCAATAATTCTGTCATCTGTTTATTTTTTAATTCTACTTCTGTTCTGTCAGTTTCAGTTTTGGATTTTTCAATTAATTGTTTTGATTGCTGCTCGTTTGCCGTTAATTTACCGCTTTCAGATTGAAGTTTTAATTCTAAATTTTTTAGCGCTAATTCATAATCTGCGATTCTTCTTAAATAATTGCGGTCCGCTTCTGTTATTTTTTTAGTTAATTCTATATTATTTGTTTGAATTTTTTCTAAATCATTTTTTAATGTCAGTATCTGCTGCGAATAATCTATATTTTGTTTTTGTAAATCTGCTAATTTTTGAGTCAACTGATGATTTATAGTTTTTAGTTGCGAATTTTCAACTTTTAGAGTATTATAGGTTTCATCTATTTTTTTCTGCACTATTTCATTAACATTTGGAATCTCTAATGTCTGCGGTTTTTGGTTTTTAAAATTATTCAGCGCGGTTGTTAGTTCCTGATTATTTGCTAATAGCGTTTTATTTTCATTTATCAGCGCCGCTATTTTATTTAACGCTTCATTATGCTTATTTACCAACTGTATATTATTTTTTTCTGTTTCTGATATTTTAGCGACAAGCGTTTCTCTTTCTTTTTTCAATGCTTCTATATTATCAAGTAATTTTTGTTTTTCTGCGCTGTCTAATTTTTCAACTTGTAATTGTTGAGTGTTTTCTAATTTTTGTAAAATTGCATAATATTGATTTTTTAATTGAGCATAATCATTTATCAGTTTTTGCGTTGAGGCAAACATCGTCTGATATTTATTTTGCAATTCATTTTTTTCGCGGGTTAATTCTAAATTGGTATTTTTCAATTTATCATAATCTTCTAATTTTGCGGTAAGCAATAAATTTTCTTGTATCGCTTTATCTAATTTCTGCTGTAATTCTGTATTTTGCTGAGTTTTCAATGCTTGAACTTTTAAAAGTTCATTAAACTGCCCTGTCAATTTTTGTATTCTATCATTTAACTGTCCGTATTTTTCTTTGAACTCATTATATTCATTTTCAAGCGCTAAAAATTTTCTTTTCTCTTCCGCGCTGTTTTTTAAAAGTTCGATAGTTTTATTTTTTAAAGATTGATAATCGTCATTAAGCCGTTGAATTTGAGTCTGCCATTTTTCTATATTATCAGAGACCTTCTGTTCAATAACCTGCTGTTCATTTTTTTTTGATTGTTCAAACTGTATTTGCAGAGCAGGCGCAGGCTGCGAAGATATAATCTGCTGTTGCGATAATTGCTGCTGTTCTGATAAATTTAATTCTTTGGTTTTGTCAGATAATTCATTAAGTAATTTTTTATTTAATTCCAACTGCTGAATTAATTCATTATATTTTGATTTTGTTATTAATATTTTATTTGTAGATTGACTATTATTAGATGACGAAAAAATTTCAGATTGAAAAATTAAAATATTTAAAAATAAAAATATAGTAAATATTACGGCGCATCTAAACGACCATTTCAATTTGATTAATCTCCGGAAGTTTATCCTTGATTTCGCGTTCTATACCCATTTTAAAAGTTAAATTATTATTAGGACAATTAGCGCATTTTCCTTTAAAGCGCAATTTTAAAAGTTTGCCTTTTAACGCAACAAATTCAATATCTCCGCCGTCAGCTTGCAAATATAATTTTATATTATCTAATTCTTTTAATACTTTTTCTTTTAATTGCTTTTGATTTTGCATAAACTAATTACCCATCATCGCTATCAAAAAAAATAAAATGGTCGGGCAGACTGGACTTGAACCAGCGACCCCCTGCTCCCAAGGCAGGTGCGCTACCAACTGCGCCACTGCCCGACACTATTCGGCTTATTATATCTATTTTTTTCTCAATGTCAATTTTTTTTTTTCAATTTTTCAAATATTTTAGAAAAAAGGGTAGATTAATATTTGAATAAGGAACAATATTATACTCTTTACGCATTTGTTCATCTTTACTTTCATATGGTTGATTTTTATTTTTATCTTTATATCTTTATTCTGCGCAGGTTTACCCTGCGAAAAAAAAATTATTTTTTGCTGACTATATAGTTATTGGCGAGAAGTAATTTATAGCCCTTTGTCGCTGTTTCCGCATCTTTAAAGCCCAATTTTATCGCGCCGCGCTCGTCATCGCGCACAAATAAAACTTCAATGTGTTTGATATTAATATTATTATCACCAAGCAAGGTGGTAAGTTTTCCTAATATTCCGGGTTTATCCGGGACATTAACAATAAGTTCGTAAGTTATACTTATTAAATCCTTTAAATGTTGCGGTATCGCTTCGCGATTTGTTTTCGCTGATTGAAAAATATCTATTAATTTATCTTTATTATTTTTATCAAGTGCATTTTGAAATTGTTTAAGATTTTCAATCATATCAGCTATCGCTTGATTAATAACTTTTTTATTATTAACCAGAATATCAGCCCATAGTTCAGCATTACTCGCAGCGATGCGGGTAGTATCTCTGAATCCGCCGCCGGCAAAAGACAATGGCTCAACACAATTTTTTTTTTGCAGCGCCGCTGTATTCACAAGCGCCGCAGCAGTAATATGAGGAAGATGGCTGATATATCCGACAATCAAATCGTGAAATTCAGCGTCAATAATTTTAACATTGCATTTCAATAATTTCCAAAATTCGCATAAAATATCTAATCTCTGCAAATCTGTTTTTTTTTCTTTTGTCAATATTACCACAGCATTTTCATAAAGCGCAGCATCGGCAAAATCAATGCCGTTCTTTTCTGAACCGGTCATCGGATGCGAGCCAACATATTTATATCGATATTCTGTCTTGATTTTTTGTAAAATTGAATATTTCACGCTGCCGAGATCTGTTATTATACACTCTTTTTTTGTCAGCGGATAAATTTTATTTATTATTTCAGGAATAATTGATACTGGCGTAGCGACAATAATCAAATCAGCGGCGCAAATATTTTTTTTTGTAATGCTTGTAAAAACATTATTAAAACATTCTAATTTCCTTGCTTTTTGCTGCTCTGTCTTATCTTTAACTACCGCATTTATAATTTTAAAACGATTGGTGTTTTTCAAAGCAAGCGCAAGCGAAGCGCCCATCAATCCTGCGCCGATAATCAATATATTATTTTGTCTGTCGAGCATAAATTATTTTATTCCGCTAAATCCCATAAAACACAAAGATAAAATACCAGCAGTAATCAAAGCGATAGGCACGCCTTTTAATGGTTTAGGTATCGGCAAATATTCAAATTTTTCGCGCAAACCTGACATAATAATTAACGCTATGCCAAACCCGACAGCAGCGCCAATGCCATTCAATATTGATTTCAGCAAACTCTGACTTAATACAGAATCTTGAACATTAATAATCGCCACGCCGAGCACAGCGCAATTTGTTGTGATTAACGGCAAAAAAATGCCAAGCGCTTGATATAAACCGGGACTATATTTTTTTATAGCCATTTCTACGAGCTGCACTAATGTCGCAATAGACAAAATAAATACAATAGTCTGCATAAATCTAAAATCAAAATTTTTAAGATTTTCAATTTTCGCGCCTGATAATATATAAAAAATATTTGTCGGTTCTGGTATTAAAAAATATTTGTTTATTAAGAATGTCAAAGTGGACGCAAGCGTAATAACAAATATTACTGCCGCGCTCATTCCGATTGCTGTCTCGATTTTTTTTGATACGCCGATAAACGGGCATATCCCCAAAAATCGCACTAATACAAAATTATTTATCAATACAGCGCTAATAATTATCATAACATATTCTTTCATAAATTTTCCTTAATAAAAATTATTTTTTCTTTAAATTTAATAAAAACAACAAAAATGCAAGCGTAAAAAAACCGCCGGGCGGCAAAACCATTAAAAGCGCGGGCTGAAAACTATCAGAAAGCAAACTAATATCAAATAGCGTGCCGTTTCCAATTATTTCGCGAATAGCGCCGATGCAAGTCAACGCTAATGCAAAGCCCAAGCCCATACCAGCGCCGTCTAAAAAAGAAACGAAAATATTATTTTTTGAAGCGAACGCTTCCGCGCGGCCTAATATTATGCAATTAACAACTATCAGCGGTATAAATAATCCGAGCGTTTTATGTATCTCAGGAAAATAAGCGCTCATCACTAAATCTATCATTGTAACAAATGACGCTATTATTACAATAAACGCCGGTATTCTGACATTATCAGGTATTGTTTTTTTCAACGCTGAAATAATGACATTTGAACATATCAATACAACAGTCGCGGCTAAACCCATTGCTAATCCATTGATTGCTGATGTCGTGACTGCAAGCGTCGGACACAAGCCCAACAATAAAACTAATACCGGATTTTCTTTTATAAATCCCTTAAAAAATTCTTTTAGTAAATTATTCATAATTGCAAAATCCAAAAAAATAAAATTTTATTTTACGATTATACAATCAAAAAATTTTTTTTCAATAAAAAATTTATAAACTCAAAAATTTTTTTTTATAATAGCATATTATCGGATAAAATGGCTGACATACAATTTGATATAAAAAGCGCTCTATTCATTAGTTATTCTTTTGTCAAAAATATTGAAACTTTTTAGCGCGGCGCCGCTAATTTTTTTGTTGATTTTTCAGATTGACTTTTAATTAATAATTTAATATAATTTCAAAAAAAATATGGAAACAAATAAAAAAACAATTTTAATAATTGAAGACGAGAAAGCGATAAATAAAATTATTGCTCATAATCTTAAAATAAATGGATTTAATGTATTATCAGCGTCAAATGGCGAAGAAGGCCTAAAATTATTTGAAAAAGAGAAACCGGATTTAATTTTATTAGATATTATGATGCCTGTGATGGACGGCAATACTTTTTGCAAAGAATTAAGGCACAGATATCCTAATGATAAAACGCCTATAATTATTATGACCGCTAAACACGATAATACGCAGGTATTAGAATCATTCAAATACGGCGCTGTTGATTTTATTGACAAACCATTTACAATAGATTTTTTAATTGACGAGATAAAAAAACATCTTGAAAATAAAATTGACGACACTGACTTTATTGACTATCATTTTTTTTAAATTAAATTTATGAATTTATTTAATTACGAAACCTTTGCGGAATTTTCTAAAAAACTAAAATCCTCTAATTTAGAATTAATAGAGTTTATAATAATGCGCGAGATAAAAATGTTCGGCGTATCTAAAAAGCAAATATATTCTCGATTATCTGAATATATTGATATAATGAAGCAGTCAATACTAAACGGTTTAAAAACAAACAAAGAACTCATCTGCCTAACAAACGACGCTATTAGATTGCAAAAAAACAAAAAAAAATTTTTAGCGACATTAGAATATAAAATTTTAACAAGTGCAATAAGCGTGGCATTTTACAATTGTTCAATGGGCAAAATTGTAGCGTGTCCTACTGCCGGCTCGTGCGGTATTTTGCCCGGAGCATTAATACCAATATCAGAAAAATACAAGTTATCAAAAAACAAATTAATAAATGCGTTAATATTAGCAGGCGAAATCGGAAGGATTATGGCTAATCAAACAAGCATCTCAGGCGCGGTCGGCGGTTGTATGGCGGAATGCGGAGTAGCGAGCGCAATGACCGCCTCAGCTATTGTTTATTGTTTTAACGGCAATTTGGAATCTATATTAACCGCCGCGGCATTATCACTAAAAAATAATCTTGGGTTGATTTGCGATCCGGTCGCGGGATTAGTAGAGGTCCCGTGCGTCAAACGCAATGGCTTTAAAGCAATAGAAGCATTAACATCTGCGCAATTAGCGCTTGCAGGAATAAAAACCGCTATTCCTCTTGACGAAATTTTATTGGCAATGAAAGAAATTTCAGAAGAAATGCCTGAAAAATTTAAAGAGACATCAGATGGCGGATTAGCGCAGACTCCGACAGGTTTGAAATTTAAAAGAAAACTTCAAAAAATAAAATTATTGACAAAATCTCAAAAGTAAATTAAATTTTGATTATAAAAATTTTTTAAAGAACTTTTATATGGAACATTTTGGGTTTATACAATTTATAATTATAATAATTTTGTCAATTGTAATAGTTTTTTTATTGCGCAAAATGTCAACCGCTCATACCGCTCATCTCACTGACCATTACCGCTGCACTAATGATTTTTATCATATTTACAGCAAACACGAAATCGAATATATCTACGGCAAAAATAAATCAATATATCTTTGTCCAAGAAAGGGCTGCGGCGGCATATTAAAATTATATGAATATATAACTGACGAAGAATATAAGGAACTTAAAAAAATAAAATATTTTGAAGATTAATATTATTTTCAACATAAAAAATAAATTCATACCGGAGTAATTAATCAAAGTGAAACAAAAAAATAATGATGATAATAAAAATAAAAACGCTTTATTTTTGTATATTTATGAACACAAAAAACTGATAATTTTATCAGTAATTTTTATGATTTTATATTCTTTGACTAATCCGCTGCAATTATGGATATTAAAACCGTTTATTGACAAAATGTTTGTCAAAGATGTGATTGTCGAATTTCAAGCGCCTGAAAAACTTATTCAAAAATCGCAATATATTTATTCATACTTTCCAAATTTTTTGAGAGACAATTCATTTACGCATTTTATAAAAAACGCATTAACTAAAAAATACATATTTTCGCAAAGACAATTATTTTTATTAATTTCTATTTATATCATCGGAATTTCATTATTAAAAGGCTTTTTTAAATTTCTGCATAATTATCTTTTATTGTATATTACAGGCGCAATAATAAAAAAACTGCGCGAGCGATTATATGATAAACTTATGAATTTACCATTTAATTTTTATGCGCAGCGCAAAACAGGCGATATATTGTCGCGCTTTACAAATGATGTCGCACTATTACAAGGCACAGTATCAAATTTAATAATACAAGTCATCGAAAAACCAGCGGAAATTTTATTTTTAACTATATTCGTATTTATAATTTCTTGGAAGCTGTCATTAGTATCGTTTTTAATTCTGCCGCTTGTAGCGTATATAATTTATCTATCTGGTATATTAATGAGAAAATATGTAAAAAGAATACAACTAAAAATCAGCGATATAACTCAACAATTGCAAGAAACAATACAAGGCATAAAAATAATAAAGTCTTTCACTGCTGAAAAAATAATGTTAGAGCGTTTTAAAACAGATAACAACAATCATTTTAGGCAAAATTTAAAATCGTGGCGCGTGCAGGTTATATCCTCGCCTGTAATAGAATTTCTTACAATGCTCGGAATAGTATTGGTTTTATATTTTGCTTTGTATTTAGTAAAAACCGACGATTTAACGAGCGGCACAATCATAACATTTTTAGCGGCGTTAATGTCAATGTATAAGCCGATAAAAGAACTCACGCAATTAAATATGAACTATCATCAAATAAAAATAGTATTTGAAAGAATCAATGAAATCCTAAATATCGAAAGCGATATAAAAGAAGTGGCTGACCCGATAGAATTTACAGGTTTAAAAAAAATTATAACATTCAACAATGTATCATTCAAATATTCTTCTGACGACCGCGAGATTTTGAAAAATATTTCATTTTCTGTTAATGTCGGAAAGACAGCGGCAATAGTAGGCCCAAGCGGCGTAGGCAAATCTACATTAGTAAATTTACTGCCGCGGTTCTATGATGTGACAAGCGGAATAATATCATTTGACAGAGTAAATATAAAAAATTATTCATTAGAAACATTACGGCAGCAAATATCAATTGTAGAGCAGGAGATATTTTTATTTAATGACACAATAAAAAACAATATTTGTTATCCGCATAGCGATTGCGATTTTGAACGCGTTAAAGAATGCGCAAAATTGGCTAATGCCTTAGAATTTATTGAGCAATTGCCGAACGGCTTTGATACGATAGTCGGAGACCGTGGTCAGACATTATCAGTCGGTCAAAAACAGCGCATTGCTATTGCGCGCGCAATATATAAACAATCGTCTATATTAATTTTAGATGAAGCCACATCTGCATTAGACACTGAATCAGAAAGATTAGTGCAAGAAGCGATTGACAATCTTTTGAAAAGATACACAACATTTGTAATTGCTCACAGATTGTCAACAGTTAGAAATGCTGATTTAATAATCGTCTTAAAAGACGGAGAAATTGTCGAACTCGGTGCGCACGAGCAATTACTGAAAAAAAATGAATATTATGCGCAATTATACAACACGCAATTTAATAAATAAAATTAATATAAAAAATTGTGGCTGCTATCTGCAAAAATTTTGAGTTTATAAAACAATATGATTTCATTCCGAAATTTTTAATTATTCCCGGCTCTTTATATATCTCTGACTTTTCGCTAATCTCAAAAGAAAAATGGCGGTCATTAAATAAATACAGAGAATATTTAGGAGATAATTACGCGACATTTAGAATATACAACAATTTTAAAGACGACTGGTTTTTGCGCAGCGCTATTTACTCTAAATTGCCAGCGATAATTTTACAATTTGACGAATATTGCGAAATTATCGAGTTTCACCCTATAATCGAAAATATTCCGCTGACAATAGGATTAAAATCAGATAATTCAAAATTATTAATAAAATTATTTTTAACTGATATTGAATTAAAAACAAAATCAAAACTGCATTTAGGCGAATGGCAGGACACAAAAAAAATCCAAGCGCAAACAGATAAAAAAATAAATTCAAATGATGTAATAAAAATAATTAAATATAAAAGATGGTATGATTTTATATTTGAAAAGTTTGAAAAAACCGCTGAAAATATTAAAAATAATTATATAGATAAAACGCAGATTATAGACAGTATAAATTTAACTTTTGATTTTTTGAATAAATTATTTGACCCGGTAAATAAATTGCATTGCGAATTTATCGAGCCGCTGTCAACTAAATTCACTTTACATCAACAAACATATTGTTTACCGACTTACGAATTTGCAAGAATATATATATTATCGCAATTTGATAAAATCCAAAAAAAAGAATATTATGAAAATTTAATTGTAAATCTGCTGAATTTAATTTATTTAGAATTGCCAGAATTAAATTGCGCAATTACTCATAATACCATCGGCATAGACGACTACGGCGGAATTTATGCGCATACGCAATTTAATACAGGATTTGCAGGATATCCCGGCGGTATTGCAAGCGACTTAATTTATATTTTAGAATTTTATTTAGCTACAAAGACTAGCCCTTGTTCGGATATTATTAATAAAATCGAAAAACTAATTAGTTTTTTAGAACTTGCACAAAATGACGATTGGACATTTAGTTATTCGCTGCCGATTACTCCGACAAACGAAGCGCAATTTTATAAATGCGCAACCGGCAAAAAAAATATAACAATCGGCGGCGCCGCGGCAGCTGCATACGCTTATTATTTATATTACTCGCTTACAAAAAATTCTAAATATCTAAAATTAACTGAAAATACAATATCAGCAATCTTGCCTGAAAAAGATTATTTTTATTTCGAATCTTTTGGTTTTTTGCGAGACGCTGGAATTAATGAAACTGACGGAGTTTCTCCGTATTATCTAATCAAAACATTAAAAGCGCTAATCTTAAATGAAAATTTAGAATATCATAATTATCTAAAATTATTAAGCGCATACATATTTCAATGGCATTACAATTATCAGATTCCGCAAACTGAAAATTTTGATATTATTAATTTATCTGTTAGTCCTCTGACAGATTCATTTGAACCGCGTATTGCCGTTTGGGATATTTTATTATGGGCTGATATGTATTTAGACATTTATGATATTTTGAAAGACAAAAAATATTTAGATTTAGCGCAATTTTGTTTCAAAAAAGCGCAATTTTGGCAAAATCAAATTTCCGGCGGAATACCTGAAAGTATCGGAATAAATTATGATTATTCATTAACTCCGATAAATATTAATAACGGCGTAAGCGCGTGGATTATTTTAATCGCTCAAAGATTATTGAAAATTTTATATAATGACGATTATAAATTAAAAACTAAAAATACAAGCGCTGAATATCTTGTCGTTGAATATCGCATTAAATACACTCAAATAAAATTCAAAAAAATTTTTAAAAATATTATGCGGTATATCCCGAAAAATATTAAAAGCGCAATAAAAAAAATTTTGAGAGTTTTTATAAATTATACTAAATTAGATAATGAAAATTTAACTGCTGCATCTTCTTCTCCTACAATAGAAAATTATAAAAATCAATATTTCACTGAAATTAGTAAAAAATCAAAATTATTAAAATATCAAAAAAATAGCGATATTGAATTATTTGTATCAAAAAAAAATCGAGATGTATTAGTCCTTTATGCGCCGATTATTAAATTTCTTAATGCTGATAATTTAAGATTAATAAATATCGAATATATAGGTAAATGCATCAAACAAATCGAATTATGCGCAGATACAAACAAAAAAATCATTATTAAATTTAATTATGGTTTTCCTGTGAATTATCACATTCATAAAAATTCTGTTTTTTTTGATTATACTCCGAAATTACGAACAAACGAAAATTTTGTAATCAAACAAAATTTTGAAATTATTTGTTAAACCACAAATAAAAAAAATTACAGCAAATGACTTAAAGATTCACGCAAAGTTCGCTAAGAATAAAAAAATAAATTAATAAAAAAAAAATTGACATTATTTTATTATGTAAATAAAATCACAAATTATATTTTTTTGGGTCTTTTTATGAAAAAAATAAATATTAAAAAAAGTAATTTTAGTAATTTTGCTAAAAAGCGGAAATATTTTTCTCGTGATTTTTAATGAGAATTAGGTTTCCGCTTTTTTTGTTTTAATATGTAAATTTAATCAAACAAAAAAATTAAAATTTTATTTTAGGGGGTCAGAAAAATGTCAAAAGTCATTAAAAACACAATGCAAAATCTAAAAGGAACTCAGCAGGACTTTAAACTCAAATGGACTATAGGGAAAAAATTGTCATTAACATTTGGAGTAATCATTATTTTTTTGTTTACAATAATGATTACATCTAATATCAATTTGAACAAAATAAAAAATGCTGATATTACCAACGAAGAACAAAACAATCAGAAAATATTTTTAATAGAAAAAGAAATTGATCATTTAGATTGGCTAATAGCACTAAATGATGTTATTATAAACAACGGTAAATTTGAAAAAGCAACAGATGCGCACAAATGTAAATTTGGAGAATGGTATTATAATTATATTAATTCAGACAATTTTAAACAATTAGATAAAGAATTACAGGGGTTATTTTATAAAATAGAAGAACCTCATAAAAAACTACACGAAAGCGCAATTACATTATTAAATAGTAATAATAAGATTCATATTTTTAATACGGAAACAAAAAAATATTTAAACGAAGTTAGAAATATATTAAAAGAAATAAATAAACAAATCGATTTAAAGAAAGATGAATTAAAAAATCAAAAAGAAAAAATTCAAAATCAGACGAAAATCATCATAGGAAGTATAATTATTTTAATAATTTTATTAACTTTTATTTTGTCTTTTTATTTAATAACCCTAATAAAAAAATCTTTATATAAAGTTGTTGAAACTGCGCAAAAGATAGCTGATGGCAATTTAAAGCAGGATAGAGTTGTAATAAATACAACAGACGAATTAGCGTTATTAGGAAATGTATTTAATAAAATGCTTGGGGCATTAAATATGCTTTGTAAGAAAGCCGAAGATATAGCTGCTGGCAAAATAGGGGCAGCAGAAATAGAAAGTAGAATGAAAGATGGAACCAGTCTTGCAGCAGCAGCAGCAGCAGCAGCAGCAGCAGATTCAGATTTAAAAGGTGACCTTGCAGACGCGTTTTTAAAAATGCAATCGCAGTTGAGGGTATTGACTGTCCAGGCAAATCTTATAGCGCGCGATGATTTAAATCATCAAGGTTTAAATGACAAACAGGAAGGCGAGTTAGGCGAAGGAAGCATTTGCCGAAATGGTGAAAAATTTACGGACATTTGCTCAGCAAGCGCAAGCGATAGCGAATGACGATTTAAATAATCCGATATTATCAACAGAAGGGAAGGGAGTATTAGGCGGCGCATCAGCTAGTATGGTGCAAAATTTAAGAAAAATAGCAGAACAAGCGCATACGATATCGCGTGATGATTTATACAACAACAAATTATCAATAGAATCACGGGGTGATTTAGGGACAGCATTTGCGACGATGGTAATGAATTTACGAAATTTAGCGGAGCAGGCGCAGATAATAGCGAACGGCGAT
>JAKPEO010000097.1 GCA_029551925.1 bacterium
ACATAAATATGCCGACTACTCAAAAAATATTTTTTATAATATCTGCAATCAGCGCAAAACATCTTCAAATTTTGTATTTTCATTTTTTCTAATAATTCAAAATTAGGAGATGTTAAAATTTTACCGCAACGAAAACAAATGTGATTTTGCCGCGGTATTGATAATATCTTATTTGCGCAATTTTCGCATAATGCTATTTCTTTTAAACTATCAAGAACCAAATCGCAAGTGATACAAAATTGCGGAAATAAAAAATCTACAATTTTCGCATACAAAAAATCTATAACTTTTTTCATTTATAAATTATTTAACAGAATTATAAATAAAATCCGCTATTGATTTAGCGATTATCTCATTACCGAGCGGCGTGTGATGACACTGGTCATAAAACAAATTATTAATTTCAAAATTATAATCAACTACTGCTTTTTTTAAAATTGGCAGTAAATCTAAATATGGAATTTGCATATTTTCACATAATCGATTCATCTGCTTTTGCGGATAATCATCTGCATCTTTTATTGTTATCTGTTCTCTAACAGGAAACATTGCTATCATCAATTTAAAAGAATTTTCAATAGACAATTTTTTGAATTCTTCAAATATTTTTTCAGAATCTTGCCAAGCGATGCTACTCCAACTCAAACCCCAGTCGCGCATATTGGCAATTATTAATTTATGAAATTCTTTTTGAGGATTATTATATTGTTTTTTTAGTTCTTCAAAACATATTTTAATTTTACGATTGCTTATATTATTATGATTTTTATAATTCGATTTTAATATTGAAATATTACGATAAATCAATCTGCCGAGCCAACTCCAATTCAAATATTTTGGCGGATTTATCATCTTCACGCCCGGCGATTGTTCAAAATCATTCAAATAAAAACAAATCAAAACTATATTCGGCTGCAATTTCAAACCGCTTTCTGTCAATACTGTTAAATAATTAGCAAGTCCAGTAGAGCCAATTCCAGCATTTATTGTCTCGTTTTGAATATCTTTGTTTTTCAAATAAATTTCGGTAAGTTTAACGATAGTTTCTTCTTCGTTCAAATAATCGCCAAAAATTATAGAATCTCCTAAAAATAATATCCGAAGTTTTTCGGTTTTTGGTAAAATTTCCGCATTGCGATAGCCGATTGAATTTGTTTTTATAACTACGCGCTTCTTACTTAATGAATGATTTTCGATTATTGCTTCAATATTAGGATTTAATCTACGACCTGCGGGGGTTTCAATATAAACATTTCCTTCTTCTGGATGAGATTTATTAATCGCTGTATGTTTATTAAAATTCATTAAAATTTCATTATTTTTACGCACTATTACATTTGATGGCTCATCAAAAAATACACGAAACAATAATTCCGCAAAGCAAAAAAAAATAATAAAACTAACAAATAACAACAAAAATCTTTTTATATTTTTTTTCAGCACTTTCTATTTTACCAATTTTATTTTTGCTATTTCCTTGTCTGTAATTTTCAAGCCGAGCGTCTGCGCGCCTTTTATTGGAATATCTTTTGTCAAATCAAACTGCTCGTTTATTTTTTTTAATTTCGGTTTTTTCTCATATTCTACATATATCTTCACATTATTATCAGCGGTAAAAAATTCATATTTGCCGTCTTCGGGCAGATACCGATATTCTTTAGCTGTAATAAATTTTTCTACTTTAAATCTTTTAGCATAATACGCACCGTTTTTTTTGTTTTTATAAACAGCGGTAAATACCACATTTTCATTATACACATCAAAATAAATCACATCTTTATCGACAAACTCTTTATCTGAAACATTAATAACTTTATATATTCCTTTTTTATTTATTACCAAAATTTTCGCATAATCGCTTGTTACAATAAAATCATCTGTTTTCACATCTGTACCTATATAACCTGACATTTTATCATAGCATACTTTCACATTTTCCAGCGCGGCTTCGCTTTTAGATACTACTTCTACTAATCCTATTTTTGTGCGGCGTTTGTAATGCTTTCCGTATTTATCCAAAAGTTTTTGAATAAAATCTATTGTGAATTGCGTAATTTGCCTCAAATTAGATTTGCATTTTTTTATATCTCTGACAATATCATCTTTTTCTTGTTTCGCTTTTTCTATATCGTATCGCGATATTTTTTTAATTGGTATTTGCAATAATCTTTCGATATCTTCAATTGTCAATTCGCGAATAAATAAATGCTTGAATTTATTCAGGCCGTCGCGAACAGCGTCAATTACTAATTCGTATGTTTTACATTCTTCTATTGATTTATAAATTCTGTTTTCTATAAATATTTGTTCAAGCGTTTTGTTGTGCAGCAGTTCGTTCAATTCTCCAAGTTTTATTTGTAATTCTCGTTTCAGCATTTCTACAAGCATTTCAGTGTTATAGCGCAATATTTCCTTTACTCCGATATTAACTGGTTTATTGTCTTTTATTACAATTGCATTAACTGAAATCGAAACCTGACAATCAGTAAAAGCATAAAGACCTTTGATAGTTTCTTCATTTGATATTCCGCGCGCTGGCTCGATTTCTATTTCAACGCTTTCTGCAGTATAATCGTTTATAGATGAAATTTTAATTTTATTTTTTTTGGCGGCTTCTTCTATTGATGCAATCAAACTATCAACTGTCGTACCAAACGGTATCTCGCGAATTATTATAGATTTTGCACTTTTTTTTGTTTCTATTAACGCGCGAACTTTAACTTTACCGTTTCCGTCGTTATATTCGCTTACATCTATCAAACCGCCTTGAATAAAATCAGGATATATTTCAAAATCCTCGCCTTTTAAAATCTTTATTTGCGCTTCTAATAATTCTACAAAATTATGCGGTAGAATTTTCGTTGACATTCCAACCGCAATTCCTTCTGCACCGTGCATTAATAATACGGGAATTTTTGCAGGCAATACAACCGGTTCTTGATTTCTGCCGTCATACGAAGGTATAAATTCAGTAATCTTGGGATTGAATAATGTCTCGCGCGCTAATTGCGATAACCGGCATTCGATATATCGCGCAGCTGACGCACTATCGCCTGTTAGTATATTGCCAAAATTTCCTTGTTTATCTATCAAATAATCTTTTTGCGCTAAATTAACAAGCGCTTCGTATATAGCGGCATCTCCGTGCGGATGATATTTCATACAATGCCCGACAATATTAGCGACTTTATTAAATTTGCCGTCATCTACTTCCCACAACGAATGCAAAATTCTGCGCTGCACTGGTTTTAATCCATCAAATATATGCGGTATTGCACGATCTTTTATAACATAAGATGCGTATTCTAAAAAATTTTTATCAAATAATGATTTTAAATATTCCATTTTTTGATCCTTTTTCTTAAAATCTTTTATATAAAAAATTAATCAAAAAACTATTTTAGAATTTTAGAAATTTCTAAAATAGTTTTTGGTATTTTTCACAAGTAAAAAAATCATACTAAATTTTGCATTATATATTCTTTTCGTTCCGGAGTATTAGCGCCCATATAAAAAGTTAAAATATTGTTTATTACCGTGTCTTTATGAACTTGTATATCTATCAAGCGCATATCAGGCCCGATAAATTGAGCGAATTCTTTTGGCGAAATTTCACCTAAACCTTTAAATCTTGTAATTTCAGCTGACTTCCCTAATTTTTTTATTGCCTCTTCTTTCTCAACGTCGTCATAACAATAAATTGTCTCATTTTTATTACGCACGCGAAATATCGGAGTTTCAAGAATATATATATGTCCGCCTAATACTAAATTTTTAAAATATTGCAAAAAGAAAGTTAATAACAAATTTCTAATATGCAATCCGTCAACATCAGCATCAGTTGCTATTACAATTCTATTGTATCTCAAATTTTCATAACCGTCTTCTATATCTAATGCTTTCATTATATTATACAATTCTTCATTTTTATAAATCGCACTCTGCGGCATACCAAAACAATTTTTGGGTTTACCTCTCAGCGAAAATATCGCTTGCGTATATACATCACGGCACGCTATCATACTGCCACTCGCCGATTGCCCTTCTGTAATAAATATAGTAGTAAATTCCGCTTCTTGAGTTTTGTCAGTATAATGATATTTACAGTCTCGCAAATTTGGTATGCGTAGCGCTATCTTCTTTGCCATAGCTTTTGCTTCTTTTTTTACAGCATTCAATTCCTTTCTGATTTTTTCGTTCAATAATATTTTTTCTATTAATTTGCTTGCTGTCTCTTTATTACGGTTTAAAAATAACAATAGTGAATCTTTAACTGTATTAACAATCCATTGTCTTATTTCCGTATTTCCTAATTTATTTTTTGTCTGAGATTCAAACATTGGATTTTTTAATTTTATCGCTATCGCTCCGACAATACCATCGCGCACATCTACTGCGTCATAATTTTTTTGAGCGTAATCATTTATACCTTTTAATATACCTTCTTTAAACGCGGATAAATGTGTGCCGCCGTCATTAGTATATTGCCCGTTTACAAACGAAAAATATTCTTCGCCATAATTCGTAGTATGAGCAAAAGCGTATTCTAATGTTTTATCTTTATAACTAATAACATCGTAAATATTTTCGCTTTTTAATTCTTCTATCAACAAATCTTGAAGTCCGTTCTTTGAATAAAATTTCTGACCATTATAATTAATAGTCAAACCGCTGTTTAAATAAATATAATGACGAATACGCTTTTCGACAAACTCTCGTTCAAATTTGTATTTTTTGAATATTTCAGGATCCGGCACAAAACTTACTTTTGTCCCGTTCGGCTCTGTTGTCTTGCCTTTTGTCTGCTTTTTCAAAACACCGCGTTCAAAATACGCTTGAACAAATTGACCATCGCGATAAGATTCAACTAAAAACCGAGAAGACAGCGCATTCACTGCTTTTGTGCCTACGCCGTTTAGTCCAACAGAAAATTGAAAAACATCGTCATTATATTTTGCGCCAGTATTGATTTGCGATACGCATTCTACTACTTTTCCGAGCGGAATACCGCGGCCATAATCGCGCACTACCACGCAATATTCTTGTTCGTTCGCTAATTCTTCAGGATTTTTCAATGTAATATCTATCTGTTTGCCATAGCCCATTATAAATTCATCAATTGCGTTATCCACTACTTCTTTAAACAATATATAAATCCCGTCATCGTGCGATGAACCGTTACCTATCTTGCCTATATACATACCGGTTCGCAAGCGAATATGTTCTAATGAACTTAATGTTTTTATTTTACTTTCATCATATTTTACTTCTTTTTCTGCCATCGATTTTTTATCGCTCCCTTTTCGAAAGTATGAAATTTTCTATAAAAAACTCAAAAATATTAACTTAATTAATTTAAAAATGCAATAAAA
>JAKPEO010000099.1 GCA_029551925.1 bacterium
GAGAGATTAAAAAATTATAAAAAGAAAGTCGTAGTATGTTTTTTAAAAGGCAATGAAGCGGAATGTAAAAAGCGCGGACTGCCGTTTGCCGCGACACTTGAAGATTGCGCAAAACTTGCGATTTGCGTGTTAAACAATCAAGAGTTTAAAGGCTGTGGTTATGATGTGCCGGAAACGGAACTGAAAAAATATATTGAGTTAATAAAAAAACAAGCAAAGAATAAATATATTCGCGGGTTATATTCAGGCGGCACGCTTTGCGATGAAGCGTTATATTTATTTACAAAAGCAGGTTTTGAGATTTATTCTAATATACCATTAGATCCGAAATTAAAATTAAAAGATTCATATAAATCGTATAAACATACATTGGTGGATTTAGGCGAAGATGAATTTACAAAAGGCAGACCGCATCCGATGATTGATTATACATTGCGCTGTCAGCGAATGGAAGAAGAAGCTGCGGATAAAGACACTGGGATTTTGCTGATAGATATTGTTACTGGTTATGGCTCGCATATAAATCCATTGGAGCCGTTAGTAGACTCCATTCAAAAAATAAACCAAAAAAATTCTGAAATAGTAATAGTTGCAAGCATTTGCGGCACAGAATGGGATCCTCAAAATATCAAGGAACTATCAAAAAAATTAAAGGAATTAAATGTGATTATAATGCCGACCAATGCGCAAGCTGCACGTTTGATTATTGATGCATTGAAATAATTTTTTTAGGGAGTGATGAAAAATGGCAAAATTAATAGATATGTTAAACAGCGAAATGATCGTAATAAACGCCGGGCTTCGTTCGTTTTATGAAGATTTAAAAAATCAAAATGTAAAAGTAGAGCATATAAATTGGAAACCGCCCGCAGGCGGCGATCCTGAAATAATTGAAGCGCTTGATAAATTATTAGCTAATAAATCGCTATTGGAAAAAATCCAAAAAGCGAATGACGAAGCTGTTGAACGAATGATGAGCAGTCAACTGTTTTTAGTTGACATCAAGCCTGCAAATGAAGTAGTGCCTGATTTTAAAGGCAAGATAATTTTGCATTCTGGTCCGCCAATTGAATGGTCGAGAATGTGCGGTCCTACAAAAGGCGCAATTTTAGGTGCGTGCGTGTATGAAGGCTGGGCGCAGTCAATAGAAGAAGCAGAAAAAATGTGTGAAGCAGGCGCGATAAAATTTGACCCTTGCCATCATCATAATACTGTGGGACCAATGGCTGGTATTGTTTCGCCGTCAATGTGGGTATTTTGCGTGCAGAATAAAACATTCGGTAATTTTGCCTATTGCACATTAAATGAAGGATTGGGAAAAGTATTGAGATTCGGAGCAAATAGCGAAGATGTAATTAAAAGATTAAAATGGATGGAACAAGTTTTAGCGCCGGGCTTGGCAAAAGCTGTAAAGTTAGCGGTTGAAAAAGAAGGCGGGATAAATATTAAAAGTTTGATGGCGCAAGTATTAATGATGGGCGACGAATGTCATAATCGCAATGTCGCAGGCACGACATTATTTATTAAAGAGATTACACCGTATTTATTACAAACAGATTTAGACAAAAAAACTATAAAAGATATAATTGATTTTATGGCTGGTAATGTTCATTTCTTTTTGAATTTGACTATGCCTGCGCAGAAAGCGAGCGCTGACACAATTAAAAATATCAAATATTGTTCGATTATGTATGCAATGGCGCGCAACGGCACTGATACGGGCATTCGCATTTCAGGGCTTGGCGATAAATGGTTTGTCGCACCGTCAGGTATGCCCAAGGGCTTGTATTTTGCAGGATTTAGCGAAGAAGATGCTAATCCTGATTTAGGCGATAGCACGATAACAGAAACAGCCGGCGTTGGCGCAAATGCAATGGCTGGCGCGCCTGCAATTGTTAAATTTGTCGGCGGCACACCTGCTGATGCATTAAAAGTTACAAAAGAAACTTATTATATTACTCATACGAAACATAGAGATTTTCAATTGCCGTCATTAAATTTTGAAGGCACGCCCTTGGGCTTTGATTTGATAAAAATTATAAATACCGGTATTACGCCATTTATTAATACTGGTATTGCTCATAAAAAACCTGGAATTGGACAAGTAGGCGCTGGTATTTTGCGCGCGCCTATGGATTGTTTTAAAAAAGCGTTCAAGGATTTTGTAAAGACATATTGCTAAAATTATATCAATCTCAATCAGCGTGTGTTTGATATTGACATAATGTTTATTTTACCGCAGGTTTACCCCTGCGGTTATTGTTATTAAATGCCTTAGGCGTTTTTTTATTAATAAATTTTGTTGTTTTTATTTTTAATCTTCTTAGAGAATTTTGCAGTAATTTTTTTTAATCGCTAATATCTCTTAATTTTTTTTGAACAATTTATTAGTGTGTCTTTTCCATTTTTGTAAAAACGCAATTTTTTATTGAAAAAAATTATAAATCAAAGTATAATATTTCTTTTTAATTTTTTATGGTGAATATTAGTAAATGAAAGAAACTAAAATATATTATCTTATAGCATTTTTAGTATCGTTTTGCATTATATTTATGCAATTGTTATTGAGCAGAATATTCAGCGTGGTATTATGGTATCATTTTGCGTTTATGTCAGTATCTATTGCGATGCTGGGTATAAGTTGCGCAGGCATATACATTTATTATCGCAAAAGCAAAATAATTGAATCTGATGTAAAACATCATTTATTTTTTGCAGCGTTAATAGCGCCGCTATATTTGTTTTTTACTTATTATTTGATTTTTAATTCTCGGATATTTTTGAAAATAAATATCAAGGATTTGCTATATCTTGGTTTTATTTATTTTCATTTGATGATGTCTTTTTTCTTTTTGGGATATTGCATTACATTATTAATCACATTTTATTCTAAAAATATAAGCAGATTGTATTTTTTTGATTTGATAGGTGCGGCTGCGGGATGTATAGTATTTATTCCTACTATAAATAAACTCGGCGCAGAAAATACAATTTTATTTTTAATGATAATTATGGCTTTTATTCCGTTATTAATTTCTTTGTTTGCCACTAAATTAAAATCCCAGATTTTTATTTCATTATTAGTATTGATTGCCGCTGTCGGCTTGTTTAAATTAAATAGTTCGTCCCAACATTTTCGCGAATTATTCAAAATAAAATATGTGAAAGGGCATCCTGAACGCGAATTAGAATTTTCTAAATGGAACGCATTTTCGCGCGTAGGCGTTTATGGTTTGCGTTTTATTGATTGGGGGTTAAGTCCGAAATATAAAATTGAGAAATTGACATATTTAAAAACATTGGATATAGACGCGTGCGCCGGTATGATTATGGTTGGACATAGCGACGATACCGAAGAATTAGAATTTTTAAAGCATTCGATTACGGCATTAGCGTATTTGATAAAGCCGGAAGGACCGATGGCAGTGATAGGAGCAGGCGCAGGTAAAGATGTGCTTGCCGCAAAATTATGCGGAGTGAACGAAATTTATGCAGTTGATATAAATCCGATTATTTATGAAGTAGTGAATAATTATTACGGAAAATTTACAAATTATTTATATTCGCAGCCGGGCATTAAATTTGAAATTGAAGACGGTAGAAGTTTTGTCAGACGCTTAAAAAATAAATTTAAAATTATACAAGTGTCAATGGTCGATACTTGGGCTGCTATCAATTCCGGAGCTATGGCGCTCGCAGAAAATACTCTTTATACAGTTGAAGCGTTTATTGATTATTTTAATTCTGCAACTGACGATGGAATAGTAACTTTCACAAGATTTTATTATAGAAACAAGCCGCGCGAATCTCTGCGCACTTTATCAATTGCGCTTGAAGCGTTCAATAAATTAAATATTAAAGAGCCATATCGAAATATTATTATTATCGCCAATATTTTAGGCGAAAATTATAATACAATAACATTTTTATTTAAAAAGACGCCATTTACAATTGACGAGATTACACGAGCAAAGCAGATAGCGGACGAAAACGGATTTGTAATTGAATATATACCGTCAGGTCAAAAAATTGAGCCGAATCATTTTACTAATTTGATATTTTCACAAAATCGCGAACAAATTTATAAAAATTATGAATTTGATATTTCGCCGACTACTGACGACAGACCGTTCTTTTTTCATTTGCTCAAACCTACTGATTTTTTAAAAGCGATAAATTTTACAGGCAGACATCAATATAATTATATAGCGGTATTTGTATTAGTAGTTTCATTTATTATTATATTTTTTATGACAGTTATTTTTGTTATTACGCCGCTGATAATAAAAATCCATCAAAATTATAATGACTTTAATATACTGAATATTTTAGCGTATTTCGCTTGTTTGGGAGCGGGTTTTATGGTAATTGAAACTTCACTTATTCAGCGCTATATTTTATTATTAGGTCATCCGATTTATTCGCTGTCTGTTATATTATTTTCGATGTTGATATTTTCTGGTATCGGTAGTTTTCTGACTTCATATTTCAAAGATTATATGCTTTTTGAATATGTTATAAAAGTATTCATAATGATTATTATTGTTTTAGTCATATACAATTTGATAATTGATTCGTTTTTTGAATATATAATCGGCCTCGACCAGCCGCATAAAATTTTAATTGCAGTATTTACGCTGATGGCGCCGTCGCTGCTTTTAGGAATGCCAGCGCCGCTCGCTATTAGAATTTTAACATTGAAAAAAGCCCAAAATATTATTCCCTGGTGTTGGGCTATTAACGGCGCTTTTTCAGTATTGGGCTCGCTGTTCGCTTTTATTTTAGCAATGAATTTAGGTTTTAAAATTACTCTGTATGTCGCTATTTTTATTTATGCTTGCGCTATGTTTATGAGTATTTATCTAAAACAAAAATTAGAATCTTCGGAATGATTGCGTTTCTAAAAAAAAATCAAAAGCATATTGTTTGCTTATCAATTATAATTATTGTTTTAACCGCCATATATTATAAAACATTCGATAGAATAAAGGTAATTAACGGTTCGGATATTACTCGTTATTTTTATTTTTCGAGAACTTATCTTCATAATTATTTTCAAGAATATAAGAAATTACCTAAATGGGAGCCATATACATTTTCAGGCAGACCGTTTTTTGCGATGATACAAAACGCGGCGCTTTATCCATTAACTTATTTATCTGTTTTCTTTTCGTCAGCGCTCGGTATAAATTTAGCGATATATTTTAATTTACTGCTTGCCGCAATATTTATGTATGCTTTCTGCTTTTTGATTTTTAAAAATAATATAGCGGCATTATTAAGCGCATTTATTTATGCGCTTGCCGGTTTTTCTACAATGTGCGTATTTTTAGGGCATATTACGATAATTAATACGTTGCCTTATCTTCCTGCGAGTTTTTTATTTTTAAAATTAATGGCTGACACTCGCAAAACAAAATTTTTGTTTTTTTTAGCCGCTACGCTTGCTTTGCAATTTTTTGGCGGGCAGCCGCAATTTTTATTTTATACTTTATTTGCGCTGTCATTATTTTTTTTATTTTTACTTTTCACTAATCAACAAAAAATTAATTTTTCAATTTTATTTATTTCAGGATTATTAGTTTTTTTTATAATAATTTTGCCTTATTACCTTAAAGTAAATGAATTTTTAAAATTAACAGTGCGCGCTGAAACTATGGGCGATTATAATTTTTATACATATTGGTCATTTGACCCCAAGAAAATTATAACAATGATTATGCCATTTTTTTATGGAACAAGTTTTGGCGGCGATTATTGGCGAATGCTCTGGCGCCCGCTTGCAAGTTTCGAATGTTATAATGCTGTATTAGGCGTAGTTGCTGTATTTTTTATTTTTTTAACTTTTTGGAATTTAAAAAGAGCGCAGTATGTTATTATTTTTTTTGTTTTTTTGTTTTGTCTATCGTTTGTTTTAGCGCTCGGTAGATACACGCCGCTTTATGAATTTTTTCATTATTATATTCCCGGATTTAAAATGTTTCGCTGGCCTGTCAGATTAATGTTTTTATTTCAGTTTTGCGCCGCGATACTTGCCGGTTACGGCTCTTTATTTTTGGCTTTATTGAATAAAAAAGAAGAAGAAGCGAACTTAAAAAAAATAAAAAAAATAGTTTTTATTATTTTTCTGATTATTACTTGTTTATCTATTGCATTATTCAGCGGAAAAAATATAATCTATCAGAAATTAAAAAATAAAACTGAACAAATGATAATTGCCAAAAGCGGAACAAATTATCATTCTATTGATTTTTATTTTGACGCCGTAAAGAAAATTCAAAATCGCATTAATATAAGCATATTGCAATTTAATATATTATTAGCCGTGTTATTATTTGCGCTATTATTTATGAAAGAATTTTCAATTATTTTTTTAACAATAGTGCTTATTGTGGAATTATCAATATTTCATTCTTATTTTATACGGACGATTGATAATAATTACTGCGTAGTTTCAGCGGATATACATTCTAAATTAGATGGCAATTATCGTATTATTTCAGATAGCGAATTATATCCGCCTGGTATTAATCTTTTATTTAATAAAATGTCAGTAAATGGCTATGAGCCGTTTATTTTAAAAAAATATGCGCAATACGCTAACGCCATAGAACTATCAGATAAAGTCCCTGAAAATTTGTTATTTATCAAGCCTGATTATTCGAATAAATTACTTGATTTATTGTCAGTTAAATACGCAATAACCGAACGCGACGATTTATCTGAAAGTAAATATAAAAAAATATACGACATAACAGATACTTTAAAAATATATGAAAATATCAATGCCGCGCCGATTTTTTATATAAGCGCAGGCTTGAAATTTTCAGAAGAAAATGATATGCTTGTTAAATTACAAAACTCTGATTATAACTATAATGATTATGTTTATATTTCTGAAAAAAAATTGGAATTTCATACGTCAGATTTAAAATACAAGATAATAAATTATGAGATAAAAGACGATTATGCTAAATTTCAAATAAAGACAAATAACAAATGTGTATTAGTTTTTAATTATATTTATTATCCCGGCTGGTCTGTGAAAGTTAATAATCATCCGCGCAAATTGCTTAATGTAAACTATTTATTTTTAGCGGTTGTTATAGATAAAACCGATAATCTTATCGAATTTTCATTTGAAGATTAGAATTTATAATTGTTTTCATTTCGCGCACCGCATTAGCGAGCCCGACAAACACAGCGCGTGAAATAATAGAGTGCCCGATATTAAATTCATTCCATTTATCAAATACTAATAAAGGCGTGACATTTATATAATTTAATCCGTGTCCAGCATTGACGATTAATCCGATAGAATCCGCATATTCCGCTGCTTCTAATAATTTTTGCAATTCTTTTTTTTGAGCGGTTTTAGTTTTGGCATTGGCATATGATCCAGTGTGTAATTCTATATGGGTAGCGCCGCATTCTTTGGAATATTTTATTTGGTCTTTATTCGCTTCGATAAATAAACTAACATCAATATATTTTTTTTGAAATTTTGTAATTGTATTTTTTAAACTTTTAAAATTTTTGATGACATCTAATCCGCCTTCGGTTGTTAATTCCTGTCTACGTTCCGGCACTAATGTAATTTGATTCGGTTTGACATTAAGAGCGATTTTGATAATTTCAGCGGTATTAGCCATTTCTAAATTTAATGAAGTTTGTGCGGTTTGCCGCAATAATATCAAATCGCGATCTTGAATATGCCTTCTATCTTCGCGCAAATGAATAGTTATTCCGTCAGCGCCGTTTAATTCTGCTATTGCAGCGGCGGCGATTGGTTCCGGCTCGATACCGCCGCGCGCTTGACGCAATGTAGCAATGTGATCTATATTCACGCCCAATTTGATATAATTCATTTTTCACTCCCGCTTCTTTTTTTGCAATTTTTAAATTTCAGATATGTTTGAAATTATTTTTGAAACTATACCGTAATCAATTGCTTCTTCGGCTGACAGCCAAAAATTTCTGTCAGCGTCTTTTTGAATTTTTTCTAATGATTGACCAGTAGCGGCGCTGATGATTTTATATAAGCGCTCGCGCATTTTTATGATTTCATTGCGTTCTATTTCAATATCTGACGCTTGTCCTTGCACGCCGCCGGACGGCTGATGTATCAAATAACGAGTGTTCGGCAAAGATAATCTGTTTTCTTTGTCTGCAGCTAAATATATTATTGTTCCTGCGCTTGCGACCCAGCCGCTGCCTATCATTATAATTTTATTTTTTACGAATTTTATCATATCGTGAATTGTATCGCCGGCTTCAACGTGACCGCCTTGAGAATTTAATATTATTTTTATAGGGTCATCAGATAAAGTTGATAAATACAATAACTGGTTAGTTACGCGTTCAGCCAATTCTTGCGATATTTCTTCAGCAATTACAATTGTCCGCGTTTGTTTTATTATTTTAAAACAATGTTTTACGCATTTATTAGTATCTTCGCACATTTTGAGAATCCTCCATAAAAAATTATTTTAATGAAACGGTTACTTTGACTGTCACTTTTACTTCTTTTGCTTTTGACGATATATTATATACGCCGTAATCTGTAATTTCATTTGAATACGGCTCGGTTATTTGGAATACTCCTACGCGCGCAGATATTAATTTATCAATTTTTGAGCCGGCGCTTGCCGCTATTTCTTCCGCGCGTTTTAATCCGTCTCCTGTTGCTTGTTTGATAAGCGAAATTTTTAAATCGCCGATATTTTCAAAGTAATATTCAAGATTTGAATATTGTATCAAAATATTTTGATTCATTATATTTTCAGGATTTAGCGCTGATTTTTCTATTAATTCAAGATTTTTGGAAACTATAAAAATCGATTGTTGTAATGAATAATTTTCTATTTTGCCGTAGTTTGAATATACAGGATTCGCATTTATCGGCTGAATATTTATTTCAGTATCTGCTATGCCGCTTTTTATTAAAATATCTTTTAATTTTTCGAGATCTTTCGCGATTTGTAAATAACCTTCTTTTAGATTTGTAATTTTAGCTTCGCGCGAGATTGTCAGCCGCCATTTGACAATATCAGAAGCGGCGGATAGCGATGCAAAGCCGGTAGCGGTAATTGTTTTTTCTTGACGGCTTTTATAAAGAAAATCGCCTAAAATATAACTTGCTATTATTAATGCGCAGCCGAGTATTAATGCAAAAATAATTTTTAAATAATTATTGTTATTGGTCATAGTAATCACATTGCCTTTCTATGTTTTTGAGCAAATGAAATTTTTATTCTGCGCGACGGCTCAACGCCAATACTTTCGCTTTTTATATTGCGTTTATTAGATAAATAATTATGAATAATTTTTCTTTCAATATTGTTCAGTGGTGGAAAAAACACATCTTTTTTTGATAGATGCAATTTTCTAATATGACGCTCAGCCATTTCTTCTAATGCCTTTACTCGTTTTTCGCGATAATTTTCAGCGTCTAAAATTATAGATATTTTTTTTTCGTTTTTGTCGCGATTTTTGTTTATAATTGTATTCACTAATAATTGAAATGCTTGCAGTGTCTGTCCGTATTTTCCGATAATCAATGAATTATCAGGCGAGATTATTTCTACTATTAAATCATTGTTTTTTTCATCTACAAAAGATTTAAAATTAATATTTTCAAATTTTAATGTGGTAAATAATTCTTTTAATAAATTTTCTGTTTCGCGAATTATTGATTCATCGATTGTCTTTTTATTTGCGCTGATATTTTCATTTTTTATGATTTTTTTAGGGACATCGCTTGTGAGATTGATAGTTCCGCTTGGAATTGTTATACCATTATCGTTATATTCGATTTTTATTTTTGATTTTTTGCTACCTGTCAATCCCAAAAAATCTTTATCGCCTTTTTCTAATACTGTGATTTTTACATCGTTTCGATTTTTATTGATTTTTTTTAATCCTTCATAAATAGCAGATTCAACTGTATCCGCTTCAATTATCAATTCCATATCAGTTCACTCCTTTTATTTTTTTAAATGAAAATTTTGATTGATATAATTGTTGTATTATTGAAATTATATTAAATGAAGTCCAGTAAATAATCAAACCAGCTGGCATTTTCAAAAACATAAATGTGAATATTATCGGCAAAAACATCAGCGTTTTTTGCTGTTCCGGCGGCGCAGGCGTTAATTTCTGCTGGATAAACATAGACCCGCCCATTATTAGCGGCAGAATATAAGTCGGATCTGCTGCTGATAAATCTTTTATATATAAAAATTCAGCGCCGCGCAATTCAATAGCGTATTCAAGCATTCTATATAATCCTATAAATATCGGTAATTGCAGCAGCATCGGCAGACACCCGCCAAACGGATTTATATTATGTTCTTTATATAACCGCATTGTTTCTTGATGTATCTTCATTTTGTCGTCAGCGTATTTTTCTTTTAATTCTTGCAATTTCGGTTGAAGTTTTTTCATCTCGTCCATTGCCCGCATACTTTTTGCGCGTAGCGGATACATTATAAAATTCAATAGTAAAGTTAGTAGAATAATCGCTATACCGTAATTCGGAATAAAACTATAAAAGAATTTTAATATTCGCAATAGTATAAGCGCCAGCGCTTCAAACCAGCCATAATCCATTGTCTTTTCTAATCCGGTATTTGGCATTGCATTTTTTAAAAGATAATATTCTTTTGGTCCGACAAATAAATCAAAACTAATATTCAATGTTTTGTCGTTAAAATTTAAAGGCGTGGTAAGATATTGAAATCCGATGTTAGTTTTAGTAGAAAATAAATTTATTATATTTGATTGGGCATTAAGCGGTCTGACAACTGCCAAAAAATAATTTGAATTTATGCCAAACCAATCAGTTTCAGTTATTTGCGCAACTTTACGATATATTTGGTCAGAAAATTTCGGGTCAATTACTCCTTCTTTTGCATCTATTTTTTTCAATGAATTTTTTAGATAATATACAAAATTATTTGGTTTATCGTGCTCTACGAATATACCGCGCCGCCACGTGAGCAATAATCCACCTGTAAACTTTTCAGTCGTTTCAGCGGAAGTTATTTCAATATTCGCCAATTTATTAAAGTCAGTATTATTTTCATTTTTTTCAATTTGTAAATCTAATTTTATTAAATATGAATCATCATTTATAGTATAGATTTTTCTGATTGTCAGATTTTCAGGCAATTCGCTTTTTATTAATTCATCATAATTATAAAAATAGCCCTTTGTTCGATATTCAAATATTATCTGCGTATCCGTCTGTCCTGCAATTGAATAATTTACTTTTGATAATTCAAAATTTTTGTCTATGTCTATTCCTAAAATATTTTCGTTTAATACAGCGTGATTAGAATTAATTATATTTAATGTATCAGGCGTAGGCACAACTTTAAAATTATTTAGATAAATATTCGATATAGAAGCGCCGGTATTTGTAAATTCTATTGTGTAATTTTTTGTTGTTTTGGTAATGGTCTGAACAGTAATTTTTTCGATATTCTGGATTTTTTCAGGTTTTATTATAGCGGTTGTTGATTTTTCTTTTTTTTCATTATCCTGCTGTTTGCTGTTTAAATTTAAAGTATCAGAAGCAGAAGATGATGTATTCGCTAAAATTACTGTCGTATCATTAGCAATAGGAATTTCTGTATATTCAATATCAGTCGGTGATTTTTGATATTTTTCCATCACCAAACTATTATACAGCGCAATTATTATAAATGAAATTACTATTGCAAATATTACTCGTTTTTCCATTTGTTTTACCTTTAATTAATATCGTCTATTCCGCCGCGACAAAACGGATTGCAGCGCAGTATTCTGTAAATACTATAAATTGAGCCCTTGACAACGCCGAATTTTTTTAATGATTTGACAGCATAGTCAGAACAAGTAGGATAAAATCTACAACAGTTTGGCAATATTGGACTTATAAATTTTTTGTATAGTCCTATACAGAATATTAATAATTCAATTGTCTTTTTTCGCAACATCAGTTTTTTTGTCTAATACCATCATCAATCGATTATGCGCAAACAATCTATTTAATGAATTTTCTATATCGCTGTATTTTTCTAATTCAAAATCTTTGCGTAAAATAAAAATTAAATCAAATGCCGCTATTAATCGATGTCTATTCAATCTAAAATATTCGCGTATTACGCGGCGGATATAATTTCGCCGCGCAGATTTTTTTATTGTTTTTTTTGATATTATTATACATATCCGCGAATACCATAAATTATTTTCTTTAAAATAAATAACAAAATTTTTGTTTGCTATGCTCTTTCCGCTGTCGAATACATTTTTTATTTCTTTTTTTTTGTGTAAACGATGATATTTTCGAAAGCGGTAATCCTGCGGCGTCATCAAACTCTTTGTTTTTATTTTGTAAGAGTTTTGCGGCCCTTTGCTCGTCTGCGGCTCAATACTTGCCGCCCTTTTTTTGTTGCCATTCTTTTACGAAAACCGTGTTTGTTTTTCGCTTTTAAATTGCTCGGTTGATATGTCCGTTTCATAATCTAAATTTACACCTTCCCAATATCCAATTTATTTTTAACTTTATTTTGTCAATTATTTATTTATAAATTTAACCCCGGAATATTTAAGCCGCCTGCTAAACCGCCGAAATTTTCGTCGTTCGCTTCTTGAACTTTTTTTGCGGCGTCATTATACGCCGCAATAATTGAATCTTCTAATAATTCCACATCTTCCGGATCAACTAAATTTTTATCTATTTTTAATGATTTTAATTCAAAATTGCCTGTTAATTTTATTGAGACCATTCCGCCGGCAGCGATCCCTTCAAATTCAGTGTTTTTCAATGTTTCCTGCGCTTTTAATAATTCGTTTTGCATTTGCTTTACTTGTTTTAACATTTGATTCATATTACCGCCGCCGAAGCCGCCAAATTTTCTTGACATTTTTAATGCACTCCCTAAAAAAAATTATTTTGTTTTTTTTACGCCGACTAATTCGCCGCCAAATAATTCGAGCACCATTTTAACTGACGGCGTTTTCGCAATTTCTTTTAATTCGTCATTTTTTTCTTCTTTTTTTTCAGATACAGATGTTTTTGATTTATTTGATTTTTCTGTATCTTCAATTTTTTTTGCCGTTTCATTTATAATCGGCTTTTCTATATTATTTATTTTGTCTAATCTGTCAATATTTTTTTTTGGTTCTGCTTCGATTTCCGAATGAACAGCCGCATCTGGTTGAATAACTGCTGTTAATTTGTTTTGAATATTGCCGCCGCTTAATGCAAGATTTAATTTTTTTAAATAATTGCTGAGTTCTTCAATGTCTATCATTTCTATAATTCTGAATAATTTAAAAATAGAAATTTCAACTAATGTAGTAGTAAATGTCGTAGTTTTTAGTTCTTGAAGTAATTTTAATAATTCTTCGATTATCAAGATAATTTTATTAGATGAAATTTTTTGAGATAGTTCCGTTAATTTATTGGATTCTATTGAATTTATGAAATTAGCGTTTTGTGACTTTATATTTTTTTGAATAAGCAAATCTCTTAAAAATTGAATATAATCCTTGATAAATTGATTTAAGTCATAGCCGGCATTAATAATTTTGCGCATTATTTCAAATGCTTCTAATTTTTGACATTCAAATAAATGATATGTCAAATCGTATAGTAATTGCATGGGAGTGATGCCGAATACTTCGCGCACCGCTTCTAATGTCAATTTTTCAGAAGAAAAAGAGAGCGCCTGATCAAGCAGACTTTGAGAGTCGCGTAAACTGCCGTCCGCTAATTTTGCTATTTCAAGCACTGCTTCGTCTTCATATTTTATATTTTCTTTTTGAAGTATTCCTTTTAATGAAAAAGTTATTTCATCTAAATTCAATTTACGAAATTGATATAATTGACAGCGCGATATTATCGTTTCCGGCACTTTATGCAGATCTGTCGTGGCGAATATGAAAATAGCATGGTCTGGCGGCTCTTCTAATGTTTTTAATAATGCGTTAAAGCCCTCGGTGGTAATCATATGCACTTCGTCTATTATATAAATTTTGTATCTGCTAATCATCGGCTTGAATTTTATTGTAGAGCGTAATTCGCGGATTTCATTTATTCCGCGATTTGATGCGCCGTCTATTTCAAATACATCGACATTTTGACCGTTAGTGATAGATATGCAATTTGAACATTCATTACACGGTTCTGGATTCAAGCCCTTTTCGCAATTTAGCGCTTTTGCGAATATTCGAGCGCTTGTAGTTTTTCCCACTCCGCGCGTGCCGGTAAATAAATAGCCCTGTGCTATATGCTTTGTAATAATCGCATTTGATAATGTTTTTGTTATATGTTCCTGTCCTATTACATCGCGAAAAAATAACGGTCTGTATTTTCGCGCTATAACTAAATAACTCATAAATTTTCTTGAATAATAAAAAATAAAATAAAAAAACCGCGCATTTGAAATTGGCTATCCGCTCATTAATGCAATTAGGTAGTTGGCTCCAGTTAGGTTTACTCTCGGCACATATAGCGATTATCTTATGGCTGCTTCCTTCCGGACCTGACCAGGTTCGATAGACTATATTGCGAAAGACCTAACCTTCAACGCTACTTGCCTAACCGCAATTAATAAACAAAATAGCCGCCTTCAAACTTCCACCCTGCTATAGTTACAGGTTACAGAGAATAACTACTTCTCCGTTTAGCGCGGCAGTGTGTATTATATTTATTTTTTTAATTTAGTCAATTTTATTTTTTTGTTTTTTATAATTGACAAAAATTTTTTTTATGGCGTTAACTTCCTTTTTACTTTTGGACTGGATACCACAGAATAGTTTTTTTAATATTTATATAATTTTCAGACGGGTTTTCGCGACTTTTCATAAACGTGCCATTTTTTTGTTTTTTTATTGTAAATAACTTGACTTTATAATGCTTTTGTGTTATATTATAATTGTGGTTGGAGAACAAAGTGGTCGCGTTTGTAAATATTGATTCTGTAGATTCTGTATTACTTTTGTAATGCACGAATACAGCGATTATTTTACAAATGAGGAAAGTCCGAACTCCCGAAACGCTTTAAATTGCGTGGAAATAAACGCCGGTTAACGACCGGGCGCAGTAATGCGACGGAAAGCGCAACAGAAAATATACCGCCGATGGCAATAAAATCGCACAGGCAAGGGTGAAAAGGTGTGGGTAAGAGCCCACCGGGGTTTTACGGTTAGTTAAATTCTAACTTGTAAACGACTCGATTGTTTTAATAATAATCAGCGACTGGTAACAGTATCCGCATTGCAAGCCCCGTTTGGAGCAAGTTCAAATAGGTTTCGGAAGCAGATTACAATTCTGATATTTTCGAAACGGGTAGAACGCTCGAGCAAAGCAGTAATGTTTTGCCCAGATAGATGACCACTAAATCAGTCAAGCTAATACCAATATGCGACTGATGACACAGAATTCGGCTTAATGTTCTCCAACCACTTTTTTATTTTTTATTAATAAAATCTCACAGCAAGCCGCTTAAAAAAAATTAAATATTTTTTTTACCTGTCATTCTGACAAAACTTACAGAAATTAAATTTTTATAATTTATCTGATTATTTATTTTTTGCGCTAAGATTAATTCTTGAAAAAAACTGCCGACAGGCGCGATTAATTTACCATTTTCATTTAATTGATTTAATAATGGCTGCGGTATTTCTTGCGGCGCGGCAGTTAGAATAATAGCGTCAAACGGCGCAAAATCCTGCCAGCCATAATACCCATCAGCGTTTAAAAATCTAATATTATTGAGTTTTAGTTTCGCAAGATTTATTTGAGCGATTTTATATAAATCGTCTATTATTTCAATTGTATATATTTCTTCTGCTAATTTCGCTAATACTGCTGTCTGATAGCCGCAGCCAGTACCTATTTCTAATACTTTAAAATTTTTTTTAATAGTCAATTGTTCGGTCATATATGCTACAATATATGGTTGAGAAATTGTCTGTCCTTGTATTAATGATAACGGATAATCACAATAACTATTTTGTTTTTGGCTGGCGCTTACAAATATATGGCGCGGGATTTCGAGCATTGCTTTTAAAACTTTATAATCCTTGACATTTCTTTCAAATATCTGCGTTTTTACCATATTCCAGCGTTCAGTTAATGTTGTATCATCATCAAATTCGTTTCGAAAATCCTCTAAATTTTTAAATGGAAATTCTGATAAAAAACTCGTCATTTTTTATCTCCTCCAAGTGTTAGTTTTATTTACAGCGCGCTAATGAAAAAAACACACCAATACCGCTTAAAATTGCAAATAATAAAAATGAATATTTTAGGCAGTCAATAAATCCCAGCAGATTTTGATTAGTTATTTTTACAGGACCTAAAATCATATTAAAAAATAACAGCACAATTGCCATACTTATAACCTGTCCTAATATTCGCATTGAACTTAAAATTCCAGAAGCTATGCCATAATATTCATTAGAGACAGAAGTCATAACAGCATTAGTATTAGGCGCGGAAAAAAAACCAAAGCCGACGCCCAGCAAAATCAAAGCAATAATAAAAAATAATAATGGCGTAGATTGCCGCGTAAAAGTCAATAAAATTAAGCCGAAAACAGTAAGCAACATACCAAATGACGCTAGATATGCAGGTTTAATTTTATCTGATAATCTTCCAGCATACGGCGTGATAATAAATTGCGCAAACGGCTGAAAAATTAATAAAATACCTGATTTTTGCGGATTCAAGCCCTTGACATATTGAAGATACAAACTCATTAGAAAAGCTACTGCAAAAGTCGAAGAATAATTTATTAGCGCGGCAAGATTAGAAAATATAAATACGCGATTATTAGAGAAAATTTTTATATCAATCATCGGATTAAAAAAATTATATTCCCAAATTATAAAAATAATCAATAATATCGCGCCTGTGATTATTAATAAAATTCCATTTTTTTGAGTAATAGTTGTTAAGCCCAAAAGTAAAGCGGTGATGCTTGCAATGTAAGTAGATATGCCAATTGTATCGATTTTAGCGCTGCTCGGAGACTCTTCAATTTTTTTGATAAGAAAAAAAGTCACAATAAACAGCGCGAAAGAAATAATCGAAATAAAAACAAAAATATATCGCCAACTAAAATTATAAGTTATTACTCCGCCGAAAAATGGGCCTAATGATAATCCTAAATATACAGCCGCTATATTAATGCCCAAGACCTTACCGCGTTCATTAATCGGATACGCTGCGGCAAGTATAGCGATTGATACGCTCCACATCATCGCAGCGCTCAATCCTTGAATAACTCGAAAAATCAAGAGCGGCATAATAGAAAAACACATTATAATAAATAAACTCGATAATAGATATAACAATACACCAAATTTGAATATTTTAAATTTTCCGCGTAAATCGCCTAATTTTCCGAACGGCGCAAGAAATACGCCATTAGCAAACAAATAAGCGGTTACAATCCAGCCGGCAGTTACACTGTTTATATTAAATTCTTCTATTATTGCTGGAAGCGCAATATTTACAGATGATATTGCTATTGGCGTTAAAAACGAACACAAAGCAGTGGCTAAAAGTATTAGAAATTTTTTGTTTTGCATAGCGGCAATAATTTTATTTATGGTTCGCCATAAACATTTTTATAAACTTTATAGGTTGTATCTATAATTGTATCAATATTGCTGTATTGCGGCTGCCACTGCAATTTTTCAAATGCTAATTTATTTGATGCGATAACAGTGGTAGGATCGCCTAATCTTCTATTTACAATTTTATAATTTAGTTTTTTTGCTGTCAGCCGTTCTATTGCTTTTATAACTTCAAATACACTTGTCCCGCTATTTTGACTGAGATTAACTAATAAATCTTCGTTTTTTGTCATAATGTAATCAAGCGCTTTGATATGCGCGCTTGCTAAATCATTCGGATGAATGAAATCTCTAATACAGGTGCCATCGCTTGTGGGATAATTATCGCCATATACAGGTAGATATTCGCGTCTGCCGAACAGTGCTTCCATAGCGACAGGTATAAGATTTGTTACTTCTTTTTCAATAGTAGAAATTCTTCCTTTTACATCATAACCAGCAGCATTAAAATAACGTAGTATAGCATATCTAATATTTTTCAATTTTGAATACCATTTGATATTATTTTCAATTACTATCTTTGAAAAACCATAATAATTTTCAGGTTTTAATCTGTGCTGTTCGTCTATCGGGATATATTCCGGCTCGCCATATACAGCGGCGGTAGATGAAAATATTATATATTTTATCTTGTATTCTACCATTTTATTTAAAACATTTATAGAACCTATTATATTATTATTCGCGTAAATTTCAGGCGCTATCATTGAATCGCCGACCGCTTTAAATGCGGCAAAATGAAAAATTGCGTCAAATTTATTTTTTTTCATTACTTCGTCTAAATCTTTAATATTGCAAATATCTCCGTAAAAAAAATCTGATTGCTGAAATACATTTTTTTTGTCGCCTTTGGATAAATTATCAAAAACTGTAACTTTATGCCCGGCGTCAATCAAATCAAGGCAGATATGCGAAGCAATATAGCCGGCGCCGCCTAATACTAAAATATTCATTTATTTATTTACTCCAAAAAATAAAATTCCATATTGGAAAATTATAAGTTTCAATTTTTTTTAGTCAATATTTTTTTTGACTTTTTTTTATTTAATTGTATAATTTTTTTTTTAATTTTATTAATTTTTATGCGGCAATTTATGCAAATTATCTTGAAATTTTTATATATTTTGACTGTAATAATCATTATTTTTAATAAAGGACTTTCTGCGCAAAATTCGAATTTCCAAAAAATACGGGATGCGCGGATGATCGAAGAATTACAAAACGAAGTAGATACGCTTAAATTCAGAATAAACGAACTTACCCGCGAAGTAGCGCTGATGAAAGCCGCGATTATGAAACTACCTGCTGATGTTGTCAGAAGACCGAGCGCTTCTAATAAAAGAGAAAATTTTGAAATGCCAGAAACGGAGCAGCCGCGAAAAAATCCAAAATTAGTGATAGATAATAAATCATTAAAAAAATCGACGACAACAAATATCGAAAAAAAAACAGAACCGCAAGCAGCGGCGGCGTCAGCAGCAATGCAACTTACTGATTTTAATATTATATATCAAAGCCGTAGCGAAATTAATCAACTTTTAAGATATTCTTTGATTTTACCGAATACTAATATCAGCAATCTAAAATTGTCGATTGTTTTCAATAATTATATGAAGTTATCAGATTCTTCGCTTTCCAATAATTTAGAATTAATTTCAGATAAAAAAACAAGTAAAGAATTTTTATTTAGAATCTTGCAAGGTTCTAATATATTAAAATTTGCATTTATTGCGGGAATTACAGGGACATTGAACGCTGAAATCATTCTGTTTAATGATAGCAATAATAATTCTAAATTTGACGAAGGCGAACAAAATATTACAAAGACATTAACTCAATTAATTGTTTTAGATTAATTATTAAAAATGAAAAGAAAATTTTTTTTAATTTTATTTTTATTAATAGCGAATATTAATATTATTAATGCCGGAATTTTATATGAGCAAGCATTAATGTCAACTAATATGACTGAAAAGATAAATCTATTAATTCAGGCGCTTAAAGAAAATCCGAGTGATTATCAAATAGTATATGAATTAGGAGTGGCTTATTATCAAATCAATGATCAAATAAAATCTGATTATTATTTATCGCAAACTGTCAAACTCAAAAAAAAATATATTTCTGAAGTTGAGATTTTTGAAGAATACGCTGAAAAATTAAAAAAAACAGAATTAAAAAAAGACCAGCAACACCAAACGGATATAGATACTTATTTGCTTGAAATAATCGAACAAATTAATCGCCATCAATCATCGAATAAAGAAAATATAGAAGTAGAAGCGTTGGACCAATTGCAATATTCAACGCCGCTTCAGACACAGCAGATAAATGAACAAATTGATTTTATTCCGCCGCCGCCGCTGCCAACATTAGAACAATCGTCTAAATTTACTAATATGTATGATATTAATAAAATCAGCGAAGACGAATTAAAAAAAATCAAGGGGTTAACTGATATTGATAAAGCAGTAATATTGCACTATCGTGAATTATACGGATATTTTTCAAGTATTGATGATTTGGCGCTGCTGCCGGGCTTGTCAAGTAAAATGGATATTATCAGAAAAAATTTTTATGTTGAATTAAACGCGTCAATGCCAGTAAAAAGTTTAACTCAACTTCGTTCGGAAGCGAATAAATCGACTGTAAATATCAATACGGCAGAAATTACTGAATTAATAGAAAAATTAAAATTGAACAAATTAGAAGCTGAGATGATAATAAAATATCGCGAGCGCTACGGCACTTTTAAAAAAATAGAAAATTTAAAGGAAGTGCCGCTGGTCGGCGATAAATACGAAATTTTAAAAAACAAAATAAGAGTAGAATAAAAAATTATGGAAGCAACTGTAAATAATTGGATAAAAAAACTAAAAGAGCGTCCGAATGATCCGATTGTCCATTTTAATACAGCTGTTGCTTATACTAAACTTTATAATTTTGAAAAAGCGATTTATCATTATGAAGAATCATTGAAATTAAAGCCGGATTTGTATAATGCGCTTGCTAATATCGGCAGCATTTATTCGCTGCTCGGCGATTATAAAAAAGCGATAAAATATTATAAACGTGCATTAGAATTTAATAACACTGATGCGCAGACAAAATATAATTTGGCTACTGCAAATCTAAATAATAAAAATTATAATGACGCAAAAAAAATTTTTATTGAAATTATCAATGAAAATCCTGATTATATTCCAGCATATAATAATTTGGCTTTTATTTATATCAAACAAAATGAACTCGATAAAGCAATAGAAACTTATAAAAAAATAATCGCTTTAAATCCGCAAGAGTTATTTATAAATTTCAATATTGCATTAAGTTATCTAAAATTAGGAAAACAGCAAAAAGCGCTTGATTATGCGTTTAAAGAATTAAAATTAAATTATAAAAATCAAGAAATAGTCGCGCTTTATATAAAACTTTATGGGGATAGTATTAATAATGACCCAATAAAAATGATTAGTCATTTAGAAAATTTGATAAAAGAATATTCGCTTAATTCTACATATATTGATGCGGCAATAGGGCTGTTATATTATCAAATTAATAATCTCGAAAAATCTAAATTTTATTTTATTAGCGCGCTGGATAAAGATCCAACCAATGCCGCAGCTTTAAATAATTTGGGCTATATAAATATTATTGAACAAAAATACGATATTGCCGAAGATTATCTGAAAAAAGCACTGCTTTATGATGACAAGCATATTCAAGCGTATTTTAATTTAGCGGATTTATACGATTTGACTAATAGATTAAAAGAAGCTATAATTATATTCGAACAATTGTTAAAATTCTATCCGGAACTGCCGGCGATTTATTTTAATTTAGGTAAACTACATTATAAATTGAACAACAATGACCAAGCAAAAAATTATTTCAATAAATATTTAAGCCGAACAAAAGATAATGACGAATATTATAACGAAGCAGTAGAATTATTAAAAAAACTTAAATTTTTAGGGCAGTAATTATGCTGAATGACAATAAAGAAAATTTTTTGTTAATAGACCTCGGCACTTTGCTTAATGAAAAATTATTAGGATTTAATTTATATATTCTTCACGATAACAATTTTGTTTTGTATCGCGGCGCAGAAGTGAATTTTACTGAAAAACATCGTCAAAATATTATAGCCAAAAAATTAAATTTATATATTGAAAAAAAAGAAAAAGAAAAATATATCGGGTATCTCAAACAAAATCTGAAAAATATTGTTGATGATAAAAATATTAACAATAAAGAAAAATCGAAATATTATTATCAAGCCTCGCGCACTGTTTTAGCGCAGTTATTTTCTGAAAGCGAAGAAGTATCAAATACCAAAGCATCTGCTGAAATACTATCAGATACAGCGATTACTATTTTAACTGCAAGCGATTTTGAAATGAAAAATATTCTAGAAAATTTGCAGTTTGAATATACCACATTCACGCATTCGCTTAATGTTGCGCTTATTGCTACAATATTTGCGCAGTCATTAGGGATGAAAAACGAAAAATTACAGTCAATTACAACCGGCGCGCTATTGCATGATATCGGTAAAAAAGAAATAGATCCGAAAATATTATTCAAACCCGGCAAACTCGAGCCAGAAGAATGGGAATTAGTTAAAACGCATCCTGTAATTGGTTATAATATTGTAAAGACATTTAATTATGACGACAAGACAATCTATAATATAGTATTATATCATCACGAAAAAATTAATGGCAAAGGGTATCCAGAAGGCATAAAAGACATACCTATCGAAGCGCAAGTTGCGGCATTATGCGATATTTTTGATGCGCTTACTTCTCAAAGATGTTATAAAAATGCGCTCGGTTCTTTTCCGGCGTTCAAAATTATGTTTAATGAAATGGGCGACGCTTTAAATAGAGATTTATTGGCTGAATTCATAAAATTATTCAAAGATTACGGAAATTAATCTATGAAATGGATTTATTTAGATTATTTTTCTTTAATTATTATTTTGATTAATTTCTTATTAGGATTTTGGCGCGGCTTTATAAATGAATTATTTAAAATTATCGCAGCGCTGTTTGCGGCAATCGCCGTTTATTTTTCTAATAACGAACTTGCGCTATTGTTCACTATAAAATTCGGTTTTTCATTTTTTATTTGGAAAATAATTGTCGGAATAATAGTATATTCAATTGTGTATGCAGCGGTAATTATAATTGGCAAAATTATTAGCAAAGCAATATCTGTGATTCAACTTTCGTTTTTTAATAGATGCATTGGCGCATTATTTGGAATTTTAAAAGCATTAATAATACTTTTTATAATTTTTTATCTATTAAATTTAGTAAGATCATTTGATGAAAAAGCAAAAAATACTATATCACAAAAAATTTATCTAACAATTAAAAATAAATATGAAATACCTAATATTTCTGATGCTGTATTATTAGTAGAAAAAATTGAAAAACTAAAAAATGATTTGCTTACAAATCCAGAAGCAGCAAAATCTAAAATTAACAATTCTGAAAAATTGACAAAACTTTTAAATAATGAGAATTTAGCTGAATCTTTGAAAAATAAAAATCTTAATGAACTATTTGTTGACCCAAATTTTATTGAGGTTTTCAAAGATAAAGAATTGCGAAAAAAATTATTAGAATAATCTTACATCTTTTTCCAAAAATAAAATAAGATTTTTACTAATTTTTTTTTGATTTTTAACTACAAATCGTATATATTTAAAGTTATGAAAAAACGAATACCGGTAGGCAGATCTGATTTTAAAGATATAATAGAGTCGGGCGATTATTATATAGATAAGACGCTGTTGATAAAAGAGATGATCGCAGACGGTTCTGCGATAATGTTATTTCCGCGGTCTCGCAGATTTGGCAAGACATTGAATTTATCGACACTGCGCTATTTTTTTGATAGAAAAAACGCAGATAAAAATCGGAGATTATTTGATGGATTAGCGATAGCGCAAGAGTCGGAATTCAATGAACATCAAGGCAGATAACCTGTAATTTATCTGACATTCAAAGATGTAAAAAAACCGCGAATGGGAAGAATGCTTTAATAAAATAAAATCATTGATTACAGAAGTATATAGCGAACATAGATATTTACTTGAAGCGAATGAATTAACAGACGAAGATAAAAAATTATATAGACAAATAATGGCGCGCGAAGCGTTAAAATCAGATTATGAAAAGTCAATCAGAAAACTATCAGATTATCTATACAAACATTTTAATGAAAAAGCAGTGATACTGATAGACGAATATGATATACCGATACAGCAGGGCTATTCAAATATTATCAAAATCGCAGTTGTATTCGACGGCAAAAACATCAATCTAAAATTTGAAAAAAATTTCTAATTGTATGTCAGCCATCTTGCCTGACAATATTAAATTTTATGGTATTGCTAATCAAGTATATATAACGGCTGACAAAAATAAATAAAGAATAATATACTGTATTAATATTATTAAAAAGGAGATGTAGTATAATGAATTGTCCGTGTTGTAAATCAAGTGAATTTGTTAAAGCTGGAATAGTAAAATTAAAACAAAGATATAAGAAATGCAACTATTACTATACAGTCGAAAAAAAATAACAGCCAAAGATAATAATTTAAAGAAAAATGCATTTGAATTGTATTTGGAAGGATTAGGATTTAGAGCAATAGGAAGATTGTTAAAAGTAAGTAATGTATCAATTTATAAATGGATAAAAAAATTCGGAAAAGACATAGAAAAACTTCGAAGCCATCACTAAATTGAAATTGTCGAATTAGATGAATTGCACATACATATATAACTAAAAAAAACTACTGCTGGATATGGATTGCTGTTGATAGATATAGGAAAAAATTCATCAATTGTGTTTTTGGGACAAGAGGAACTGAAACGGGCGAAAAATTATGGGATGCAATAAAAAATAAAAAATCAATAAAGTCGCAACAGATTATTGGAAACCGTATGAAGATTTTATTCACGGAGAAAAACATATACAATCTAAATCGGAAACATTTACGGTTGAAGATTATAATTCGATATTGAGTTACTTTTTAGCAAGATTAATGAGAAAAACAAAATGTTTTTCAAAATGTATCGAAATATTAAAATTATCTGTTTTATTGTTAATGATTAAACGAAATGGGGATTTATATATACTTGATAGCAATACCAATTTTATATCATCGTAAAATTCACCACGAAAATTAAAATTTGCAATTAATATTCTGCGACAATTTATTTATTTGGAACAATTTTTGACTGCACTCATAAAAACGCGTTTTTAAAATATTATATTGATTTTTTTATGAAAATAATATATTGTTTTAGAAAAAATAAAGTTTTTGAGGAGGATAAATAAATATATGAAAAAAAGTAAAATTAAAGACAGTGTTAAGTTGTTAGAAAAACTTAACATTGAAATGTTCGGCAAGGATTTTCTTTTAACTTGGGAAAAATCTGACGATGACATTTTAGCGACATTAGAAACTGCTGAAATATTGAAAAATCTTTATGAAAACAATATTTCTTGCAAAGTGTATGAATCAGGATTAGGCATTTCTATTTTTAAAGACAATTCTACCCGCACAAGATTTTCTTTTGCATCAGCAATTAATCTGTTAGGATTAGCGCTAATGGATTTAGATGAAGGCAAATCACAAATAGCTCACGGTGAAACTGTCCGCGAAACAGCCAATATGGTATCGTTTTTATCAGAAGTTATTGGTATTCGCCACGATATGTATATAGGTGAAGGCAATAGTTATATGCGCGAAGTCGGCGCGGCATTAGATGATGGCTATAAAAACGGCGTTTTACATCAGCGTCCAACAATTGTAAATTTGCAATGCGATATAGACCATCCTACGCAAACAATGGCTGATTTATGCTGGCTTAAAAAATATTTTGGCGGATTAGAAAATTTGAAAGGTAGAAAAATAGCGATGACTTGGGCGTATTCGCCGAGTTACGGCAAACCATTATCTGTTCCGCAAGGTATTATCGGATTAATGACAAGAATGGGAATGGAAGTAGAATTAGCATATCCTGAGGGGTATGATTTATTGCCAGAAACAATTGAAGTAGCTAAGAAAAATGCTGAAAAATCTGGAGGAAAATTTAAAATATCTAATAGTATGCAGGAAGCGTTCAAAAATGCCGATATAGTGTATCCAAAAAGTTGGGCGCCTTTTAAAGTAATGGAAGAACGCGTAAAATTATTAAAGAATAATGATGATGCAGGTTTAAAAGCATTAGAAAAAAAATGTTTAGAAAATAATGCAAAATACAAAAATTGGGAATGTACAGAAGATTTGATGAAATTAACAAAAGACGGAAAAGCGCTGTATATGCACTGTTTACCTGCTGATATAACAGGCGTATCTTGCAAAGCCGGCGAAGTAGCTGCGAGCGTATTTGAAAGATATAGATTAGACACATATAAAGAAGCAAGTTATAAACCTTTTGTAATTGCCGCAATGATTTTATTAGCAAAATTTGAAGATGCTCCAAAATTATTGGGCGATTTATTAAAAGACGGTGGAAAAAGAATTAACTTTTAATAATATTTAAGATTATTTTTTTTATTTTTATTTAAGCGGGGTTGACTAAATTTATTAGACAGCCCCGTTTTTTTTATTTCTATAATAATGATAATTAGTGATAATAAATTTTCAAAAGAAATTGAAGATATTATAAAAAAATGTTTTGACGAAAAATTAGCGCTTGTTATAGCCGGACCGACTGCTTCTGGTAAAACTGAACTTGCCTACAATATTTCAGAAAAATATAATATTGAAATTATTTCAGCTGATTCTCGACAGATTTATAAATATTTGGATATCGGCACTGCCAAACCGTCAAAAGAAATATTAGAAAAATTGCCGCATCATTTAATAAGTATAATAGAACCAAATCAAAGATATTCTGCCGCTGAATTTGCAGAAAACGCGGAAAATATTATTTCTGAAATTTTTCAAAAAAATAAATTGCCAATAATATTAGGTGGCACAGGATTTTATATTAAAGCATTATTCAACGGATTATTTGAAGGGCCGGCGGCAGATGAAAAAATCAGAGCAGAGCTTGAAAAAAATAATAATGACGAATTATTCGCTCAACTCCAAGAAATCGACAAACTAACAGCGCAAAAATTTCACAAAAACGACAGAAAACGCATTATTCGCGCATTAGAAGTTTATATGATTACCGGCAAACCAATTTCAGAATTGCAATTATCCTATACTCCTAAAATTTCAAAGTTTAAACCATTCTATATTATATTAGATATTCCGCGCAAAAAATTATATGATGCTATAAATGCGCGCGCTGATAAGATGTTGAAGAATGGCTGGATTGAAGAAACCCAAGAAATATTAAAAAACGGCTTTAACGAAAATTGCCCAGCATTTGAAGGTTTGGGATATAGAGAAATTATTAGTTTTTTAAATAATCGAATTGATTTTGACACTTTATCTTACAAAATAAAGTTACAAACTCGTCATTATGCCAAACGGCAGATTATCTGGTTTCGTCATCAAATAAAATAATTATTATACGAATTAGTAATTTTTGTGATTTTGTTTTCATATTTTCACGCTTAATATTATTTTATTAGAGTTTTTAAGTTGCGCAATTTATATTAAAATAAAAATGCCATAACTTATACGCAAGGCGTTTTGAATTATTTTAATTCAGCCATTTTGCGTATAAGTTATGGCACTCTTTTCTTTTTTATAGTTCACTAAAAAAAATAATCAATTGCCCATCAAATCAAAATCTTTGAAATCATTACTGGAATTCAATAATCCAGCAATAGCATTTGAATTTATTGTCGAACCATATAACATCGCAATATTAGATTGCAAAAAATTCTTTGTTATAGAATTAAGAATTGTTTCATAACTAATATCAGCATCTGCTATAGCACTGTAAGACCGCTGTGCTGCAAGTAATTGTTCTTCTGCTAAATCCAGTGCCTGTGTAAGACGATTTATAGTTGCACCGATTTTACCGCGTTCTTGGACTATCTTAGACATAGCGTTATCTACCATATTCAACATTTCTTTTGAAAATAAAGTATTACCTACTGAAACATTATCTATATTCAAACTTTTAGTTGTAAAATTCAGCGGTAGACCGATATCAAGTTTAGATTTTAAAGTATTATCAGTATTGATTTCTATTGAATTATATGTTTCTGACTGCGTGCCAGACACTGTAAATGTATATGACCCTACTTTCGGACCGCCAGTAGCAAATTTTAATTCTACATAACTACCGTCTTTTGCTGTTACCGTAGTAGTATCATCTTTGAAATCATAAACTGTATAATACGAATAATCGCTATTAGCATCAAGCGTAATTTTCGCAAGCGCTTCTGTTGAAATAGTAAAAGTATCACCGTCTCTTAATCTTGTGGTATTTTTAATATTAACCATTAATCCGAGATTGCCGACATTATGCAATGTTCCGCCGCTGAGTCCGCTGTCGATTGTGACATTATCAGAATTTTTCACTGTCCAAGTATTGCTGCTTTCTGAATAAGTAAATGTATAAATGTCTGTTCCGACATCTGCATTTGCTGCAATATATGGCGAAACGTTGAATAAACTATTTTTTAAAGAATTATCATTTATAGATGCTTGTGATACAGCGCCAGCAATAGTATGTATCTGAATATTATTAGTATTTCCAGCTGTGGTAGGAACAATACTCGCTATTAATGTGCCGTCTGGCGAAATTTCAGGATTATACCCGCTAAAATTTGCGCCTTGATTTGAATAAATTATACTTGAAGCATCCATATTAATTGTTGAACCAGAAGCAAAATTCCCGTTTCTTAATGTGGGCCAATAATCTCCGCCTGCTAAATTATAAGTGCTGTTATTTTGTCCGCTGCCATCTGGATTAATACTACCGATTCTTCCAGCGCCGCTTGCAAATACCCTGTAATAAATCTTATTATCAGACCAGTTCCAAAACGGATTATTAACAGCGCTGCCTAAATTTAATGTGGTATTTGTAGAAGTATTAAAATCATAAATATGCAATTGAGTAATAGTAGTGCCGCGATATACGAATTTATCGCCTGCGGCATTCCAAGATATACCATCATTTGCTGATAGCGAATTTGTTGCAACTTGCGTAAATACTGTCCCACCACGTTTAGCATAGACATCGCCATTTTCTAAAATTACAGCAATATATCCTTGTTGCGACACATCAAATTCACGAATCCCTGACCCGCCAATCGGACCAGTAACTTTCGTCAAACCACTGCCATTTTTATTTATGCTGTATAAAGCATTGCCGCCGTCATTATCATTCATAATAAAATATAATGTGTTGTTGTCCCCCCATTTTGGCCCGTATGCTGACTCTATTTCTCCTACTATTCCGCTTGTGTCTATATTAGTGATAATTGCATCTATTCCTGTTACTTCAAGTTTATGCGTTCCTAATGTTATTGGATTATTGCTATTTATAGTCATACTTGTAGCATTTATATCAGATAATGCGCCAGTTTGGTCAGTATAAGTATAAGAGCCTTCTGTCTTTATATTTTGTAGAATATTCTGTCCATTGAATATAGAATTATTAGATATTTCATTTATGCTTTTAAGTAGTTCACTTAATTCATTGTTTATATTATCTTTATCTGAATTTGTTAATAAACCGTTAGCGCCTTGCAATACCAGTGATTTCATTTTGGTTAATGCCTCAGATTGCGAAACTAATGCATCCTCTGCTGTTTTTAGCATATCTATACCACTTGATATTGTTTGAATAGTTTTCTGCCAACTGCGAATATTTACTTTTAGTTTACTTGATAGCGCTAAACCAGCAGCGTCATCTGCTGCACTTTGTATCTGCTCGCCAGACCCTATCCTACCGATTGTCTTTATAAATGCAGAACTATATCTATTGATATTCCTGCTCACATATTCAGATGCAACATTCGTATGAATACTTAGTGTCATAAATCCCTCCCTGTCAATAACAAACTTTAAAAAAGTAAGTCATTTCTTATCCCTAAAAAATCAACCTACTTTTTTTCTAAAAAATAAAATCAATATAACTTATGACTTTTTCGCTTTACCACCTCCCAAAAATTATTTTTTTAGATTATCTTTGATTTTTTTTTAAGATACAGGATAATACGCCTGCTCACCTAAATTAATTACAAAAATATCAAAAATAATCATTAAAAATATAAACTATACGCGGGTATTGTTAATGCTTATTTGTTTGAGGGTGATTATATTATTAACATATTTTTTTTAATTTGTCAAGTTTTTTGTATGTTTTTTTTGTGTTTTTATTTATTGCTTTAAATATCAATATGTTAATAATAGAAAAAAACTCGATTTTAATAATTGCTTATTCGCCATTTTCCACTTGACCAATCTTCAGCCCAGAAAATAACTTTTATTTTATTATCAGGCGCAGGCTGATTTTTATAAATTGGCACTGCTACTTCTGCGCGCAGGCGTTTTATGCGTTTTGGTCGTCTATCAGCGCCGCTACCTTGCCAATTTGCATAGCCCTCAATATTAATTTCCCAATACATATATTTACCTAATGCGTATGTAGGACCAAATGCAACTGGAATACTATGAAGTCCGCCAATTGAATTAAGCATAAAGAAATCTTTTAGCCAATTTCCGCGATCAGGATCGCTTGAAAAATTTGAATAATTCATATCATTTATAGTCTTTAGAAATTCATATAATGCTCCGTGTCTAGTTGTTAATCCAGCGCCAACGCCATCATATAAATTTGTATTATTTGTAATTCTACCATCATATAATGCATTAGCAATTAAATCTGCATAAGTTTTTGCTTCGCCTGGGCTACCATAAGGATTATTAATGCCAAATGGCGTAGGTTTTGCTGAAATAATACCAGCATTGCCAATAACAGTTTCTTTATTTGAATGATTTATAATATACGGATAAATCCGCCAGTTTCCAATATTTAAAGGATGATAAGAAGCGGATAATTCTATAATATTAAAAACAGAAGGAGCAGATGTCCTGTAAACCCCCATACCTACGCCGCTGACCAAGAAAAACTCATCGGCAAATCTATATCTTTTACCATAAATAGGTAGTGGTGTTGCGCCTGTATCATATAAAGACTTGTATTTTAAAATATCTTTTGCTACTGGCGAACGCAAAGAATCAGGAGTGAAATAATAAAATATGTAGTTATCAATTGCGCTGTCTCCTTCATTTGATACTGCTGCTGAACCTGATAATAAATTATGATTGACATTGAATTTCGCAGTACTTGGAGTAGCCCACCATACAAATTTGGTATCGCCGTCCTCGTCAAATTCAACTGCTGATGCGCCGCTCATCCAACTTGCTCGCGGCAGAATATAAGGTAAATTTGATGTTTTATCTGTTGAAAATTTCACTGTTGTATTTAATGCTCCGGGCGTTCCTGTTATTTTAATAAATGCCGCACCGCTTAAGTTTGCTGCATCGCATTCTTCAAAAGAAGCGCCGTCGTCTCTGAAATTAGTTTGTTCATAAGCAGCATTAGTATTCAATGCTCCGCCGCCAGGATTTAATGTAATAGATGATATAGTAGAGCCACTTTTTCGTAATGCAACTGTTGTTTCAGAGTCTTTCGAGGCATTGCCGAATCCAGATGGCGTGCTGCCCAACCAACTTCCAGCGCCATCGCCATTTAATGCTAATATCAGCGATGCAGGCGGTATAAATGAATCATAAATAACTGTATCTTTATAATCAAATGGCAGAATCACAGCATACGCACCCGGATTTAAATTTGTTGAATTTGTGATATGATATGGTTTTGATGAACCGGCGCTCGTAACGCTATTCCAATCACTAATTGCCCTGTCATAATTTGTGCCGGCAATAGTTATTCTTATAGTATAATCAGTTACATTTTTTATTTCATCTGTTGGATTATAAATTTCAATATATTCTTCTGCTTTATTAGTGGATACTCGCACTTCTGTGATAATCAAATCCGTAGCGGTCGGTTTGTTTTGGCGATTATTGCTAATATAAGCAAGCGCTTTATTAAAGGCATTAATAGCATTGAATTCAGATAGAACTTCATATTTTTGGACATTAGTTAATTTTAATTCTTCAATAAGATTATAAGCATAGCCGGCAAGTATCGCGACAACTAATACAATAATCCACAATGTTACAATTGCGGCAAAGCCATTTTTATTTTTTTGTAATTTTATTTTTTTCATATTTTTTTCCTAATCTAAATTATACCTGTAACAGGTAAATTGTAATGGCACAGGGTCAATTATTCCTGATTTTAAATATTTGATATACAAATCTATTTTTTTGTATTCATCGTAGGTATTGCTGTTTGAATCGGTACCTGCTGAGATAGTTGTAACAACAGCCCACCACCACACCGTTTTATAATCTGGACTTGGCTCTGGATTATTTGCATCGCCAATAGATGTTAAACTTGAATAATTAGTATTATAGTTCCAAGTAGCATCTGGATTTTGACAAGGATAACTTGTACTTTGCGACATTAATAAAGACATTACTGTTTGAGCAGTTAAAATCGCTTTTGTATATTCAGTTGTGTTGCTATTTTTATTCAAAACAAATTGTAATGTGCTCATTATTGGTATTAATGATACAGACAATATTGCTAATGCCACCATTAATTCAATTAATGTCACACCGCTTTTATTTTTGATATTTTGTTTTAGCAAATTTTTCATATTTTTTTTCCTTCCATATTTTTATTATTCAAAATTAGTCATCCAACCATAATTTAAAATTTTAGGTCTTGATGTTTGCCCTTGGATAACTAATGTACGATATTCATTTTTATTAGTAAGACTTTCATCTGTCTCTTTATAGGGACTATATGCAAATCTTACAAAATTGAACATATTACCCACGCTGCCATCAGGGCGAAATGGTATTTGATAAATTCCTGATGTTTGAACCAAATTAATTGTCGTTACTCTATAATTTACGCTTGTTATATTAACTTCCGACGGCATAGTATAAGTGCTTTGCGCTATTAAAGTACCGTCTGAAAATTCAGCATAAATCTTTTCATTATCTATATCTATGCATAAATTAACAGTTTTATTTTCTGATACAGCATAACGCTGCGCTAATCTAACTGCCGCGCATAATGATTTTCCAGCTGTGCTCATTCTTACTGCTTTAATTGACTCGCGAAAATTAGGAAGTAACCCTAATGCTAATATTCCGATAATTATCACGACTATTAATAATTCTAATAATGAAAAACCTTTGTTGTTATTTTTTAATTTCATAATTTTATCGCCTCAATAAAATATTTTACCACCAATTATTAGGAGCATTATTTTGAAATAATTTTATTGTCGCTGCCATTGAAATTCCAGTGGCAATCATTGTCGGATCACCTAAATCACTAACAATTTCAGGCGCTGCTGTAAATCCAATTTTTATTAATTGCGGCAAATACTTCTTTGATGATGTCCAGTTATCTGTCCAAGTATAATTAGTCTCGCAAAAAGTATATTTTATTGATGTAATATTATTAGCAATAGGCACAGCATAATTTCTAAATGATGCGGCAGACCAATCTCTGACAATAGGTAGAGCATCACTACCTACTATATTTTGTGTGCTTTCAAAATTACGAATGAGAAACAAATTATTTCCAGTGCCCCCGTCTAATTCCATTTGGCGCGGATTTCCTAAATCTACACGAGTAGTGATTCCTTTAGCATTGCCTAAATAAAACCAATATTTTTTTATATCAAAAAGGTCATCTGGGGTGGTCGCAGATAACGATACTATATCTAATTTATCTGCTGCCGGTTGATTTATTGAACTGAATGTCGTTAAATTCGCTAAATTAGTATCCATCATTTTATCTTTTTCTACTTGAAATAAAAATAAATGATTGATAGTATCGCCATTCATTGCAGGTAAAGCGCCAATTATATCTGCTTTTAATCTGTCTACAGCTTGACGAGCATTTTGCGTAGTATCTATTTGTGACCCGCCGATACGCCAGGCTTTCAATGATATTTGTAATAATGTTGATAATACAACTGTTAATATTCCCATTACCGCAACAGCAACTAATACTTCTAATAATGTGAACCCGTAGTTTTTTTTGTATTTATTTATTTTCATAAAATTCCCTCGTTTCCAATCTTTCTTTTACCAAATAGTAATAGCAATTTTTTTTCTTTTTGACTTTCTTTTTGTTTATCAATTTTTTAATATTTATTATTTTGTAAAATTGTAAAAAAATACAGCAAAAAAATTTTTACAATAAAAATACAAGCTAAAATTTTAGATTTGATTTTTTTTGTAAATAATTTTAAAAAAGATTATTTTGGAGCGGCTGACCGGAATCGAACCGGCATAAATAGCTTGGAAGGCTATGGTTCTACCATTGAACTACAGCCGCTTGTTTAATCAATGGAATTAAAATTTTGTATTACTGGGGAGAGGTGGATTCGAACCACCGAAGGCTTGCGCCAACGGGTTTACAGCCCGTCCCATTTGGCCTCTCTGGAATCTCCCCAGTTTTTTATAATGGAGCTGGCGATGGGACTTGAACCCGCAACCTGCTGATTACAAGTCAGCTGCTCTGCCAATTGAGCTACGCCAGCATTTTTTTATATAGCAAAAATGCTAATGGTGAAGCATTATATTCAAAATAAAAAAAATGTCAAATATTTTTTTTTGTTTTTTTGCGGGTCGAGCGCAGTAAAAAATTTTTCCAAATAAATTGCGCAGAAATAATAATCGCAAATTTTAATTTGCGTGGTGTAATATTTACTTTGATCTAAAATCGGCGATTACAATGCTCGGCGGTGAATTTTATTTTTTCATCGCCAAGCGGTTGAATAATAAAAAAAATAAACACTAAGACATTAAGGAATAATAAGACACAAAGAATAAAAAAGAAAAAAGTATTTTTATAATTTAAAATTAAAAAAAACTTAGTGTCTTTGAGGATCTTAGCGTCTTTGTGTTAGAAAAAAATAAACAGAAATCCACAAAGAAAAAAAAAATTTCTTCTTTGTGTCTTGTTTTATCTTCGTGTTAAAAAAATTCACCGTAAAGCGTAAAGTAAAATGTAAAGAGATGAATTTTATTTTCATCGAGCGCGGGGACGCAATACGCGCATAAATTTTTTTATTCAACTATTTTATGAAAAAGGTATGTGCGAATGTGCGCACATTCGCACATATGTGCATAGTTTTTTATTATTAATTAATGCAGAAACACGCGGCATAATGATTGTCAGAATATTTTTTTAATTGCGGAATATTATTAAAGCAAATATCTTTTGCTGACTGACAGCGTGGTGAAAATTTACAGCCATTAATTTTTTCGGAAGGCGCAGGTACTATGCCCGGAATATTATATAATTTTTCAGTTTTTTGAGTTAAATCAATTATTGATTTTAATAATCCATTTGTATAAGGGTGCAGCGGATTTTTGAATAATTCAATTGTATTAGCCATCTCAACAATTTTGCCAGCATACATAATAATTACATATTCGCAAATTTCTGATACAATCGCTAAATCGTGAGTAATCAACAGCACAGCCATTTTTAGTTCTTCTTGCATTTTCAAAATTAAGTTCAAAATTTGCGCCTGTATTGTAACATCTAATGCGGTGGTCGGTTCATCAGCAATCAATAATTCAGGATGAGTAATTAATGCCATTGCTATCATCACTCGCTGCTGCATACCCCCGGATAATTCAAATGGATATGCCTCTAATCTTTTGTCTGCTTCTGGAATGCCTACTTTTTCAAGCCATTCAAGACATAATTTTTTTTTTTCATTATAATTTAGAGAATAATTATGGATATCTAATGTTTCAGATAATTGATGATATATTTTTTTTAAAGGAGACAGCGAAGCGGTCGGCTCTTGAAAAATCATACTGATTTGTTTTCCACGGATTTTTTGCAATTCAGCGCTTGGTGTTTTTAATAAATCAATATCTTTGAAAAGTATTGAACCGCTAATAATTTTTGCTATCGGGTAAGGTAATAAATTCATTATACTTAGTGCTGTTAGAGTTTTACCGCAGCCGGATTCTCCTACTAATCCCGTAATTTTTCCTTTTGCTATTTTAAAAGATACATCATCAACTACTAAATATTCTTGATTATTATCGTCAATAAAATTTATTGATAAATTTTTTATTTCTAATAATGTTTCTATTTCCATTTTAAATAGTTTTATAAGTTATAATTTTTTTGCGCTGTTTGTTTTGCCTAATTAATAATCTAAAATGGATTAATTGGTCAATATGCGGAATAACAGCAATCCATCCGAATATCGTTGCTATTGCTAATTTAATAATTTTTACGCAAAAAAAATCCACGTTTTTTTCTTCTGATAAATGCAAGCCTTTTTTTTTAAAAACATTTAGCGTTAATCTTTTAATAGTATAATAAAAAGAAAAAAATATTTTTTTTGGTTCTGCGTATTTTATTAGATTGAATAATCTATTGCGTTCGCTGTAAAAAATTTTTTTCATTGACAGCGGTTTGGATGAATAAGAATGAAGATGCAGCACAACAGATTTTTCATCTAATAAATATTTCCAATCATTCAAATATCCGCGCAGCGCTAAATCTGTTTCTTCGTGATATAGAAAATATTCTTCGTTCATTAATCCGATTTCATCAAGCATTTTTTTATTTAACAACACGCACGCGCCGTAAAATCCAATAATATTTCTTGTATTTTTTAATATTGAATATTTTTCTAAATCTTCGCCAAATCCTAAATTATATGGCTGATAATCTTCATACAAAAAACTACCGAGCGTATTAATCTTACCGTTTTGCAATTTTATAATCGGATAGACCGCGCCAATTTTTTCAACCGACGAATTTTGAATTTTATTTATGAGATTAAGTAATAAATCTTCTTCGCAAATAACATCAGTATTAATAAGCAAAATATAATCACCGCTACTTTTTTTTATACCGTAATTATTACCTCCAGCAAAACCTAAATTTTTTGGAATGCTGTAAAAAATAATATCGTCGCGATTTTTCAAAATTTCTAACGACGCGTCTGTCGAGCCATTATCTATTATGATAATTTCTTTATTCGGATAATTTAATTTTGTTATATTATCTAAAAAATTATTTAAAATTTGCGCGCCATTCCAATTAACTGAAACTATTGATATTTTCGGCAATTCGCTATATTTTTTATTTTCCAAATCAGCGGAATTATTATTCATCAAACAAAATCAAAGCAAATTATTTTTTGTTTTTATCGTAATCTAAAATAAGTTTTTTATAAAGATAATTTATAAATTTCGCATATAATTGCTTTACAATTAAAAATATTAAAATTATTATTAAAAGTTTTTTCATTATACATCATCTGCTGCGTTTTTTGTCCGTTCGCTTTCGTCTTCAGTATCAGTAGTTTTTGGTAGTTCTAAATCGCTTTCTTTTAAATGGCGTTCTTTCATTTTTTGTTTTCTTAATATTTCTGCCATTGTGGTAAATTTTAATGTTTTGCCATCTTTACTATCTATCATTACCGCCCTGTCATTATCAGTTCTAAAAAATCTTGTGCCTTTTTCTTTTGCGTAATTTTCGTAAACAGTTAAGCCATTAGCCATTACTCGATATTTTGATGTTATATTGCGCGGTAAGCCAGCAGTACGCGGGCGCGAATATGATGCTATTACATAGTCTGGCTCGAATAATTCTAATACCTTGGTATTGAACTCTTTTATTTTTTCGCCTAATTCTGAATCTTTCAATGTGCGCCAACTTAATAATTGAGGCATACCGTTTCCCGGCGCCACAAGAGCATCGGTTTTTAATGCCGCTTTATCTATTTCAGATAAATCTTCTAATCCGTTTTCTAATATATTTCCGCCGAACACTATTGATTTACTGCCATATGAAAATTTTAAAACTGCGCTTTTGTCTTCTAATGACAAACCTGTTTCTTCATAATTACTCGGCGGATTGAGACATATTAATTTGCATTCAACGCCTTTGACTTTTCCTAACGCAATAATATCGCCGCGAGTAATTTTATTTAATTTTACTTTTTTTGCTTCTAATACTTTCAAAATTTTCATATAATTTTTATAAATTTTTTGGACATACGGTTTATCAATATTTTGTTTTAAATAACTATCGCCTAAAGCGTCAAAGAAATTTTCTATAGATGTTTTTGAATTGACTTTGGTATGATCGACTATATCATACCATTCTTTTATAATTGCTCCTTCAACTATTGATTGCAGACCGGTTAAATATTCATCATTAAAAGATTGCAGTATTACAGCGTCAATAGCAATTATTCCCTGTCTTTTTAGATAATTGAATACTACTCTATCGCCTTGGTCAAATTTGACAAACGGATTAACAGCGTCGCGCTGCGCTAATGCGCCGTTAATTAAAAAAGTTTTGCCATTTGCTAATTGTATAACATTTGCATTAGCCAAACCGACATCTAATACAGTTACTCGCGCGCCGTCTGGTTTGGGATGCATTGTCAAAACTATTAAAATCAGCAATATTATCAATGCCGCTACTTTTTCTATTTTTTTGATTTTTTCGCCAGCTGCGCCGTAAATCGGTAATTTCATTCTGTAATAAAGTTCTTCTTTTTTGCGGTTAAATGCGTCCCACCATATAAAAATTGCTAGTACTGCTGAATATAATAAAGTTCTGCTTAATGTCCAATTCGTAATATGTGGATACGGCAGTAATTGACAGAAGAAATGCGCAGACCATAAAAAGAATTTACATAATATCCAGTTTGTTGCGTTTATGACAAGCGCCAGCCATAATCCGATACCGGGTATCAATCCGAAAATGCCAGCGAGCATTCCTAATTGAACGTTTATCCCGACTAATGGAATAGCAATAAAATTTGCGAGCATTCCGACAACAGGAAATTTTCCAAAAAACCAAGCGGACATAGGTATCATCATTCCTAATTGTATTGCAAATTGCGCAGATAAAAATTGTCTTATTACATTTGGTATCGAATGATAACCGACATCGCCGATTAATGGATATTGTTCGTCTAATCTATATAATAATTTAAATACTAAAATTATTATGATAATCGCAGGAATATAAAATATCGGATTTACTAATAAAAACCACGCATATTTTACCATTACAAAAAATCCGAGTAATAGAAAAATTGCAAAAATAAAAGGTAATCCGCGCAATTTCATTAATTGAATATCAACTGGTTTTGTGACTAATACTAATGCGAGCACAGCGCCGAATGACAGCATAAAAGACGGAGCATATATTATCAATGGATTATTGAGCAATATCAAAAAACCGGCCGCGCCTATTGAAAATAACGCGGCTGCGCGAGATCCGCGTTTTGAATATACCATTGTCAATACGCCAATACTATTCATTAATGTAGCACGCGTGCTTGACGGAGCAGCGCCTGTGATTATACAAAATATCACCAGCGCAAAAATTAATAACGGCGCAAAAACTTTACGATGTATGCGCAGCGCTGTGAATATTCCAAACAAAAATATTGTTATAATTGTGACATGTAACCCAGACACTGCTAAGACATGTCCTACGCCTGACCATTGAAATTGATCGCGTATCAATTGACTATTTTTATCTTCGTCTGGATCGTAATTTTTTAGAAATTCTTCTAATATTGTTGGATTATCTTGTTCGACTGATTGTTTGAATTTATCATAATATTCATTTAATATTGTAGGCATTCCGTCTAATCCGCGTTTTAACCCTAATGTTATTCCACCTAAAAACGCTGATTCAGGATACGGCATAGTCTGTTTTATAGTCATTAACATACTGCGCTTAATTTTTAATGCCAATTTTGTTAAGAGATATAATGGATTATAACTTTTGTTGCGTTTGCTTTCGTATATTTCTTTTTCCTGCTTGTCCATCTCTTCGTTTTGGTCTAATTTAGTTATTCGTTTTGGATTGTAGATTATAGCATATACGCCATTTGAATTCATAAATTTTCTGTGGTCATAGCCAAACGGGTCGCTCGCTTGACGCGGCAGCATTATTTGACCTTGAATACGCACCATATCGCCGTAGACTTCCGGCACTGAAAATGCTGCCCATAAAGGATTAATATTTCCGCGAAAATCTTTACGTTTAATCTGCAGCATTAAATCGCCGCCTGCAACTTTTTTATAGCGTTCTTTGCCGCCTACTTGTTTGATTAAATACGGAGTGATAGTTAATTGCGTTTTATCGTGAAATACATCAGGTTCTGCTGTGATTTTCCCTATTATTTGATAAGTCGGTGCTTTATTATTAAATTCTTCTTCGCCAAATGCTGAAATATGATGCGGGTCAGCAAAATTATAGGAATGAGTGTAACGGGCATAACCTAAAAAAAATGCGCCTATAAGCATAAATGTCATTACAAGATTATCACTAATACTCAAATTATCGCGCTGAATATACCATAATACTCCGCCTATTAATAGCGATATTCCAGCAAGCGAATAAAATAAAATCACAGTCTTTGAACTCAATACATACGCAGAAGCAATGATTATTCCTAAAATATATATCCAGCAAAATGCCATTAATTTTTTGAAATTCATCTTTTGACTCCCGTTTTTTTATTTTTTTGAATATTTCGCAAATATTTTTTTTTTATTCATCTGCTGATAATTTATCTTCAAATTCTGGCGCGTTTTTAGTTAAATCTTCAATCGCTGGATAATATGTTTTATTTGTTTTTAATAAATAATCTGGTCTGTATTTGGGATTGAACAATATAACAATTAGTCCGGCTAATAATGCTCCGACAATTGTTATTAATAATGTTTTTTGCCCGCTGTCCATAAACTTTTCTCCCTATAACTAAATGATGAGATTTTCAATTCGATTTTATTTTAATTATTTTAAAAAAAAATTAAAGTGAAAAATTATTCTTTATTTTAAATTTCGTAAATTATATTTATATTGTTATCTTGAAAAAATTTTGTGTGAGTCTCTAATGATACTGGTTTTTCTGGAATAACAGCGAATAAATTATTAATTGTTTTTAAACTATATGTTTTATTATATTCATCAATATATTTTGCGGATAAATCCAATTTTTTATTGATTGCCCGCGAATAAAATAAATGCGGCTGATATTTGATAAAAACAAATTTTTCTAAATCTGACATTATCGTTTCGATATTTTTCAGTTCATTTTCGAAATCAAAGACAAATCCTTTAAATCCTAAATTTTCAAGAAATTTTGCCGATAATGAGTTGGTAATATGCAGCGTATGATTGGCATAGACATTAAAATTGCCGTTAATTATTTCTTTTAATAATTCTAATTGACTTATATGCGCAATCATAAAATTATTATAACCGCGCTCTTTAAACTCTAATATTTTTTTTGTTATCTGACTATTGTCTAAAAGCAGCGGCAGCGCAATTATGCAATTTTTATTCGTTAGAGTTTTCCAATTAAAATTTGATTGCGATGTAGTCGATATGTCAAATTCCAATATAATATTATTTTTTTTAAAAAAACTTGTTGATAATGCTGTCAAGTTTTTTTCGTTGACATAATAATATTTTTTTGATTGTTTGGATAAATAGCGTTTTTCGCAGCAGCGGATATTATTTTTTTTAAAAAGCAATATTTTATTTAATAACCCGCGGTCTAATTGAAAATTAAATTTTTCGATTTTAATTTTGTCTTTATTTTTGCAATTGTCATTATTTAAATTATAATTTTTTAAGACATAGATTGCATCGTTTATTTTTATTTTGGAATTTGTATAAATTATTACTTCTGTATTTTCCTGCGCTTCTGAAATTTCATTGTTTTGCAAATCAGTAATTTTATAGATAGTGAGCGAATTTCGTTTATTATTATGTTCTAATTTGAATTTAGAGTTTTTATTGAATTTTAAAAAGGCGCGAAAATATATATTTTTTTCAAAAATTTTTATAATCTTACCTGCTAAAATATAATTGTCGTGCTGCTGCTCTGAAAAAGCAATATTAAAATTTCTTGAAAAATTTATATAGCCGGGCGCCAGCGGTCTTGCGTTTAATTCTGATAATTGTTTTTTTTTATCTGCAATTAGTTTGTTTAAATTTTCGTCATTTTTAAAAATAGCGGATATGATAGTTTTGAATGATTTTATAATAGGTATCAGAATTTCCGCTGGTTTTAAGCGTCCTTCTATTTTTAATGCTTTGAGATTTTGGAGTTTTAAAAGTTCAGGTAAAAAGTCAATTATACATAAATCAGCTAAGGAAAAATAAGTATCAGCGCTGCTAATATCTGGATTTTTTATTTTGAATTTTCTGCGACATGGCTGAGCGCACATTCCGCGATTAGCGCTTTGTCCGCCAATAAAATAACTCATTAAACAATGTCCAGAAATAGAATAACACATTGCGCCAAAAGCAAAAATTTCTAATTCGATGTTTGTTATTTGCTTATCTAATTTTTGTAATTCTTCAAGATTTAATTCTCGCGGCAAGATTATTCTTGATATTTTATTTGATTCACCAAATTTCGCAGAGTATCTATCTGCAAAAAACATCTGAGTGCTTGAATGAATCGCAAGTTTCGGAAAATATTCCTTTATGATTTTCAAAATTGCTAAATCTTGAATTATTACAGCGTCTATTTTTATTTCATTCAAAAATTGTAAGATCTCTATTGTTTTTGGAATTTCTATTTCTTTGATTAGAGTATTAAGAGTAACATATACTTTTTTATTTTTTTGATGAGAATATTTTACTGCCGCAGCTAATTCGTCAAATGAAAAATTTCGTGCTCTTAATCGCGCATTGAAATTTTTTAAACCGCAATATACGGCATCGGCGTAATCAATAATTTTTTCGAATATCTCAATATTTCCAGCGGGCGCTAATATCTCCATTTTTTATAATCCGTTTTTTTGACAATATTTTTTGATTTGACATTTTCCGCATAATGGCTTGCGAGCTTTGCAAATATTGCGACCGTGTGAAATTAATAAATGCGCAAAATCAATCCAATATTTTTTGGGGATAACCGCCATTAAATCAATTTCTATTTTCTCTGGTATTGTATTTTTTGTCAAACCGATTCTGTATGATAATCGTTTGATATGAGTGTCAACTACTATTCCTTCGGCTTTTTGATAAATCTCAGCTAATATTACATTTGCTGTTTTTCTGCCGATGCCTGAAATTTTTGTAAGTTCGTCGATTTTATCAGGAATTTTGCCATTATAATTTTTAATAATTTCTGATGCTGCATTTTTTATTGATTTTGCCTTGTTTTTATAAAATCCTGTTGATTTTATTAGTTTTTCTAATTCCGATAATTTTGCATTTGCAAAATCATTGATATTTTTGTATTTTTCAAATAGTTTTGGCGTCACTAAATTTACTTGTTTATCTGTGCATTGCGCAGATAAAATTACAGATACTAATAATTGAAAATCTGTTTTATAATTTAATGCGCATTTAGGAATATAAAGTTTTTTTAAAGCGTTTATTATTTTTGTGAGTATGATTTTGCCCATAAATTTAATTTTTGGCTTCAAAATATATTTTTATAAGTTAATATAATAATTATCTTCAAAAATTGCAAGTTTTAAAAAAATGGTTTTATTAAAAATGTTAAAACTTTTGGGCAGCGCTCTCGATTTTTCTTGATTTTTTATATAATCGTAATAATATTCGATAGCAAAATTTTAATAAGAATATATAAAGGAGCGTTATTCAAAATGATTCAGCAAACATTGTCTATTATTAAACCAGATGCTGTTAAACAGCGAATAATCGGCGAGATTATCAAGCGATTAGAAAACAATAAAATTGAAATTATTGGAATGAAGATGTTGAAACTTACGCGCGAACAAGCAGAAGGCTTTTATGCTGTGCATAAAGGTAAACCGTTTTTTGAAACATTAGTAGAATTTATGATTTCAGGTAAAATTGTAGTGATGGTATTACAAGGCGAAGATGTAATAGCGCGTTATCGGACAATAATGGGCGCGACAGATTATCGTAAAGCGGCGCCGGGCACTCTGCGCGCAGAATTTGCTACTGGTTTGACCGAAAATGTCGTGCACGGCTCTGATGCGACGGAGACTGCGGTTCAAGAAATAAATTATTTTTTTAAGCCAGAAGAATTAGTAAAATAATTTTTTTTAAAAACATTATTAGTTATTTATTTTTATTTTTCGCTTGCGCAATTGCGCAATTGCGCAAGCGTTTTTTTAAATTTAGAACTCTATAAAATTTATAAAATTCAGCGCTAAAAAAATAGTGATTACTCTTTTATTTTTTTTTATTTTTATTTTATTTTTTCCGATTATTTCGCCAATTAAAATTTATGCCTATAATATCTATCTTTCGATTTTAATTATTTGTTTTGTATTAGCAAAAAAATCAGTAATATCAAATACGGAAAATTTACAAGAGTCAAAAAAAATAGTTTTTTCGGTTTTTGATATTTTCTATATTTTGATATTTTGCGGATTACCGATACTTTCAAATTTTTATTCTATAAGCAAATATGATACAGTATTAGGTATTTATGAACATTTTGTATTTCTACAATTATTGATTTTGTTCAAATTAATTTTAAATGAAAATGACAGGCTATTAAAATTTTCAAAATATTTATCATTGATTATTTTCTTTTTGGGAATAACAGCGGTTATTTATGATTTAAAATATTTCAAAGAAATCAATAGATTAACATATAATTATCGTAATCCGAATATACTTGCTGATATATTTTTTTGCGGAATAATTATAAGTTATTTTAGTTTTGAAAAAAAAATTAAAATATTATTCATCGTATTTTTGGGGATATTTTACTTTTTGACAAAATCAGTCGGAGCATTTTTAGCGTTTTCGTCAGCTGTTTTTATTGTATTTTTTGTATTTAATATAAAATATCTAAAAATCAAAAGATTAATATATGCCTTTGTGATTTTATTGTTTTTTCTTGCAATAGGTTATTATTTGTATCAAAAAAGAATTGAGCGGTTGAGCGGCGATCCATTTGCCCATAAAAGATTAAAAATTATGGCTAATGCTGTAATATCGTTAAGAGATAATTATTTATTTGGCTCTGGTCATAATACATTTGAATATAAAACTAAAAAATATTATTTTCCAGTTGACGGTAATGATTTGAAATATTTAAAAACTTCAAATAATCCGCATAATTTTATTTTGCATTTAGCAAATGAATTAGGAGTAATAGGATTAATTTTATTATTTTTATTTATTTTGGAATTACTAATTTATTCAATAAAAAATATAGAAAATATTAGCATTTTCGCTGGATTAACAGGCGTTATATTTTTATTTATTCATCATCAAGCGGATGTCGGTTATGATGTTTTGTTAATTCATATTTTTATATTGTATTTTATTTTTTTGATTAGTAATAATTCTAAAAAAATAATTATATTGCGGTTGTCTGAGAAAAACAAAAAGATAATTTTTTTGTTTTTTGTATTTTGTATTTTATTAATAATTCCGCTGTTAAATTTAACAGCGGAATTATTTTATAATAACGCAATTAAATATTCAGAAAAAAATAAAATTGAAAAAAGTATTAAATTATTTGATACAGCAATAACTTTGCTGCCAGAACATTCAGAAGCGTATCAGCGGCTCGGCGGCGAATATCTTAAATTATTTGAGAGAACCAATAATCTTAATGATATGTTTAAAAGTTTAGATTATTTATATCGCGGATATTTGTATAATAAATATAATTCAAATTTTCAATTAAATATATCAAAGGCGCTACAAAATATTTATAGATACACTCATATAAATCCAGAATTTCCGAAAAATAGTGAAATTAGAAATTATATAAAATACTATATTTTTAAAAGTATAGAAACAGAACCGTATAATAATTATCAATATATCGATGGCGCTGAAATTTTATATAAAATCGGGTTTGATAATGATGCAATAATTTTAGCGAAATTGGGATTGACAAATGAACCGTATTTCACAAGATTGCATAAATTATTGGGGTTGATACATTTTGACAACAACGAGCGAAAATTTCATAATTATATGTATGAAAATTGCATTAAATATTCTGAAATTCGTAAAAAAAATATTTTTACTAACGGCAGATTATCAACCGAAAAACAAAGAGAAGAACAATATTATCATACAATTTTATATAATACAAAATTAACGCTCAAACAGCAGTAAAATTTTTTAAAAACTTTGCGCGCATCGCGACTTTACGGTGAAAATAAAATTTACCGCAAAACGTTATTTTGCTATAAAAAAATACCGCAAGGAAATTTTTTATAAGTACATTTCACGGCTCGAAAAAATATAACCGCTTGATTTTTTTGGGCGGAAAGAATATAATGAATTAATTAAAAAAATATATAAAGTGAGGGAATGCGCTATGCAAAATTATGATTATATAGTGATCGGCGCTGGCGCGGCTAATTCATTTGCTTTTAGCGCCGCAGCAAAGGGCTATAAAACTTTAATTATAGATGAAAGTTATCCGGGTGGTACTTGTCTTAATCGTGGGTGTATTCCGACAAAAGTATTATTACAAAGCGCTGATGTTGCGCATTATATTAAAACAAGCGAGATGTATGGTATTAAAAGCAAAATAGAATCTGTTGATATGTCTAAAATCAAGCAGCGCGTAGAAGATATAGTTTTATTTTGGCGCAATAGATTAATAAAGGCATTAAATAATACTCCGAATTTGACTTTTATTAATAAAATCGCAAAATTTGTAAGCGAAAAAATAATTGAAATTGACGGTGAGAAAATTCGAGGAAATCGTTTTGTGTTGGCAGTCGGCAGCAGACCGATTATCCCGAAAATCGAAGGACTTGATAGAATTAAATATTTAACAAATGAAAATATTTTAGAATTAACGGAATTGCCGAAATCAATAGGAATATTAGGCGGCGGTTATATAGGTATGGAATTTGCCCATTTTTTTCATTCATTGGGCTCAGAAGTATACATTATTGAAATGAAGGATTATTTACTGAATGAAATTGAAGAGTCATTACGCGATAATTTTAACGAATATATGCGAAGCGAAATGAAGGTTTTTACTGCCACGGCATTAAAATCAGTATATGAAAACAATAATAAAAAAATATTGGTTTGTGAAAATAATTCTGGTAAATTTGAAATAGCAGTTGATGAATTGTTAGTAGCAGTCGGTCGGCGTTCTAATGCCGATAAATTAGATTGTGTTAAAACGAATGTGATATTGAATAATTATGGGTATATAATTGCCGATGAATATTTGCAAACTTCTAACAGCGATATTTGGGCATTAGGCGATTGTATCGGCACGCCAGCGTTCAGACATACAGCGAATTATCAATGCGATATACTTGAAAAAAATTTGTTATTTAATAAAAAAATAAAAGCGGATTATAGTATTACGCCGTTCGCTGTATTTACATTTCCTGAAATTGCATCAGTTGGTTTGACAGCATCAGCTGCGCGTCAAAAATATCAAAAAATAACAATCAAAAAATTAGGATATTTTGGTAATGCTAAAGGCAAAGCGATTGGCTATAAAGGTTTTTGTAAAGCGGTAATTGATGACAATACAGAAAAAATTTTAGGTTTTCATATAATAGGACCTTATGCTTCTATTTTAATACACGAAATTTTACCGATTATGACTGCTGGGTTGAGTTATAAAAAAATTGAAGAAACTATCCATATTCATCCAGCATTATCGGAATTAATTATCTGGACATTTACAGAAGGTAAAGAAATTTGATTTTTTTCTTGCAAAAAAAAAAGGAAAAAAGTAAAATAAAAAAGTAAAAATATTGTTAGGATGTTTTATGAATAATTTTTGTATTAATATTGCTCAATCAATCAATCAATCAATCAATCAATCAATCAATCAATCAATCAATCAATCAATCAATCAATCAATCAATCAATCAATCAATCAATCAATCAATTATTAATTTTTTTTTGTATATTATCAGAAACAAAATTTTTAGAAAATTTAACAAAAATTTTATTAGCCAAAATATTTTATATTTTTATGAGAAAATAAAGTTAATTTTTAGGAGGAAATAGTATGAAGAAATTAGCAAGACCCACAGAGGGTTATGGTTTAGCAAATTCGCTTAATGACAGCGAATTTGAGCAGAAGCGTATCGAAGCAAAGAAAATGGCGCAAGATAAAGTCCGCGCGCGGACTTTAGCGAAACAGCAGCAAGTTGCAGAGCGTATAGCCACAGCATCAGAACAGTTGTCATCGTCAATAGAAGAAAGTTCAGGCGCAGCAAAAGAATTATCAGCAGCGATGGAACAGATTACATCGGGCGCACAGGAAGCGTCTGCAAATGCAGAAGAAAGTAGAACAGCGATAAATCAAATATCAAAAGGCGCAGATGTATTAGCAAAAAATGCACAGATAATGCTCAATACAGTTGAAACATTGCAGAAATTAGTAAATGAAACTGGAAAAGATATAGAAAAATTAATAGACGGCGTAAATGATTCAGCAAAAGCAAATATAGAATCAGCAAAGTTAATAGAAGAATTAGAGAAACAAGCTGAACAAATAGGAGAAATAGTGCAAGCAGTAGTAAGAATAGCAGACCAGACAAACTTATTAGCATTAAATGCAGCAATAGAGGCAGCGCGTGCAGGCGAGCACGGTAAAGGTTTTGCAGTAGTAGCGGATGAAGTGCGAAATTTAGCGGAAACGAGCGAGAAATCAGCGCGTGAAATTACAAATGTAATAAGTGAAATTCAGAAGCAAGTTAAGGTGATAGTAGAAGAAGTGCAGAAATCAGCTAAAAAAGCACAGGAAGAAGTAGAAAAAGCAAAGCAAATCACAAAGGATTTGCTTGAAATAGAAAAGGATATGAAAGAAATACAAAACGGCAGTATAGTAATAAACAAAAACGCCACAGACGCAATGGAAGGCGCAGCAGAATTTTTAAAAGGCGCGGAGGATGTAGCGTCAGCGGCAGAAGAACAAAGCAGCGCTTGCGAAGAAGCTACAAAAGCAGTAAACGAGCAAGTAAAAGCGTATAATGAAATGAGTAAAGCTGCAAATGATTTATCAGAGATGGCAGAAGCATTAAAGCATTCTACTGATACTCAAAAGTCCGCGGAAGAATTAGCGGCGGCGGCAGAGGAATTGTCTGCAAATGTTGAAGAAGCGAATACAGCGTCAGGGCAGATATTGCAAGCAATTACACAGATAGCGCAAGGTGCTAAAATACAAGCAACAGCGACAGCGCAGGCAAGTAAATTAGCGGATAGATTAGAAAAAGGCGCAAAAGAAATAGTTGATAAAAATAGTGCGTCAATGGAAAAGATAAATGCATTAAAAGGTTTGTTGGCTAAAAATAAAGAAAATGTTGATAATTTAATAGCAAATATATTGAGTGCGGCTCAAGCTGCGACAGAATCAGCGAAAAATATAAAAGAATTGGAAAACAGAACGCGAATGATAGATAAGATAGTAGAGCAAATAGTAATAGTAACAATCCAGACAAATATGTTAGCTGTAAATGGCTCAATAGAAGCAGCGCGTGCAGGTGAATATGGTCGCGGATTTTCTGTGGTAGCAGCAGATATTAGGGCATTAGCTACTGATTCAGCAGAAAACGCAGATAAAATAAAGGATATGGTGCGCGCAATACAATATCAAATTTCAACAGTTGCTAATGATATAGAAAATGTTGCAAAAATCACATATATGCAAGTAGAAAATTCAAAAAAATCTACTACTAATTTATTAACAATTGAAAAGGAAATAGTTAATGTTGAAGAATTAAGTAAAGGCATTCAGGAAAATGCAGAAGAGTCATTAAAAGCATTAAAAGAAGCGAAGACAGCAGTTGACCAGATATCAATAGCAGCGAAAGAAACAGAAAAAGCGGCAGTAGAAGCGCAGCAAGCGGCATCAGAAGCTAAGAAAGCGCTGCAAGAAATTTCAACAGCAATAGAAGACATAGCATCACAGGCAGATGAAATGCAGAATAGCGCAGTAGTCTAATTTTTTTAGATTAGACAATTGCAATTTTTTGTAATTATATAAAATATAAGGAGGAGAGAAAAATGTCTGATGATGCTGTAATAGAAAAAGAAAAGAAAAGTAAGAAGTCAGTAGAAAGACAAGAAAAAATAGATACTATTAGTGATACAAGAGACAGTGAATTATCTGTAAATGAATCGCAATTAGTGACTTTTTTTCTTGATAAGATAGAATTTAGTATTGATATAAATAAAGTAAAAGAAATAGTGCGGATGCCAGATATTGTTAAGATACCGAATGCTCCAGCATTTATAGAAGGTATAGCAAATTTACGCGGGACAGTGTTGCCGATATTGAATACGCGAGTAAGATTCGGGTTAAAACGTGGAGAGTTAACAGACCAGACGCGGATATTAGTGATAGATATAAATGGCTCGTTAACAGGACTAATTGTAGATTCAGTTAAAGAAGTTTTGCGAATTGATAATAGTTTAGTTGAGCCGGCTCCGCCAGCAGTTAAAGATGTTAATTCTGAATTTTTGAAAGGAGTAATCAAACTGAATCAGGGCAAGCGTTTGATATTGACGATAGATGTAGAAAAAGCGTGTATGACGCAGATAACAAAAAATGCGAAAAGCGATGTTGTTAAAGAAACAGCCGCTGCTGTATCATCACAGAAGAGAATAGAAGAACATATTGAAGAAGAATTATTAGTTACATTCAAATTAGAAAACGAGGAATTTGCTTTTTCTATAGATAATGTGAATGAAATTATTAGAGTTCCGGAAATTACGATGGTGCCGAGTGCTCCGCGATATGTGCGCGGCGTGATTTCTTTGCGAAACGAAATTTTGCCAATAGTAGATTTGCGAACATTTTTAGATATAAAAATGCGTGAATATAATGACAGCACAAGAATAATGGTTGTAGATATATTAGAATCAAAAATTGGGTTAGTTGTAGATAAAGTGTCAGAAGTTTTGAAAATCAACAAAAAGAGTATAGAAGCGCCGCCTGTAATATTAAGCAAGCAAGAGCAGCGACAATTGCGCGGGTTGGCGAAATTAAACGAAGGTAAAAGATTAATAATGCTTTTTGATTCAGATGGATTATTTGAACAAGGAGAAATAGCGAAGATGGAAGAGTTAACAAAAACAAAAGGGAATGTCAAGACTACTGATAATTTGCGTAGAGCAGCAGATATTGCGAATGATATGGATATAGAACAATTAGTAGGTTTTAGATTATCGAATGAAGAATTTGGCGTGCCGATAATACAAGTGCAGGAAATTAATAGATTAGAGTCAATAACAAAGGTGCCAAATGCTCCATCGTTTATTGAAGGAGTCTCGAATCTGCGTGGTAATGTGATACCTGTTATATGTCTGCGTAAGCGATTTTCAATGCCTGAAAAAGAAAATGACGATAAAACAAGATTAATAATAGTTGATATAAAAGGGAACAAAACCGGGTTAATAGTTGATTCTGTGTCAGAAGTATTGAGAATGCCTAAAAAAAATATTGAGAATACTCCAAATGTGATATTATCGTCAGTGGACGCGGAATTTATGGCCGGTATTGGAAAATTGGATAATGGCAAAAGAATGGTTATATTATTGAACTTGCAGAAATTATTGAGCGATACAGAAACAAAGGAATTAGCGCAAGTTGCCAAAAAGGATAAAGCGGCTAAAAATTAAACACGAAGGCACTAAGAAAAAATAAGACACGAAGTAGAGAAAAAATATTTTTATAATTTGGAATTTTAAAACTTTGTGTCTTTGTGCTACTTAGTGTCTTTGTGTTAAAAAAAAAATAAACACGAAGACACTAAGAAAATCAAAGACATGAAGAAATTTATAATATTTGAATTTTTTATATTTTAGTATTTTTGTGTTAAAAAAGTAGTGGTAAATATTTATGGGAGAGAAAATTAGAGTTTTGATTGTAGATGATTCTGCATTAATGCGTAAGGTATTGCGCGATATGTTAGAATCTGATGGTGAATTTGAAGTAGTCGGCACGGCGCGCGATGGTGCAGATGCTGTATTAAAAGCGCGTGAATTAAAGCCAGATGTAGTGACTATGGATATTAATATGCCGAATCTTGACGGCTTGACTTCGCTGCAATATATAGTGAATGAAAAAATTTGTCCGGTAGTAATGGTTTCATCGCTGACAACAGAAAATTCTATTACTACATTTGAAGCTATAGAATTAGGCGCATTTGATTATGTTGCTAAACCTGGCGGCACTGTCAGTGCAAAGATGGACAGTGTCGCAGCCGAATTAAAGGAAAAATTAAAGGCAGCAGTAAAGAGCAAAAATAAATTCCAGAAACGCAGTTTAGAGGAATTAAAAAAAGAGCGTAAGCAGAAATTTATAAAAAAATCGAGTGATAAAACTGAAAAGAAGATAAAATATACAGGCGAATTAAAAGCAGTAGTAATAGGCATATCAACAGGCGGTCCGCGCACAATATTTGATGTAGTGCCGTATTTGAGAGCAGATTTGAATGCAGTGTATTTTTTGATACAGCATATGCCGCCAAATTTTACAAAATCGTATGCTGAAAGATTGAATAATAATAGCGAATTAGATGTAAAAGAAGCAGCAGCAGCAGATGTTGTAGCGCCAGGTAAGATGTTTGTCGGTAAAGGCGGCTATCATTTGACACTCCATAAAAAATTAGATAATACAATAATCATCAGGACGCCGAGCACGCCGCAACATTTATTTATGCCGTCAGTCGATATTTGTATGGAATCAGTATTAGAAATATTCGGAAAAAATACAATTGGCGTGCTGATGACAGGAATGGGCGAAGATGGCGCAAAAGCAATGGTGAAAATACGGCAAGCTGGCGGCTGGACTATAGCAGAAAGCGAAGAAACAGCAATAGTATTTGGTATGCCTGCTCGTGCGATAGAATACGGCGGCGCTGATATAGTATTGCCATCATATAAAATCGCGGCTGCAATAAACGAAGCGATACAAAAAACCACTTAATATTTTTTTTTAGGAGAAACATATAAATGGCAGAAGAATTATTTAATGTTATGCTTGTAGATGACGAGCAAATGTTATTAGATGAATTAAGCGAATATTTGTCAACATTTAGTTATTTGAATGTTAAAACATTTAATAATCCAGTTATCGCGTTAAATTCTGTGAAGCAATTCAGACCGCATATAATAATTTCTGATTTGATGATGCCTGAAGTGAATGGAATTGAATTATTGAAAGAAGTGAAAAAAATTAATAAAGAAATAGAATTTATAATAATGACAGGGTTCGGCGATATGGATTCGACTATACAAGCGCTGCAAAATCGAGCGTCTAATTTTTTGTTGAAGCCGGTAAGATTTGAGTTATTAATTGAATATTTGAATAGATGTATTGACCATATAAAAATAGAAAAAGAAAAAAAACTTAATCAGATGATACTGCGTCATTCTGACCGAATGGTCTGGATGGGGATGATTGGCTCTAAGATAGTTCACGATTCGCGCAATGTCCTGACATATATCAAAGGTAATGTTCAAAATTTGAATATGTATTTTGAATATATCAAGCAAGCGATCGAATTTTATTTAGAAAAAGGCGAAGATAAAATCAAGCCGAAATTAAAATACATTTTAAACGATATACCGAATGTATTAAAGAGTATGCAAGAAGGCGCAGATAATTTTAGCAATATCGTAAATTCATTTTTTACTGTCGGCGATACAAATGAAAATATTCCAATTGAAAAATTTGAAATACGCGAGATAATATATAAAACATTAGATTTAATGAATTATTTTAATACAAATTCGATATTAATAAATTATCAAAAAAACGAATCAGAAGATGTGTTTATTTTAGGAGATAGACATCAGATAGAAATAGCGATTTTGAATATTTTGCTTAATGCACACTATGCTTGTCAGAATATACCAGACGGCACAATAGGTCTGCAAAGTTATTTAGAAAATAATAAGTATATTATGGAAATAATGCATAATGGCGAGCCGATACCGACTGAAGATTTAAGCAGTATATTTGACCCGCTGTATGGCAGCAAAATGCAAGATAAACAATTTTGGATTGGGTTGAGTATTTCAAAAAGAATTGTGCAGAAACATAACGGCAGATTGACAGCGAATACTGATATTATTGAAGACCGTAAACTTACGAAATTTACGATGGAGTTTCCGATAGCAAAATAATAAGAGTTTTTTAAATCAAAAAAGTTATTAAATTTTATGCAAAATTTTGAAGTTGACAAAGAAATATTTGAAGAATTTATAAGCGATGCGAGTGAGCAGTTATATAGATTAGATAATATAATATCGCATTTGAATGTAGAAAATATTGATATGCAAGCGCTGAATGAATTTATGCGCGTAATGCATTCCTTAAAAGGCAATTCAGGTTTTGTCGGATTGATGAATTTGTCGCAGTTAGCTCATAAATTAGAAGATTTAGTGGTAGATATTCAAAACAATAGAATTTATGTAAATGAAGAAATTATTGATATAGTATTTACTGGTTTAGGCAGCTGCCGCGATATAATAGAGCGCGCTTCGTTGATTTTAGAGCAAAATCAATTATTAGACAAAGAACAGGAATTAATTGAACGCATAAAAAAATTAAAAGATAAGCCGCAATCTGTTAATTCCAAGCAGCTGGAAGGCGAATTAGAAAAGACGCTGAATTATATTAGAGAATTAGATAAAAATAATGTTGTAATAGTAGAAGAAGAATTAAAGGATTTAATGATAAAAGTCCAGACGATAAATTCTTTTTTGAATAAATATACAGAACAGAAAATAGAAATAGCAGAGCAGCGCCAAAATATAGAGCAAGCGAAACGCTATTATTTAGGATTTACAGATATAACGGCGTCATTAAAAGAAATGTTTGAATTAATAGAAAAAGCAAAACAAGACGGTGGCGGCGATGATATATATTATGCTGTGGAATTGATATTTACAAAGTTTAAACAGATTATTGAAACAGAAAATGTTTATAAAGATAAAGAAGAATTAATGCTGATAATAGATATGATATTTAATGAAATGAAATTATTGAAAAGCGAATTTTCTGAATTAGTCTGCACATTTATTGAAGAATTTGACGCGCAGATTGTTAAATTTTTGAAATATCCGTTAGTAATAGATGAAAGTGAAACAGTTTATATTGATAAATATTTTCAAAAGGTAAAAGAAGGTAGTATAGAGTATGCTAAAATAAAAGAACTAATGGCAATCGAAAAAGAAGTATTAGCGCAATTAGAACAAGAAGAAACAGTAAAAAAAACCGAACCATCTAAAAAATCGGAAATACAAGAAACAGTCAAGGAAGAACAAAAAAAGGTAGAAGATAGATTCATTAGAGTTGCACAGGATAGAGTAGATAATTTTATGATGAATGTCGGAACATTGATAATAAAATCTGATTCTTTACATTATTTTTATAAAGTACTGAATAACAATAAAATATTAGAAAAAAAAGAAATACAGAATTATCGCGATACAATTATCGAATTAACCGATATGATTTACAAATTACAAAATGATTTATTAGAAATACGGAAACTCCCGCTGTCAAATTTATTTAATAAATTTCCGAGATTAGTAATGGAAACAGCCAAAAAACTTAATAAACAAGTAGAATTTAAAACTATTGGCGAAACCGAAAGAGTAGATACATATATTTTGAATGAATTAGAGCCGGTATTGACACATATAATACGGAATTCATTAGACCACGGATTAGAGACAATAGACGAGCGTAAAAAAAATAATAAGGCGGAAAAGGGATTAATAAAAATCACAGCGCGCACAACTGCTACTGAATTGCAATTATTAATAGAAGACGACGGTCGAGGAATAGACGCAGAAAAAATTAAAAAGATAGCATTAAAAAAAAATTTGATAAGCGAAACAGAAGCAAAATCATATACAAAAGAACAGTTAGTAAATTTGATATTTTTGCCGGGCTTCAGTTCTGCGGAAAAAGTGTCAGATGTATCAGGCCGCGGAGTAGGTATGGATGTGGTATTGACCACATTAAAAAAATTGAATGGCTCGTATAAAATAAATACGGAAGTAGATAAAGGAACGAGCATAGAATTAACAATACCGCAAGTAACGACATTAGTGACAAGTAATGCAATAATAGTAAAAGCTGATAAATTTCTGATGGCATTTAGAAGCGCTAATGTTGAAAATACAATAAAAATTAGATATAATGAATGTTATAATTACAAAAACGTAAAGATAGTGAAATATAATCAGACAGTAATACCGGTTATATATTTGAATGAATTATTGAAATTAAATAAATTTGAAGATATGCATAAAATAGATGATGAAATCCGAATAGTAGTATATAAAAATGAAGGGAAATATTGCGGAATAATAGTAGATGAAGTAGTGAATTTTCAGACGATAGTAGTGAAGGATTTTGAACATCCGCTTATGATTAGTATTCCAGGCGTAACGGGTTATACATTAACTGGTAAAGGCGATATAATACTTATGTTGTCTATTGAAGAATTGATAACTAATTTTTGAACAGTGATTTTTTTTTATGTTTCACTACAACAACGCCAAAGTGCACGCACAAAATAAAGATAAATTTATTAATTTTTTTATTTTGTGTTAAAAAGAAAAATAAATATGAAGATATTAAAAAAAATAAAAAAAGAAAAAATTGTTTTTTAATTTGAAATTTTTATAATGTTAGCAGTTTTGTATTAAAAAAATATAGTGGAGGTATTATGAAATATAAAGTATTAATAATTGATGATGATGTGAATATATTAGAGACAATAAAACGGCGATTAGATTTTGAAGAAAAATTACAGGTTATCGCTAAAACTAATCCATTAGAAGCAATTGACATGATAAAAAGAGAAAAGGTAGATATTATATTAACAGATATATCAATGCCTGAAATGAACGGATTAGATGTATTGAAAAATGTAAAAGATATAGATGCGTTTGCGCAGGTAATAATAATGACAGGTTATTCTACATCTGATTTAGCAATAGAATGTTTGAGATATGGCGCGAATGATTATTTATTGAAACCATTTGATGATATGGAAGCGATTGTAAATTTAATTAATATCACAATAGAGAAAATTATTAGATGGAAAAAAATAATAATAAGAAGCGTAAAAACTTTAAAGGTCTAAAATTAAATGGAGCAACAAACAGATGGAAAATGTTAATAAAAATATAGTTGAACGATTAGAGAAGTTAATAGAAAATAATGAAACATCTGAAATATTAAGCGAAATAAAAAAAAGCGAGCAAGATTTTGAGTATTTAGTATTCAAACCATTATTAGAATTATTAATAAAAAACAAATCATCAAAATTTGTAAAAGAAGCGCTGATAGATTTATTAGATAAAATCAGCGGAAAAATACCGATGAAAAATTTTACTGACTTATTGGTTTATGATGATGTCGAAATACGAAATAAAATATTGGATTTGATATTGAATATTGAACGATACAGTGTAGATTTTTTATCAAAATTAGTTACGCATTCTGATAAAAATGTCCGTAAAATAGCGTTAGACGGATTATATCGTAGTGATTTAAAAAATGCGCTGCCTGCGATACGGATATGTTTAGATGATAAAGATATAAATATGAAAATAACAGCGATTGAATATTTGGGCAAAAAGAAAGATTATTCTGCCAAAGATGATATAGTGAAAATAATATTAACGCAAGACAATTTAATGCTGCAATCAGCCTGTATCGAAGCACTTTGCGAAATTGGCGATGCTACGATATTAGATTTATTAGACCCGAAATTTGTAGAAAATAATCCGAATAATAATTTATTGTTGTTTAGTTATATAAAATTAGTATCTAAATTTGGCGGAGTGAAATCATTTGATTTTATATTGCAAAAAATGGATTTTTTGGCTGATACGAATATAATACAATTAACAGAAGTTATAAATTCCATAATGCAGCGCACTAATTTAAAAAAATTGCCAGATAAGATAGCGGTAAAATTATTAGAAATTTTAAAATATAAAGCGGAATTTGACACTGATAAAGTGAAATTGTTATTTTTGATAGCGCGTTATAATTTTGATGATGTGGTTAATGATTTGTATGATTTATTTGTTGCGTCTAATGAATTTATCCAATCAGCGATATTGGATTGTGTAAATACCTACGGCACAGAAAAGGCATTAGAAATATTGGAAAAAATCAAGAATTCATTTAAAATTGAAAATGTTGAAATTTTGAATATGTTAGATGACACAATAGAAACTTTAAAAAAAAAGATGAAATTATAATGGTGACAATATGCAGTTTACAATAGAACAATTTTGGGAATTACGCGAATATATCTATAAAAGGACCGGATTGAAATTTGAAGATACAAAATTATTTTTCTTTAAGCGCAGAATAGAAAATTTATTGGATAAATACGAATTTCAGTCATTTGATGATTTTATAAGATATATAAGATTTTATGATGCTGACGGCAAAGTATTCAAAGATTTAATAGGAGAAATAACAACGCACGAAACCTATTTTTTCAGAGAATTTGAGCAATTGCAAGCATTTGCAGAAATTTGTTTGCCTGAAATAATAGAAGAGAAAAAGAAGATATTTACTAATTCAATAAATATTTGGTCTGCCGCTTGTTCAACAGGTGAAGAGGCATATACTCTTAATATTATTTTGCGCGAGATGTTAGATGATTATGATAATTGGAATATAAAGATTTTAGCAACCGATATAGATGAAAAGTGTTTAGAAACGGCAAGAGATGGCATTTATTCAGAGCGCAGCGTGAAATTTATGCCTGTCGAATATCAGCAAAAATATATATATCGAAAATCTAATGGTTTTGCAGTCATTCCGCAACTTAAAAAAAATATTTCGTTTGAATATTTGAATTTGATGGATATAAAAAAAATAAAAGAAATGAGCGGTTTTGATTTTATATTTTGCCGCAATGCTTTAATTTATTTTGATGATGAATCGCGGCGTGAAGTAGTAATGAGTTTTTATCAAGCAATGAATAGTAAGGGTTATATATTTTTAGGGCACAGCGAATCTATAAGCAGAATAACAAATTTATTCAAATTAAAGAGAAAAGAAGGGCATATACTTTATTATAAAGAATAATGCTTCAAAAGGGAGAGAAAATAATATGGCAAAGGTTTTAGTTATTGATGATTCTGAATTAGTGCGAAATTTTCATTCTTATATTTTACGAAGCGAAAAATTTGAAGTAGTAACAGCAAATGACGGAGTCGAGGGATTAGAAAAATTTTTTTCTGATAAATTTGATTTGGTAATAGTAGATTTGAATATGCCGAGATTAGACGGGTATGAAGTAGTGCGGCAGATACGCGATTCAGAAGATGATGAAGAAGTGCCAATAATAGTAATATCAACAGAGGATTCAGAAGATAAAAAGGCAAAGGGGTTTGAAGCCGGCGCTAATGTTTATATAGTAAAACCAACGGAACCAGAAAAATTAGTGGCAAATGTCAGGACATTAATAGGGCATAAATAATTTTTTTAAAATAAAATTCTTTTTATTTAGGTAGATTTTTGAAATATGAGATTAGAATATACAAATGAAGATTTTATATTTTTATTTGATTTTATTACAGAAGCGTCAGAGCATTTATTAGGTATAGAAGATAATATTTTAAAATTAGAGACAGAGCCGTCGCAATCATTAATTGAAGCGATATATCGACCGATGCACAGCATTAAAGGTATGTCCGGTTTTGTTAATCTAAATAATATCAAACATCTTACTCACGAAACAGAAAATTTAATTGATTTATTGAAAAATGATAAAAAAATAGCGATTTCATCTGAATTAATAGATTTATTGATTAAAGTTGTTGATAGAGTTGTTAAAATAATAAAACAGGTTAATCAACAAGCAGAATTATTAAGAAATCAAAAATTAGATAGTTATGTTATAGATGTTCCAGATGTGGATTATAATGATTTATTAGAAGAAATAGAAAAATTAAAAAAGAGCGATGCAACTGATAAAGCCAAAAAAGTCGCGGTAGTAAAACCAGCGACATTAGTTGGTCCGAGCGTAGAGCAAAAAGCGAAATTAGTAATACCGGAAAAATTAAAAAATGAATTTATCGAAGAAACCTACGAGCATTTAGAAATAATAGACGCTGAATTATTGAAATTAGAAGAAGATTTAGATGATGAAAATGCTATAACTGTTATAATGCGCGAATTGCATACTATAAAAGGCGGCTCGCAGATAATTATAAGTTCAATAGAAACTGATATTTTACAAAATCCGTTGAATTATATACAAAAGATTACGCATTGTTCCGAAACATTATTGCAGCAAATAGTAAAAGCGGATAAAAAAGTAGATGCTGATATAGTTGATATTTTATTTGCAGTGAGCGATGTATTAAAAGAATTAATAGCGAATTTAAAAAATGACGAAGCGGTCAGCGAAGTGCCTGTAAATATATTAGTAAAATTATATAATTTTACAGGCGAAAAACCAGACGATAAATTTATTGAATCAGTGCAGGCGGAACAGAAAATAACAGCAGAAGATTTTGCGTTTTTTAATACAGCTTTGCAAAATCTGCGCGGACTGCTGCCTGTTTGCGCGGAATTAATTACTAATCCTGATAATCGTAAAAATTCATTAAAAAAGATATTGCGCGCATTAAAGACCTGTCTGAAAGCTGGTGAATATCATAATAAAAAAAGTTTTATAGAATTTTGTAATAATCAAATAACATTTTTTAATTTTTTGAAGGATAATCCAGAACAAGTAAATGACGCGTTTATTCAATCGACAATAGACGATATAAATCAAAAATTAGTAGAATTAGAAAAAGAATATGCTGAAAAATATGCGAAGACCGCGCAGATAGAAGAACCGCAAGCAGGCGCAGCAGCTGCTGTATCAGGACCGAGCGTCGCGGCAGCTGATAAAACAGCGGCGGAAGCGGATATGAGTTTGTCGGTTATTAAAGTGCCGATGGAACGAATAGATAAATTAATGGGAATAATTGGCGAGTTAATAGTATCAAAAGGGACATTGCAGATATTAGCAAAAGAGATAGCAGTAAAATATAATATGATACAATTATCACGGCGCACAAAAGAAATAGCGGATTTATTTAATAGATTATCGGACGAATTGCAAAATACTGTTATGAATATTCGAATGATGCCAGTTAAGAATGTATTTAATAGATTTCCGCGATTAGTCAGGGACATAGCTAAAAAAAATGATAAAAAAGTAAAATTGGTAATGCGCGGCGAAGATACAGAATTAGATAAGACAGTAATTGAAAAGATAAATGACCCATTATTGCATATGATAAGAAATTCTGTTGATCACGGAATAGAAACGCCAGCAGAGCGTAGAAAAGCAGGAAAATCAGAAGAAGGCACAATTATTTTAAGCGCGTGGAATCAAGGAAATAATGTTTACATAGAATTGCAAGATGACGGCAGAGGAATAGACGAAGAAGCAGTAAAAAATAAAGCGCTTGAAAAAGGATTGGTTACAGAAACGCAATTAGAAAAAATGTCTAAAAAAGATATATTGAATTTTATTTTTATGCCAGGATTCAGCACTGCGAAAAAAGTTACAGAAGTATCAGGTCGCGGCGTTGGAATGGATGTAGTGAAAACTAATATCATTTCTATTGCCGGAACTATTGAAATAGATTCAGAAAAAAATTTTGGAACTAAAATATTATTAATATTACCGCTGACACTTGCTGTTTCCAAGGGATTAGAAGTGCGCTGCGGCGATTCGTATTTTATGATACCTCTTGAAAATGTTTTAGAAACAGTGAAAATAAATAAAACTTTAATTCGCGAATATAAATTAAAAGAATTATTTAATTATAGAGATGAAATAGTGCCAATAGTTGATATTTGTCGCGTGTTTGGAATGTGTTCTATAAAGAAAAATGAAGAAATTTCTTTGGTGATAGTTCAATATAATAATATAAAATTCGCATTGAAAGTAGATGAATTTTTAGGAGAAACAGAGATAGTAGTTAAACCGCTGCCGCAGATGCTTGAAAATTTGCCAGGCGTGTCAGGCACAACTATAATGCCGGACGGAAGAGTAGAATTGATTATTAATATCTCTGATTTAATATAAAATTTTAAATTCATATAAAAATAATTATAAAATGAGCCGCCAAAAATTACATTCGATAAACGAGCATTTTTATAATAAATACGGAATGCTGAAGCAGGATTTTAAAATAGAAATTGACGATTCAAAAAATGAACAACTGCTTATTGATATTGAAAACAATCCAGAAGTATTTGAAAAATATTTTAAGCAATTTGCAGTTAATGAAACCTATTTTTTTAGAGAATATCTCCCTGAAATCTTTTTGCAAATAATTCAAAATATGGAAAATAAAAATGAAGTTAGAATTTGGAGCTGCGGTTGTTCGACCGGCTGCGAAGCGTATAGTATGGCTGTATTATTAGAATATTTTTTTCCTGATATAAAATATTTGATTTTAGCGTCTGATATTAATAAATCAAATTTGCAGATTGTTAAAAACGCCGGACCATATACAGAACGCGATGTGAATAGATTTAAAAACATGCCGTCTGTTTATAATGATGATTTGACTAATATTGTAAAGAGATATTTTTATATTAATGAAAATTATTTTTATGTAAATGATAAAGTAAAAGCAAAAATAGAAGTAGAAGAACTAAATTTGAATTTATTAGATGAAAATAAATATATAGAAGTATTTGATATAATTTTTTGCAGAAATGTTTTGTTTTATTTTAATGAAAATGCTTGGGATAGAATAGTGCCAAAACTTGCTAATGCTCTTAAAATACACGGCGCTTTTGTAGTGTCGCCTTATGAAACAGCAAAACGAAAATTATTAGATTATTTTGATTTAGCGCCTGTAAAATCTTTGACAGGCGTGTATTATTTAATGCGGCGTCCGCTGAAAAATAATATTAACCCAGCAGAAATTAAAAATGTAATGGTAAAAGAAAATAAAAAGTTAAAAACCGCAAAAAAAATAGATTTGAATGACGAATTAAAACAGATTGATGAATTGCCTAAAAATTATTCTGATATAGCGATAATTAACAAGAAAAATTATTCTGATTTTGTTTATTATAATTTTAATATTTGCAATTGCTCGATTATTTTTAAATTTTATTGTGATTATACTTTGAGGTTAAAGGAAGGCGATGTTAGTTTTAAAATTTTGAAATTTGAAGAGTTTGAAAATTGCGAATTTGATGAAAATAATAATGAATATATTTTTAAAAATTGTTCGATAAAATTATTTAAAAAAATTATTTTTTATATTACAGGTTATCTGCGGTCAATTTTAAAATAAATTTGTATTACGCTCAATAAACGCAGCGAAAAGAAATTAATTTTTTATTTATTTGTTAAAAATATTGGGATTTTTTTATAAGCGCAATTTAAAACTGTTGGTTTGTTGTGAAAATAAAATTCACTGCAAAGGTAGCAAAAAATCACACAAAATTCATAAAGAAAAAAAATGTCAAAGGCGTTTAATAATAGTAGTTTAAGATTTTGTATTAAATTTTATGTCAGCTGTCTCGACTGACAAATATTGTATGCAGGCATCTTGCCCGACAAAATTAAATTTTATATCATTGCATAAAATACAACCCACAAATTGAAATTTGCAATTACAATTTTGCGCAAATTTATTTTTGACAATTTACGACTGCTGCGCAGCGTTGAAATATTAAATTTTATATATTGATTTTTTGAAAATAAAAAATATAATAAAAACTATGAAATCGTAAAAAAAAATTAATTTAGAAATAATTTATTAATTTAATGAAAAATATTTTTTAGTTGGAGAAAATTATGGATATTGTAGTAGCAACAAATAATAACAACAAATATCGAGAAATAGTGTCGATATTAAATTTCAAACAATCAAGAGTTTTGTCTTTGAAAGATATTGATTTTAATGATAAGATAATAGAAGATGGGCAGACTTATTATGATAATGCTCGTAAAAAAGCTCAAGCGATTCGCGAAAAAATTCAAGATAAAATAATTTTAGCAGATGACAGCGGTTTAGAAATATCAGCATTAAATAACGCTCCTGGCGTAATTTCAGCGCGTTATCTTAACGGGCTGTCACAAAAAGAAAAAAATGCAGAAATCATCAAAAAATTAGAAAAAATAGATAAATTAAAACGGAATGCAAAATTTCTATGTGTTGTATGTCTTATTATGCCTGACGGCGAATCGCATTTTTTTAATGGTGTATGCGAAGGGCATATAGCTGAAGAAATACAAGGAGAACGCGGGTTCGGTTATGACCCGATATTTATACCTTCTGGGTTTTTAAAGACATTTGGCGTGCTGTCTGAAGATATAAAAAATACTATTAGCCACCGCGCTATTGCATTTACTCGCGCAAAAAATTTTATAGTGCGAAGCGGATTATTAGAATAAAAGATAAGCGGAAATTTTTGATTTTCTTTGTCTTTTTGCGCACAATATAACATTTATATTTGTTAATATAAAAAATGTTTTAAAAATACTTCTAAAAAAATAATCTTAAAATTATTAATGAAAAAAATATTTTTTAAATGTCTTTATTTTACGCCGAGCGTTATTTATGCGTATCTAATATATTATTTTTCGGCTATTAACAAGCCGCAAATATTTAAGCCGCCGTTTCCGCATTTTGATAAATTATTGCATTTTGCAGAATATTTTTTTTTTGCCGCTGTATTGAATTTTTCATATAGTCGAGTATTTAATACAATTTCTAAAATTAAAATATTAATTTGTATAATGTTGACGATTGCGATTTATGGTGCGTTAGACGAATGGCATCAATCTTTTTTTATATATCGTAGCGCTGATATTATCGACTATTTATTTGATGTTTTGGGCGGGTCCGCAATGTGCGGAATTTTATATTTTTTTGAAATGAAAAAAATGGAAGATGGAAAAATTAGAAAAGATAATTGAAGTAGCGATACCCGGCGCAAGCATAGATGAGACTTTTGAATATATTGTTGATTCAAAAGACATAGAAAAATTAGAAATTGGAAAAGTTGTAACTGTTTCATTTTTTAAAAAAATTTATAATGCGATAATTTTAAAAATTAAAGATAGTTCTGATTATGAATATTCAAAATTAAAAAAGATTATTGCGTTAAAAGAAGATGAGCCGTTATTAACTCTGCAATTATTAAAACTTGCTGAATGGTTAAGCGAATATTATGTCTGCTCTATAAATCGGACATTAGCGTTTTTTTTGCCGCCTACTACTATCCAAAAATCTCAAAAGATTATTAGATTGATTGCTGAAAAAGACGAGTATTTAGAGCAGTTAAAAAAACTAATAAATCAAAATCAAGCGTATCAAGATTTATTGAATATGTTAGAAGAAGAAAAAGAAATAAAATTTACAACATTATCAGCGCGGTTTGATAATATTAATATTGATGCGATGCTGAATACTTTAAAAAATAAAGGGATTATTGAATATTTTCAAGAATTTGAAGAGCGCCAGCAAACAGAGGAACAGCGAATATTTTTAACCAAAGATTATGAAGAAAAAATAGCAGCAATGAAAATATCTAGTATCCAAAAGAAAATAATAGAGTGTGTTAGAGAAAATAACGGAGATTATAATTCCTCGCAGATTATAAAAATTATCGGCTGCACTGCGAGCCCGCTGAAAACTTTAATAAAACACGGAGTTTTAGAAACGCGAAAAATTAAGAAGCAGTATAAATTAACAGAAATATACACAGAAGAAGAAAAAAAAATAATATTGAATGACGAACAAGAAAATGCGCTGAATGCAATCGCAAAAAAAATAGAAGAAGATAAATATTCAGCGTTTTTATTGTATGGCATAACAGGCAGCGGTAAGACTGAAATTTATATGCGGGCAATACAAAAAGTTATTGATGCAGACGGAGAATGTATAATGCTTGTTCCTGAAATATCGCTTACTCCGCAAACAGTAGCGCGTTTTAAAAATCGATTTGGCGAAAAGATAGCGGTTTTACATAGTATGCTGTCGCAAGCGGAACGATTAGAACAGTGGCAGAATGTGCGCGCAGGCAAGACCAAAATTGTTGTTGGCGCGCGGTCTGCGATATTTGCGCCGTTTAAAAATTTGAAATTGATTATAGTAGACGAAGAGCACGAAAATTCTTATAAACAAACAGAATCGCCGGCATATAATGGTCGTGATGTAGCGATATATCGCGCATATTTAGAAAATTGCGTGATTATTTTGGGCTCTGCTACGCCGACATTAGAAAGTTATTATAATGCGGCTATTGCTAAAAAATATGAATTATTGAAATTAACAAAACGCGCTGATACTTCCGCGCTTATGCCGCAAGTAGAAATTTGTGATATACGCGCAGAATTACTGCAAAAAGACAAATTTATTTTTTCAAATGTTTTGAAAGAAAAAATTAAAAACGCATTAGAAAATAAGCAGCAGATAATATTATTTTTGAATAGACGCGGATTTGCGCCGCTTGTGTTATGTTTTGACTGCGGCGCGGCATTCAAATGTCCAGAATGCAATATACCATTGACATTTCATTATGAAAATCGGAATCTGTTGTGTCATTATTGTAATTTTGAAATACTGACAGAAGGGAAATGCCCTGATTGTAAAAGCAGCGCATTAAAATTTATAGGATTAGGCACAGAGAAAATCGAGATAGCGTGTAAATATCTTTTTCCTGATGCGCGCACTGTGCGGATAGATGCAGACAGCGTCCGCAAAAAAAATTATTTACAGCAGACATTAGAAAAATTTAAAAATCGCGATATTGATATTTTAGTAGGAACGCAGATTTTAGCTAAGGGCTTGGATTTTCCTAATGTTACAGTTGTTGGCGTAATGTTTGCAGATATAACCTTGAATTTGCCGGATTTTCGCGCAGCTGAACGGACTTTTAATTTGATTACACAGGTATCAGGCCGCGCAGGCAGAAGTATATTGCCCGGAAGCGTGGTAGTGCAAACTTTCTCGCCTGAACATTATGCTATAAAATTTGCAGCTTCGCAGGATTATGAAGGTTTTTTTTATGAAGAATTGAAAATTCGGAAATTGCATAAATATCCGCCGTTTGTTAGATTGATCAGTATTGTGTTTGCCGGCGAATCCGAAAAAGAAGTAAAATATTATGCAAGCGCCTTGGTATTGAAATTAAAAGAAAAAAAAATAAAAAATTATATTTTAGGACCTGCGCCGTCAGCGCTGCCGATAATAAAAAAACAATATAGGTATCAAGTGCTGATAAAGGGAAATAATCTTATTGCCGCTAAAAATATTTTGAAAGAATATTATAATTTGCTGCGCGCTAAAAAAGTAAAAATGTTTATTGATGTTGACCCACAAAATATGCTGTAAAATTTTTAGTAAAAAAATTAAGTTGAATTTATTAGCGTAAAGTTTTAAAATCAGAAAAAATATAATTATTAAATTTTTTTAATGGAAAAGAGATTATGAATGAATTAATAATAAACGCAGATGATTTTGGCTTGTGCGAATGCGTTAATATCGGAATTATTGACGCATATAAAAACGGAGCGTTGACTTCCGCTACGCTGATGATGAATACAGCGGCTGTTATGGGCGCTGTGGAATTAATAAAAAAAAATCATATGCCTGTAGGCATACATTTGAATCTAAATTACGGCAACCCGCTGTCAAAATTGCAAGATTGTCGAACATTAGTGAATATTCAAACCGGGCAATTTTATAAAGACGCATATTTGCTAATAAACGGTATTCAGCATAAAAAAATAAAATTAGAAGAAATAGAAAATGAATATCATAATCAATTAGCATTAGCCGCTGATTACGGACTGAAATTAACGCATATAGATTCGCACAAACATCTGCATCATTTTTTGCCGATATATAAAATTATAGAAAAATTAGCGAAAAAATTTAATATCAAAAAGATTAGAATTGCGGCAGAATATGGATTTTATCAATATTTCAATGATATTTTGGAATTTGGCGATAATGATTATTTATATCAAATGTATATACAATCTTGTTTAAAAAATGGTTGTTATAAATCCGATTGGTTTGACGAACCTTATAATTTTTTCGGTTTTTTTTATGCAGGAAAAATGACAATAGATAAATATTATAAATTATTTGAAGCGATTAAACAAGCGGATAAGCCAATAGAAATAATGTGCCATCCAGCATATAATTGCAGGGAATTAGCGCAGATTTCATCGCTTACTTATCATCGCGAAAATGAATTGAATACATTAAAATCAGCGGAATTAAAAGAATTATTAAGAGATTATAAACTAATAGATTTTAGCGGATTATTGAAAAAATGACATTTAAAAAAAATGTTAAAATTTTAGTAGTTGTTTGCGGATTTTTTGGCGCAGTTTTATTAGTTTTTCGTATGATGCTGTCCGATTTAATAATTAAAAGTTTAGAAAAGCAAGCGTTAAAAAAATTGAATTGCAAATTAATGATAGACGATATTTCATTGAAAATATTGCGCGGCGAGATAAAAATTAAAAATGCGAAATTATATGAAATAAATAATCAAGACGCTTTATTTTGCGTGGCAGATTTAAGCGGAAAAGCTGATTGGCTGCGTATTTTTAAATTTCGCGATTGGTCGTTTGTTTATATTACCGCTATTCAACCTGAATTAAATATAAAAAAAATCGGCGATGAATATAAAATAGATTATGAGTTAGTGGAAAAAATCAAGGAATTAATAAAAGAAGAAAAACCGAAACGGCGCAAGCAATATTTATATAATGATTTGAAATTGGAAGGCGGCAAATTAAATATAATAGAAGAAGACGGCAGGATAAATAGTTTTATTTTGAATGCGAGTATTCCGGTTATTGACGCAGATGATTCTAATATGCTAATACATTTGGAAATTGATATTTTCGATAATGCTCTGACATTAAAATCAGATGTTAATTACAATCGCAAGACCAAAGATTTTGATTGTAGAATTTATTCGGCAAAATTAAATATTGAAAAATCAACTAATCAATTTGTTAAATATCTTAATGATTTTGAGTTATCCGGCAGCATTAATACAGATATAATCGCAAAAGGAAATTTTGAAGAATTAGAAAAACTGAAAATTAACGGAGTATTAAATTTTTCTGATTTTTTGTTAAAGGATAAAAATACAAATAAAGAATTATTAAAAGTCAGAGAAATTAGCGCGCTTATAGATTTGTATGATTATTGGAATAAAATTTTAGAAATACAAAAGATAAAAATAACAGAGCCGCTAGTAAATTTCGAGCAATATAAAAAACAAAATAATTTTACTAAATTGTTAGATGTAAAAAAAATTAAAAACGATAGCGATAAGCAAACAAAAATCATTGCGCAATCAACAACTGACATTAGCCCAAAATATAAAATTAAAATAAATGAATTGCAAATTGACAGCGGTTTGATAAATTATAAAGATTATAGATTATTGGCTGCTATTGAAAGTCAGATTAGCGATTGGAATTTTAGTGCTCAAAATTTTTCAAATATAAAATTAGAAAAATGCAGAATTTCAAGCGCTGCAAAAATCAACCAAACAGCGGAATTAACGCTGTCCGGCGAAATTTCTCATATTTCAAAAAATAAATATAATGTCAAATCAAAAGTAAGATTAAAAAATTTTATGTTAAGAGTTTTTAATGAATTATCTTTAAAATACAGTGCTCATACGATACGGAGCGGCAGTTTGAATTTTAGCGGCAATATCAATCTTTATAATGATAATATTGATTTATTGTTAGATACTCGAATATTAGATTTAAAATTAGGAGCGAGGAATTATACTATAAATCCTGTATTTAATTCGCCTGTGCCGCTGGAAGTATTAGTTGAATTATTAAAGCAAGACGGAGTATTGAAATTCAGTCATCGCGTATCCGGCAATTTAAAAGATAAAAATTTTGATTTGCAAAAAGAATTGCTTGATAATTTAAAAAAGACATTATTATCAAATTTGAATTTGCCGTTTAGTTTTTTTTAACGAGGAAAAAATATGACGATTGAAATTAAAAAAGAACTTGAAGAATTGCGAAAAAAAATAGAATATCATAATAAAAAATATTATATTGACAATGCACCGGAGATAACTGATTTTGAATTTGATAAATTGATGAATAGATTGATAGAATTAGAAAAACAATATCCTGAATATATTACAGAAGATTCGCCAACGCAGCGAGTAGGCGGCAGCGCGCTGAAGGAATTTAAAACAGTCAAACATCGCGCGCCATTGAAATCATTAGAAAACACATATTCAGAAAATGAAATATTAGATTGGTATAATAGAATTTGTAAAATTGTCAAAGAGCCGCTGCAATTTAGCGCAGAATTAAAAATTGACGGAGTGGCTGTCTCGTTAGTTTATGATCGCGGCAAATTAAAGCAAGGCATAACGCGCGGGGACGGAGAATACGGCGACGATATAACGCAAAATATAAAGACAATAAAATCAATACCGTTAAAAATAGAAGATGACGAATTATCAAAACTTGAATTTGATGTGCGCGGCGAAGTATATATGCCAAAAAAAATATTTAGCAGATTAAATGACGAGCGCGAAAAAGAAGGGCTGGAATTATTTGCCAACCCGCGCAATGCGGCAGCCGGCTCGCTAAAACAATTAGACCCTAAGATTTGCGCTGCGCGGAAATTAGATATATTTATTCATTCTTCTGGCTATTTAGAAAATTTTGAGATACAATCGCATTATGATTTTCTTATGCGTTTAAAAAATATTGGTTTTAAAATAAATGAACATACAAAAAGATTCGATACTATTAGAGAAGTTATAGAATATTGTAAATATTGGGAAAATCGTAAACATTCATTAGCATACGAGATTGATGGAATGGTGATAAAATTAGATAATTTAGAATATCAGAAAATATTGGGATATACTGCGAAATTTCCGCGTTGGGCTATTGCTTATAAATTTGTGCCGGATCGCGCGCAGACAAAAATTAAAAGCGTAGATATGTCAGTCGGCAGAACAGGCGCAATTACGCCGGTCGCTAATTTCGAGCCGCCTGTGCATTTAGCTGGGACGATAGTCAAACGCGCGACGCTGCATAATGAAGATTATATTAATGAATTAGATATTAGATTATATGATACTGTGATAGTAGAAAAAGCAGGCGAGATAATTCCGTCAGTAGTGGCGGCGCTAAAAGAGTTGCGGACCGGTAGCGAGCGAAAAATAGAATTTCCAAAGTGCTGTCCAGTTTGCGGTAGTATAGTAATGAAATTTGAAGGCGAAGCGAAATACAAATGTATTAATCCAACTTGCGCAGCGCAGGTGATTCGCAGAATAGAATATTATTGTTCAAAAAATTTTGGCGTTAATATTAGTATCGGAGAAAAAACTATTGAATTATTAGTAAACAAAAATTTGATTAAAAATATTGCGGATTTATATTATTTGAAAATAGATGATATTGTGGATTTAGAGCGGTTTGGCAAAAAAAGCGCAGAAAATTTAATTAATTCAATAGAGCAAAGTAAAAGCGCTGAATTTTATAAAAAGATTGCCGGATTGGGAATAGAGTATATCGGTCCTACTGCTGCGCGGCTGCTGACTAAATATTTTAATAATATTGATGAGTTAATGAATGCAGATATAGAAAAATTATTAGAAATAGATGGTATTGGCGAAAAGATGGCGCAGTCTATAGTTTCATTTTTTAAATTAGATAGCGTAAGAAAAATGATAGAGCGAATGAAACAAAAAAATGTGAAATTTGAAAATGATAGAAAAATCGATAGCGTGGCAAAATTGAAAGATAAGATATTTGTAATAACCGGTAAATTACCGTCAGGCAGAAAACGCAATGAATTAGTGGATATAATAATAAAAAATGGCGGCGCGGTCGCGTCAGCGATAAATAAAACTGTAGATTATTTGATTAGCGGCGCTGATGAATCAAATAGTTCGAAATTCAAAAAAGCAAAAGAATTAGGAATAAAGATTATTTCAGAAACCGATTTTTTTGAATTATTAAAATAAAAGGGATTTTTTGTTATGGGACAAATTACAATACCGCCAAAAGTAAAATTGATAGCGGGCTTATTATTTAACGATAAAATAAAATATGAAGATGTAATAAATATTTTAGAGCGGAATTTTGGCGGAATAGATTGTAAATCAGAAATTATAAATTTTAATTTTACTGATTATTATAATAAAGAAATGGGCGTTGTCATATTTAGGCAATATTTAGCGTTTAAAAATTTGATAGATGCAGTTGAACTTGCAGATATAAAAATTTTGACAAATAAAATAGAAGAAGAATTCAGTATTGACAATAAGCGTAATGTTAATATAGACCCTGGCTATATTGAATTAGGAAAATTAGTTTTAGCTTCAACTAAAAATTATACTCATCGAATATATATAGGCAAAGGTATTTTCGCAGAACCGACTTTGCAGTATTACAAAAAAACATATACAAAATGGCCATTTTCTTATCCTGATTATTCAAATGAAAAATCAGTAGAATTTTTTAATTATGTCCGTAGTATTTATAAACAGCAGATTTAATGGTTTTTGTTATTAGTATTATTAAGTAATTATTGGCGGATAGAAAAATATTATCGGACATATATCTGTAAAAAACTATTTTAGAATTTTAGAAATTTCTAAAATAGTTTTTTTATAAAATAATTTGAAAATTTAGAAATGTTTTTCTTTCTATATTTAAAAAAATAATAAAAGTAGGTATATTGATTAAAATTAAAAAAAAATAACGATTGCGCAATTGCGCAATCGTTATTTTTTTTTAGTTACGAATTTAAAACTTTATCCGCATATTCGCGATAAAATTTCTGGCGCTCTATTTCATCAGGTATTTCTTTACGCGGAATAACAATTACATTTTTACCTGTGGGCTTATCAAAATTTTGTTCGACAAATAATTTAACAATCGGCGCAGGCACAGCGTATAATATATCAAATGGGTCTTGTTCTTTTTTACCTTCACGTATTTCTTTTGTTCGTTGATATGTGCGTTCAACATTATTTTTTATCATTTCAAGTATCATTCTCACTTTGGGCGAAACTTTTGATAAATCAACTTTTTCAATTGGCGTCTGCCATAAATTAATATTTTTTAATTCGTCTAATTCTGTCTTATTTAATTTTGTCAATGGTTCGAAATATACTAATCTTATATCATATGGCAGCCCTTCAAATATCGGGTCTTTTGCTTCATTTGTCATCGGCGAACGATATTGTAAATCAGTATTAACGCCGTTATAAAATACAGAATAGCCCTTGTTTAAATAGTAATCAGTAAGCGCGTTTACTACCCACCAACTTAATCCGCTTTCCCAAGATTGGAAGCACGGCCCAAAATCTTTAAACAATAAATATCTAATATTATCGCAGGAAATATTAACAACATTGCTTAATTCACGGTAGAATGTTGATTTTCCACAGCCGGCAGCGCCTATCGGCATTATTAATTTTGGATTTTTTGTAGATAATTTTTTTGCATTCCAATTTTTGTTGTTTATCAATGAAAATTCAATAAATCGTTCTATATGCCCAACGCCTTCGACAAATAATTTATTCAAATTATAACCTGTAACTTGAGCGACGATTAAAGATAAAACCGTATTAACAATGCTGTATATATTTAATTTAAAACAGTCACTGTAATATTTTAAATCGTCAATGACTTCTTGAAAATCAGGTAGATTTTTTATTGCAAAATCTTTATGTTGATAGTCCACTGCGAAAATAGGAGAATTATATAAATTTCGAGCGTTTTGCAGTGCCTTGATTTTTTCTTGCTCTGTGCTGCCGTTAAACAACACTGCATCAATAATATTTTTTAAGCAAATATACACATCTTTGGAATATATAGTTGATTTTGATTTTGACATTTCGTCAACCAGTCTGCTCGACCCGTATGTTAATCCAATAAATTTCAAATAATTTCTTGTAACTTCGTCAGCATTTGCTCCCCACATTTTAAAATTTGTAGCCATATATTTTTCCTCCTAAAAATTTTCTAAACTTAAACATATTAGTGTATCAAATTATAAGCGATAAGTCAATAACATTTTAAAAAACTTTAAAAAATTATTTGGTAGATATATTAGATTTTATCGCGTTTAATACGGCGGTTTTATTTTTTATCCACTCTGGTGCGATTGTTCTGGCATTATCTGTCTCGCCAGTTAAACGATGATAGATTATTTCAGCAGGTAGAATATCTTTGATTATTTCACAGACAATATTTACATATTCGTCGAATGTTAATAATTGAAATTTTGATGTTTCATAAATTTTGGCAAGTTCAGTGTTTTTTATAATGTATAATGAATGTATTTTTATTCCTTCTGATTTTGCGGATTTTACAGCTTTTGCAGTGTTAATCATATCTGTTTTTGTTTCATAAGGCAGCCCTAAAATTATATGCGTGACAATTTTTAAATTGTATTTATGACACAAATCAGCGGCGGCAAAATAATCTTCTAATGTATGTCCGCGTTTGATGAATTCTAATGTTTTGTTATTAGCAGATTGCAGACCTAATTCAAGCCAAACATCGTATTTTTTAGAATAACTATTTATTAATTCTAATATTTCGTTATTAATACAATCCGGTCTTGTGCCGATAATTAGTCCGCAAATTCTATCGTCAATAAACGCAGAATCATATAATTTTTTTAATGTTTCAATATTGCCGAATGTATTGCTGAAACTTTGAAAATATACATAAAATTTTTCCGCTTTGCGCGTTTGTGAAAATAATTCAATTCCGTATTTTACTTGTTCTGCAATAGTTTGGATATTTTCAGGATATAATCGCGCACCGCTGCCGAATTCGTCGCAATATATGCAGCTGCTGTTGCCGTTTAATCTGTTTGGACATATTAAGCCGGTATTTAATGGTATTCGATAAACTTTACAATTGTATTTTTTCCGTAGATAATCATTAAATGTTATAATTTTTTTTTGTTGCGTCATTTTTTTTATCTTATATTATATAAAAAAATTTTCAATTTTAAAATTAGTTTATTGATGAAAAAAATTTTTTTGGTCATTTTATTTTTGTTTTTTTTGATAGTATCATGTCAATTGAAATCAATAAATTATATAGCGCAAGAAAAAATTTTGATGGATACTATTATAACAATAAAAATTCCGGATATTAAGAATAATATGGAAATTTTTAATGAAGTGTTTAATGAATTTGCGCGTATCGAAAAAAAATTTAGTAAAAATTCCGAAGCAAGTATAATTTGGAAAATCAATAATCGCGCAGAAACGCAAACAGAATTTATATTGGATAGCGAAGAAAAAAATATATTTGAAAAATCCAAATATTATCATGAATTAACAGAAGGATATTTTGATATTACAATGTTCACATTAGGACAATTTTGGAATTTTACAAAATCAGAAGATACTAATGTCCCAAATATTCTCAAAAAAATGGAAGAATTAAAACAATATATTGGTTTTGAAAATATTATATTATCAGATACGATGGTAAAACTAAAAAATCAAAAATTAAAAATAGATTTAGGCGGAATAGCAAAAGGCTATGCCATTGACAGAGCTGTAGAGATTTTAAAAAATAAAAATATTCAATCTGCAATAATTAATGCGGGCGGCGATATTTTTGCCCTCGGCTCAAAAAATTTTGATGATTATTGGAATATCGCTATACAGCATCCATTAAAAGAAAGTGAATATCTAAAAATTTTAAAATTAAAAAATTCTGCGATTGCCACATCGGGAGATTATCAAAGATTTGTCATATTTGAAAATAAAAAATATTGTCATATATTCAATCCGAAAACTTCGAAAAATACGCAGTATTATTCAAGCGTTACAGTTGTAGGTAATAGCGCTGTTGAAAGCGACGCATTAGCAACCGCTATTTTTGCCGCTGAAAATAACGGTGAAAATCTTATAAAACACTTAAAAAAACGCATTCCTAATTTAGAAATATATTCTTATTAGAACTCAATAAAAAAATATTTAACTATCTATCAATAAAAAAACCAGTGATAAAAGCGGATTAATAAATATTTGAAGTGCGTTAATGAACGAATTTCTAGAATATTTTTTAATAGAATTTTTGGTCTGAAATAAAAAGATATGAATGCTCGACGCTGTAAATTTTTTAATTGTTTGCGAGTAATGCCGTCTGGCGTATATGCTGCGTTCATAAACAGAAAATTTTGCCAATCTACTTTATGCAGTTTGCCTTGCGCTAATAGTTCGTTATATGCTTCGCTGCCGGGGAACGGTAGAAAAGTAAAATAATTAGCGCGGATAAGCGGTAATTGTAAAGAAAATTTTATTGTTTGTTTTATTTCTTCAATTGTTTCGTTAGGAAATCCTAAAATGAAAAAACCAGCCATATCGATTTTGTATTTATTTATTAGATTTGTGTATTTTAAAATTTTTTCTGTTGTATTGCTTTTTTTCATTATTTTTAGGATTCTATTAGAACCTGATTCTATTCCTAATGAAATTAAATAAAGTCCAGTATCTTTCATTAATTGCAATAATTCGTCATTTAGCGTATCCATTCTAATGCCGTTCGGCGTAGCCCAGCTAATATTAAGATTTAATGCTTTTAATTTTTTTAAGACTTCAATTGCAAATTGTCTATCTTGTGTAAAATTATCATCAATAAAATGAAATTCACGGATATTATGATTTTTGTAAAGATATAAAATTTCTTCAATAATAGAGTCTGGACTACGCTTGCGGATTTTTCTGCCCATTATTAAATTTCCTGCGCAGAATGTGCAGCGGAACGGACAGCCACGCGTTAATATAATCGGAGCAATTGGAAAATTTTTATAAAATGCTCCGTGCTGCGCAGGCGGATAGGTTTCGGGCTTTATCATATCCCACGCAGGCATACCAAATTTATCAAGGTCATTTTCAAATTCAGGATAAGAATAAACAGGTTTGTTTGTTTTTTTGTCTAAATAGCCGATTCCTTTTATTTCTTCAATTGGCGCGCCGTCGCAAAATTTTTTTAAACTATATTCCGCTTCGCTTAAAAAAATGTAATCAATACTGTCTTTAAAAAATAAAATCGTTTCTTCTGGTAAAGTAGATGGATGCGGACCGCCTAATATTATTTTAATATTTGGGAAATGCTCGCGTATCATCTGCGCATATTCGCGCACTTTGAAAATATCAAATGTGTAGCATTGAAAACCTATAACATCAGGTTCTTCGTTTTTTAAAATTTTATATAATTTTTTTTTGTTGATTTTTTCTTTGAGAAAATCTAATAAAATTACTTGATGATTTTTTCTGAGGATATTAGCTAAAATACCTAAACCGATTGACGGTTGAATGTGGTCGGAGATATTGTCTGGCTTTGCCAAAATAATTTTCATAAATTTTAATTCTTAAAAACTTCAGGTAATTGTCGCTTATGTTCTGATTGCTGGACCATTTTTTTTATTTTTGATATTGTCTGTTTTTTGATGTTTTTTGGGATCATTCCATTTGCTAAATTTATCAAAGTTTCGTCGAGTTCTGCGTAAGTCAAACCCATTTCGCTTTCATCTGTTTGATTAGCCCACAATCCTGCAGACGGCGGTTTGTCAATTATTTTTTGCGGGATATTTAATCCCTTTGCTAATTGATAAATTTCACGTTTTAAGAAATTGCCAATCGGCAATAAATCTACTCCGCCATCGCCGTATTTGGTAAAATATCCGATAGATAATTCGGATTTGTTGCCCGTGCCTAAAACTAATGATTTATTTAATGCTGCATAATAATACAAAGTAATCATTCTCAACCGCGGTTTAATATTGGCGATAGCGAGTTTATCGGCATCAGGTAAGATTTTTAAAAACAAATCAAAAATTGGAGATAAATCAATAATTTCATATTTTAATTTTAATTTTTTTGCTACTAATATTGCATCTTCGACATCGGTCTTTGCTGAATGACAAGGCATTATTAGGCATAAAACTTTTTTTGTTGTTTGCCGCGCTAGTGCCGCCACTACAGCAGAATCAATACCTCCGCTTAATCCCAGCACAAAGCCCTGTAATTTTGATTCTTTTAATTTTTTCTCCAACCATTTTGTAATTTTTTTTATTGTTATTTTTTCATTTAATTTTTCCATAATTTTTTAATATAATTTTTTTATAAAAATATTCAAGATTTTTTTATAAAAATTTTATAAAAAGCGCGCTCTCAAAAAAAAATTAAAAATAAAAAAACTTGCAAAAAATTTAAAAACATTGTATATTAAATAATATAAAAGTATTTTATAAAAAATAAATTTTTTTTTTAAAGGAGTGTGCTTTTTTATGAAAAAAGGCTTTACATTGATTGAAATTTTAATTGTGATCAGCGTGCTGGCAGTACTTGCGTTGATTATCATTCCAAATTTTGTTGGATTTGATAGGGAAGCGCGAATTTCAGCAACCAAAGCCAATTTAGAATCTCTGCGAACTGCGATAATGTTATATCGCGCGAAAAAGGGAACGTATCCGACACAATTACAATCATTAGTATCAGATACATTTCTTGATGGCGGAGTTGTAAAGACATTTATAAATGAAATACCAATTGAACAAATAACAGATGCGCCTGCTAGTGGTGATACAGAAACGCGTAATTCAGTTGAAAATGATACTAATTTAGCGAATATGAACGCTTCTGGTCCGGGCTGGTTTTATCATACTTCGTCAGGCAGAGTTTTTGTTAATTGGACAAATGCGCTTGATGCGGCAGTTTGGAATACAAGCGATTCGCCGGCTAAATGGTAAAATAATAATTTGTAGTTTTATATGTTAAAAAAAAATACAGGTATTGTGCTGCCTGTAATTTTGATAATATTATCTTCACTTGTAATAATTATTTTTGCTACGACAGTAAGCGTCAGTTATTTCAATCAAACAATAGAATATGAAATAACTGACGCGCAATTAACAGCATTAACAGAAAGCGCCGCAAATCTTGCCATTGAAGAAATCAAGCAAGGTATTAATTTTGACAATTCAGATACAAATAATTTTTACGCTGGTATTGGAAAAATCAGAGAAAGAGAAATAACATTTATTCGCGAATCAAAAAAATATACCGCTCTAATTTCCTGCGATATAATCGATGAAATTGATAATAGTTATATATTAGAATGCATCGCCGAAATACCTGAATTACAAGTGAATAAAAAAATAAAAATACATTTTAAGATTGAAAATAATTAACGATGAAAAAAAACAAAAATGGCATAGGATTGATAGAAGTTATAATTTCAGTTTTTATTATTAGTATTTTATTTGTTCCATTAGTCAATAATCTTTATAGCAATTTGAATTTATTAATTCATACAATGGATTCAAAAACTGCGTCTGATATTGCAATGAATATAATTGAAAGCATAAAAAACTCAAAAGAATATACAGTTAACCATCAAAATTTTACATACGATTATTACAAAGAATCTTCGGATTTTTACGATACTTATTCAATAATAATTTATCAGAAAGATAATAATGGCGATACTTTGCCAGGAATAGTATATGGCTGTGTTTATTTATTGAGACGCTAATGAAAAAAAAAGGATTTACGCTTATAGAGATAATGATTGCTATTGCTGTGATTTCAGTTATTATGGGCGTAGTATCATTAATTTTAAATACCACTGTTTTAAACACTGAATATTTATCTGATACGGAAATGTTGAATAGATATTCGAGTGAAATATTCAAAGAATTAGAAGAAGGTTTTTATTATTCAGACACGCAAAATATCGGTCTAAAAAAAGCAGTTTATATTATTAATGGAAATAATAATGAAATAGAATTTTTAGCATTTTCTGAAACCACAATAATAAATCCAGATACAGTAAATTTAGGGTATAAAATAAAAGATTCTGCTGATGGTTCAAATCGCAAAAATTTAATTGTTTTATATTTAGATGAAAATAATATTGAGCGTATTGTTTCTGAAAATGTTTATAAGATATATTCTGTTGATACTTCAATAATTATATTTGACACAGCGCTACCGAATATTCCATATAAAATTTGTTATTTACCCGAAACTTCAATTTTGTTGGATAAACAGATAAAATATTATTATGATAGTGCGATAAAAAAAATTTTAAGAAGAGACAATACGGGCATAATAGAACTGCCATATACTTATAAATTTACAAATAATGATCTAAAAATTATCCCAGCGGAAGAAGGATTATTCAATTTTATTTTAAATGATAAAACAGATACAAACATAGTAAATTCGTTAAACAATGATTCAGCGGCGATTGTAAAAATTAGTTATTATGTATATAATGTAAAAAAAGAGAATGACAAATTGAAAAACACGCGGATGATATATCTTATTTATAAAAGAAATTGATTTTTATTTTTATTATTGTAGATTAAAAAAATGAATAAAAAAATAGAACGAGTTTTATTTGTGCTGGTGTGGCTGCATTTTTTTATATTGTCAGTTAATGCCAAGCCGTGGTGGTGGGCGCAATTTTCAAAAGCAAATAAAAAGAGTGAATATTCCAAATTTGAAATGTGGCATTCGTATTTTATAGATTCTGCTGATCCGCAAGATACTGTTTATGTTCAAAGTATGGCGTGGGATAGCGCAAATAACGGCACAATAAATTGGATAACCGGCGATAATTCTGTTGGATTGAATCATCTTGTCAGTCAATTTGGTAGGACTGCTCCACTGCGAATATTAGGAGATATTAATTATGAACCTGACAAATGGGAATATATTAGAGATGTAGTTAAACATCCATCTGTCGGAATGGTCGGTAGTAATAAATCATATCTTACGCATACAAAAATTTGTTATGTTGCAAATAAAGGCGTGATAATCTCATCTGCAAATCATAATCGTAATGGTTTTAATTATCAGCACAATAATTCTTTAATTTTATGGCATTCAGAATTTCCGGATATGATGAAAAAAATTGAAAAAGAACTTGATGATGAATTTGACGGTAAATTTCATATGCAGACAACTACCGGTAATATTTATCATTATTCTCCCTATGGCGATACAGTAGAAATGCGGTTTTCGCCTGATGATAATAATAATGGTTTAGAAGTAGGCGCCGCAAGTATCGTCGGCAGGGTGCGTCAATTATTAGAAAATGCTAAAGAATCAATTATTTATATGGCGAATGCTTGGGGCAGCGCGATTGGCGATCCGGAAGTAAATTCAGGCAATAAAATTAAAGATTCGATAGTAAATAATAAGAATGCTTTTAAAATTGGCGCAAAAGGCAGTTTTTCAACAGGCGTAGTGCAGCGCGATTTAATGAATGATCATACCTGCCGTATTGCTTCGCCAATGAATGACCAGCACAGCAAGATATTTGTAATTGATATGGATATTGTGGCGACTGGCTCAGCGAATTTTTCGGATGCTGCGATGTTGAAGCGCAATGAAAATGACGAATCGCATATTATAATACACGATTTTCGATTAGCGCGCAGATATATGAATCATTTTCATCATATAATGGGAAAATTATCAGCTGAAAATAATGGAGCCCCGGATAATTATTCAAATACTCCGCCCGGCAAACCCACTAATTTAACAGTTACTCCGCAGCCGGATGCCTTTATTTTGAATTGGACTGCTCCGACTGAAAACATATCTAATTTTTCGAGATATTATATTTTCATAGATTCTAATCCGATAAACACTAATTTTGATATAGGCGATAGAATAGATAATAATGGCGATGACTATATTGACGAAGACCCGATTTATAATTACAGCAGATTAACAAATGATCCATTTTATACTGGACGCGGAACTGACCCGTGGTTGTTTCCAGAACAGCAGATAAAAAATATTAATCAAACTACTACAACTTTATATACTTGCAATGTCGGCGATAGTTTGGCGCCGAATGTTAATTATTGGTTTGCTGTTGTTGCAGTTGATACGCAGGGCAATGAATCAATTTGCGATACTTCTGGTCCGCATCAATTATTATTGACTGGAACAAAGACCATAATTATAACTGAAATAATGTATGATTCCGGTAATGACACAGATTATTTAGAAATTTATAATAATGGCACAGAAGATATAAATTTAAACGGTTGGCAGATATTGAATGGCACATATCGAAGAAATCTAACTTCTGTATTGAATAATGTTAACGGCGCTGGTTCGTGGATAATTAAGCCGGGACAATATGCAATAATTTCGCCGTATGCTGAACAATGGTATGGTCGTTATAATGATACTCCCGCAATTTTGATTGATGCGGTAAATACTCTATCATTTAATATTACAAGCCAGCAGATAGGATTATTTTCAGGCAGCGGACCAAATGATACTGTTGTTACTTTTTTTTATCCTGATAAAGCAGTGACAGGTCATTCAATAGAATTAGTGGATTTAACTGCAAATCCAGTATTAGACGAAAGTTGGCAGTCGTCAGATGAATGTTTAGATATTTCGCCGGGCTATGCAAATACTGTAATTAAATATTTTCAAGGTAGCGATACTAATATAGTAATTACAGAAGTAATGTATGATGTGCCGTCCGGATTTTTAGAGACATACGATGAATGGATAGAAATATATAATCGTGGTGCTGATACTGTTAGTTTGAGCGGTTGGCAGTTCGGCTATTGGTCTGGCGGTTGGGTTAAACGAAAATTATCAGCGCTTGCTGGCGATTTATTAATTGGACCAGGCGAATATGCAGCGCTGCACGAATATGCTGAACGCTGGTATTCGCAGGGCTATGGAGATACTCCTCCAACTTTGATTGATTTATTAGGAGCGATAGATTTGAATGCTACGAGCGGCAACACAATAGCGCTGTTTAATTATAAAGGAGAGATAGTTGAACAATTTATATTTCCGATACTTGCGAGCGATAGAACGATAGAACGAAAAAATCCATATTTAGAGAATTATACATCAACTAACTGGGAAGCCGCTAATTTAACAGGCGGAGAGACGCATACAGGCGGTCGCGCAAATACTGTGGCATTACCGCAAATAGCGATAGTTAATCCGTCAAATAATTTTGATACTTATATAAAAAATATAACAATTTCAGGCACAACTTTAAATTCTTGGGCGGGTGATACAATTATTATTTATAGAGACACTCAAATTATTAGTTCATTTAATATATCTACTATTAATGCTAATTGGCAAACTTCAATAGAGTTATCCGGCCGCAGTGATACTATAATAGCGGTTTTATATGATTGTCTCGGCAGAAACGCTGCTGATACTAAAATAATAAATTATTATGAAGAACTTAATTTATTTGCAGATTTGATATTTATCGAATATGATTCGATGATAAAGCCATTGTATATTGATATTCAGACATTCGGCACAGCGCCGGGCGATACGCTTTATATATTTAATCAAATAGTAAATGACACAGAAATAGTTGTGTTAAATGCTATTAATGATACTTATTATGATACGATTGTTTTGTCAGATTATGGCGATACTATATGGATAACTTTGATTGATAGATTTGGACGATGCGATTCTGATTATGTTACAGTTTATTATTATCCTGAAATAAAAATAAAAATTCAAAGTCCGCAAAATTATTCTGATACCTTTGTAAATACTATTATATTAAGCGGGACAACGCTTGGTATTGACCGCGGTTGCACTGTGGTCGTTTATAATGCAAATGGAATAATTAATGACACTGTAATTTCAAGACATTTAGATGATGATTGGGCTTGTAGTGTTGCAGTTGGAGTGAATGCCGCATCTGGTATTTATAGAGATACTATTGTTGTGCAGTTATTTGATAGATTCACACGCATTGCTTTTGATACTATATTTATAAATTATTTTCCAGAGCAGATTGTCCGTATAACCAGTCCGCTAAATAATTATGATACCAATATTCAAGTAATAACGCTGTCAGGCACGACTTTTGGCAGTCGCGTTGGCGACACAATAAGTTTGTATGTTAATTGTTATAAGGAATCCGAATTTATAATAAATGCGGATAATAGTAATTGGTCTGGAACAGTTGCGTTGTCTGATCAGTGTGACAGCGTAGTAGCGCAATTAACAGATAGATTTGGCAGAAGCGTCTATGATACGATAGCAATAAATTATTTCGGCGCCGCAAGTATTGCAATAGAAGAGCCGTGGTATGATTATGATACATTCGGACATATTATTAATGTCGGCGGAATCACTTATAATTCTCGGGCAGGCGACAGCATAGCAATTTATCTAAATAATATTTTTCAGGATTCATTTGTATTGACTGATAATAACGGCGAATGGCGCGATTTGACAGCATATATCTCTGGGATATCAGATTCGTTAGTAGCGATACTTTATTCGCAGTGGGGCGGCGTTGCGTGCGATACTATTCCTGTAAATTTTTTTGATACTATTTCGGTAATAATAACTTCGCCGCTAAACAACAGCGAAACAATAGCGCAAAATATAATTGTAGAAGGCGTCACTTTTGGCGTTAATGGACCGGATAAAGTTGAAATTTTTATGAATAATGATTTGCTAAATCGCAAAGATGTTTATTATATTTACGAAAAAAATGAAACTTGGAGCGTTAATGCTGCATTAACAGGGAACGATACTTTGATAGTAAAACTTACAGACCAATTTGGCAGAATCGCTTGGGATACTATTAGCGTGAGATATATACCGCCGCCGGATATTGATATTACTGCGCCGCCGAATAATTCTGATACCATTATTAATATAATAAATATTTCTGGAACTACGCAAAATACATTTGCTGGCGACAGCATAGAAATTTATGTTAATGGCAATTTGACTGGAATAAAATCATTAACGAGCGATAATGGAAATTTTTCTGATACTGCGCTTTTAACGAATTTTAGTAATTTGATAACAGCAAAAGTAATTGATAAATACGGACGCACTAATTATGATACGATTGTAATTAATTATTATGATACGCCGTTTCTTTATTTTACTATTCCTTCGCAAAATTATAGATACGATACAACAGCGAGCAGTATAATTATTGGTGGGACTGTTACGCCAATATTGACTAATGATAGCGTTTATATTTATCTTAATGGCGATACATATTCAAGCACGTCGCTATCATCGAATTTTTGGAGCGATACTTTTAATATTATTAATGATGTAGATACGCTTGTAGTAAAAATTACAGATATTTATAATCGCAGCGGATATGATACTATTATTATTGGCAGCGGTTATAAATTATCTGGTTATGTCGGATTAGAAAATGGCGCTTTTGATTCAGCTAATATAACTGTTGTTTTATATAATGATACAGAATATTTTATGACTTTGACAAACGAGACAGGTTATTTTATATTGAAATTTTTGAGTTTTGATAGTTATTTTATTGCTTTTGATAAAGGACTGTATAAAAAAAAAATAATAAGTGTTTTTGCTGATAATGCTAATAAAATATTAGAACAGACAATATATTTACAAGCAGGCGATTATTTTAAAGACAACAATATAAACATTAAAGATGCGGCTATATTGAAAAAATATTTTAATCAATCTTCATCATATCTTGATTTGAATAGCGATAATACTATTAATGAAACAGAAAAATATTATTTATTCAAAAATTTTGAAAAGTAATATTTTTTTGACCATTTTTTATTGAATTTATTATCATAGTGATGTATAATAAAATAAAAAAACATAAAGATGAGAAAGCAGTTATATGAAATACTTTAACACAGCAGGACCAGTAAGACCGAGCGATCATTATACATTAGATTTATTTGGGCGAATAAATTTGCCTGAAATATTGACATTAATAGAACAAAAAAAATATTTTATATTGTATGCTCCGCGTCAGACTGGCAAAACAAGTTCATTATTAGCGTTGCGGGATTATTTGAATGCCGAAGGAAAATATCACTGCGTATATGTGAATGTCGAAGACGCTCAGACAGCGCGCAGCGATGTTGACAGAGGAATAAAAACAATTATAGCTGCATTGCATTTAGAATTAAGATTATCGCATAGAAATATATTAGATAAATTTCCAGATTATCCAAAATATCTAAATATAATACCGAGCGACCAATTATTAAATACAATATTAAGCGAATTCTCAATGAATTTAGAAAAGCCGTTGATATTATTTATAGACGAGATAGATTCATTAGTAGGCGACACATTAATATCAGTATTGCGGCAATTGCGGAGCGGGTATATTAATAGACCGCGGGGATTTCCGCAGACAGTGATATTATGCGGAGTGCGCGATCTTCAGGATTATCGGATACATTCAGAGCGCGAGCAAGCGATAATAACCGGCGGCCGCGCATTTAATATAAAAGTAAAATCAATACGATTAGGAAATTTTACAAAAGACGAGATACAGAGATTATATTTAGAACACACAAAAGAGACAGGACAAGAATTTGAAGAAGAAGTATTTGAATATGCATGGGAATTAACCGAAGGTCAGCCGTGGCTTGTAAATGCTTTGGCATATGAAAGTTGTTTTGAATTAGAAAAAAATAGAAATAACCGAATAACAAGGGAAATGATAGAGCAAGCGAAAGAGAATATAATATTGCGCCGCGATAAGCATATAGATATATTGATAGACAAATTAAGCGAGCCGCGCGTGCGTAGAGTGATAGAACCAATACTATATTCAGAAGATGAAACTATTGAGATGAATCCTAATGATATAAGTTATGTAGAAGATTTGGGGTTAATAAAACTCAAAAACGGCAAATATGTTATATCAAATGCAATATATCGCGAAGTAATCCCGCGCGAATTAATATATACCAAACAAGGGACATTAGATATAGAGCCGTTGCAGTATATAAAAGATATTAAAATACAGATAGATAAATTAATGATAAGATTTCAAGAATTTTATAGAGAGAATAGCGAAGTATGGTTAGAACGATTTGCATATAAAGAAGCCGGTCCGTATTTATTATTAATGGCGTTTTTACAGCGCGTGATAAATGGCGGCGGAACAATCCACCGCGAATACGGATTAGGTCGTAGGCGAATAGATTTATTAGTAAAATTTAATAAGCAGAA
>JAKPEO010000010.1 GCA_029551925.1 bacterium
TCAGACAAATTTGCTTGAATTTGAATTAAAAATTAATTTTTACTTTTTATAACAGAAAATAACAATATATTAATCGATTAAAATTAACGGAAAAATTCTGTCAAAATAAAAAAAAATAATCTGCGATTTTTGAATGTTTCAATTTTTTATCTGCTGTTTTCTATGAAATTTATAATTTTATCAGAAAATTTTTAAATCATAAATGTGATATGCAGGTTAACTCGGATATTTTCTCCTATTGACTTGCTTTATGAAATATCCGGGGTAGAGCAATTTTTGACTTTTTTATTTTTTTGGCTTTTAAAAAAGTAATTGACAAGCGATTTAAAAATTAGTAAAATAAATAAGTTATAGTCAATTTAAAGAGATTATTGAGCAATATTTTAGTTTGTATCAATTAAATTTGTTGATAGGTTAAAAGATGAAAATAAAAGAATTATTAAGCGCATCAGTAAAAAAATTACAGGGATATAAAGTAAATGAAGTGGAGCATTCAATAAAATTAGACGATAATTCTTCGCCATTTGAATTTTCTCAAAAATTGCGAGAAAAATGGCTTAAAAAAATTTGTAATTTAAAATTGAATAGGTATCCTGATTCAACGCCGCAAGAACTGCTGAATTTACTTGCTAAATTGAATAATTGCGATATTTCAAATGTATCGTTAGGCAATGGCTCTGACGAGATTATTCAGTATTTAATTCAGATGTTTATAAATCCGAGCGATAAAATATTAATTGTTACTCCGTCGTTTGCTATGTTTAAAATAGTTCCGCAGATTTTTGGAGTGGAATTAATTGAAATACCGTTGATACCTACCAAAACAGATTGGCTGCTTAATATGCCGAATATTTTGAAAAAATTGAAATCAGCGAAATTAGTATTTTTAGCTACGCCTAATAATCCGACAGGCAATATTTTTCCGAAAAAGCAGCTGCTGGAAATTATAGAAAAAACAAAAGGGATAATAGTAATAGACGAAGCGTATTATGATTATTCGTCTTTTTCTTATCGTTCATTATTGTCAAAATATAACAATTTAGTTGTTATGCGGACATTTTCAAAAGTATTTGGGCTTGCTGGTTGCAGAGTTGGTTATTTATTAGCTGACAGCGAAATAATAAATTATTATAATTCTGTGCGGCTGCCTTATAATATCAACACATTATCGCAAAAGACTGCAGAATTTGTATTAGAAAATATTGACGAGATAAAAAATAATATTGCTGTATTAATGTCCGAACGATGCAGGTTGTTTGACGAATTAAAAAAAATAAAAACTCTTCAAGTTTATAAAAGCGCGTCAAATTTTATATTATTCAGATGCGAATATGCTGAAGAATTATATCAATATTCTCTTGAAAAGTCAGGGATATTATTGAAATTATTTAAAGATGCGCCATTAGAAAATTGTATTAGATTGACAGTTGGACTGCCGAAAGAAAACGTGGAATTTTTGCGGACACTGAACTCTTTTTTAAAATTAAAAGGAGCATAAAACAAAATGCGAAAAAAGATTTTTATTATTCACGGAAAAGCGATTAGTTTACAGGAAGCGATAAAACTTGTGCTTGACAGCATCAGCGGAAAAGTAAATTATTATAATCAAAAATATTATGTAATGAAAAATTTTTCGCGTGCTATTCGTTATATAGTATATGAAAATCCTACGAATTTATTTATTCAGCAATTAGAGCGGATATTAATCACAAAGATTTTAATTTCTGAGTTTTATATAGAATCGTCATTTAAGCCCGATGAAGAGTGGGTGGCATTAAGCGATTTTATTTTGAAAAACAAATTTGAAAGTTATGAAATAAAAAAAGATCCCAAAGAACGCAAACAATTTTGCGAAAGTATGTTTATAAAAGCATGCGAAGATTTTGCGAAAATAATATGTTGTCCAGAGCCAACAAAAGATGGAATATATCAATATCTGCAATATTTTTATGATATGCTGGGCAATGATACGGAAGGCAAATATTTAGAAAAAGATGCAGAAGCGGTATTGAGACAAGTAGTAGCAGAAAATGGCGGAAATGCCGATGCCTTTGTTTCAGGGCTTCGCGAAATAGTGCGCAATGCGGAAGTAGGCGGCGATTTGGATACAATAGCGTCAAATACATTATACGGATATTGGGCGATATGCTCGATACCATTAGAGACCGGTGATCAGCCGATTTATGGCCGCGATTTTGAATTTGATTTTATGAACTATCATGATGGGATGCTGCATTTGAACGCCCGTCATCAGAATTGTGATTTTTATATACCAGATTTTCCGATTGACGCTATTCCGAAACTAAAAGACGATATTGAAGCGCTGATGCAATACGGCAATTATGTTGTAAGATTTGACGATCATCATCCGTATTCAAAAGAATCAAAAGAAGCACTTGACGAATTATTATCTGCGCAGAAAATAGGATTTTATAGATTATCTGGTCCGATGGAAGGCAGTGGCGAGCAGCCGAAAGAGATTCAAAAATGTGGCGCTGATTTAGTGTATGAAGGAATGATAAAAGATACTGAAATAGATAGCCCTGTATGGAACGAACTTACACGATTAGCGCATATGCAGGATTTGCATATACAGGAAGAAGAGATGGCAATTAATTTATCAAAATTGATTGGCTCGAAACATTCAAAATTGGATATGGTGCAGCAGTTAATGCAGATGCAGACGCCCGATGATTTAACTAATATTTTGCAAATAACTGGTTGGGGCGCTGAAATAAAAAAATACGAAGACGAATTAGCGCAATCTTGTCCGCGATTAGAGGAAGGCATGGGCGTGATTGATTATTCGCTGTCGCTTACGCCAGAAAATAAAGAAGAATACTTTAATAGTATGAGCGCTGGCAAACAGAAAATTACTAAAATATTCAAAATGTTGACTTTTGGATTAGTGGATTTAACTTCATTTTTCCATAAATATGATAAAAACAATATTCATAGAATTTTGCTAGTATTATCGCCGTATCAATCGTCAAAAGAAGCGAAAATAAATGTAGCGTCAACTATCCATTATTTTAAACCGAAATTCCATTTTGATTATATCTTTTTTTGCTATGGTTTGAGTTTGATGACTACTCGTAAAGTAAATGAAAATGATAAAACATTGGATTTGAACGAACTTGCTGGAAAGATAGGAACTGACGGCGATGGCGGTCATGCTGAAGCTGCGACTTGTAAACCGTCAGGTAATAAATTTTTTCCGCATCATAGATTTAAAAGAGTGAATACTACAAATTTTGGTGATTATGTGAAATATATAGCAATGCGATTAGCGAAAGATTTTAAATTTCAGATAGTGCGCGCTGAAAAGATGCCGCCGAAATTTTATGAAAAGCAGAAAAAATAATCAACTAAAAAAATAAATGCAAAATTAAAGTAAAAGGTGAGATTAAAATATGCAGGAATATATTGAGAAATTGAATATTATTAAGGAAACAGCATTTCGAGAAATAGCAGAAGCGCAAGATTCGCAAACGCTTGAAAATTTAAGAGTGAAATATTTAGGTAAAAAAAGCGAACTATCAAATATTTTAAAAAGCGTGGGAAATATTTCAGTAGAAGAGCGAAAAACTTTGGGAATGACTTCAAATACCTTAAAAAATCAGATAACTGAAATGTTAGAGCAAAGTAAACTTCGCATAATTGAAATGGAAAAACAGCGCCGTTTTAAGAGCGAAGCGGTAGATGTGACTATGCCCGGTTTGAAAATAAATGACGGCAGATTGCATCCGCTAAAAAAAGTAATGAAAGAAATAGAAACAATTTTTTTGGGCTTTGGTTTTACAATAGCCGATGGTCCTGAAATAGAAACCGATTATTATAATTTTGAGGCATTGAATATTCCGGCGCATCATCCTGCTCGCGATATGCACGACACATTTTATATTACAAATAATATTTTATTGCGCACGCATACATCGCCTGTGCAAGTACGAGTAATGGAAAATCAGCGGCCGCCTGTAAAAATTATAGCGCCGGGCAAGGTATATCGCCGCGATTCAGATGTTTCGCATATCCCGATGTTTCATCAAGTAGAAGGGCTGTGGGTTGATAAAGGCATTACATTTGCTCATTTACAATATATACTTACTGAATTTATGCAGAAATTATTTTATAAATCAATTAAATTGCGATTTCGTCCGAGTTTTTTTCCGTTTACCGAGCCGTCAACTGAAGTTGATATTAGCTGCGTAATTTGCGGCGGCAGCGGGTGCAGAGTATGTAAAAATACCGGCTGGCTTGAAGTATTAGGCGCTGGAATGGTTGACCCGGAAGTTTTTAAATTTGTTGATTATGATCCTGAAATATACACTGGTTTTGCATTTGGACTCGGAGTAGATAGAATCGCGATGCTGAAATATAAAATTAATGATTTGCGGCTATTTCCGGAAAACGACATTAGATTTTTAAGACAATTTTAACAAGGTCTTATAAAATGCAAATTATAAAATTTGAAAAAAACGATTTAGAGAAAATAAACAGATATTTTATTGCGGATTTAACGAAAAAAATAGACGATAATTTAGAGAATATCGCGGAATTTGCGCGGCATAACGAACATCTGCATATACTTGAAGAATTATGCGAATTTACTGATAATTTGCGATATACCGCTGAAATATACGAATTTATTGAAATATCAAAATTAGCGGAATCCGTGAATAAAATATTTAATTCTGTATTGCAAAAGCAAATAGAATTCAACAGCGAATTAGAAAAAATTGTGAACGCGATATTTTCAGAAATAAAAAAATGGTGCAAAATAAATAATGATAATTCAAAAGATTTGAAAAAATTTTCAGATTTGATTTTACCGCAATTAGAAGATGCTCTGAATTTTGCGATATTATCAAAACGAAAAAAAGAAGAAGAGCGCGAATTAGATAAAATTGTGCCGATTTCATCGAGCGAATTAAGGCAATTAAAAGAATCGATTTATGATTTATATACTAATTTTTCATATTTGACAAAAACAATAAATACTAATTTACCGCTGCGTTATTCAAAAAAACAATGGTTTAAAGATTACAAAAATATCGAGAGCGCATTTATCAGCAATTTATCGAATTTACAGCGCGAGTATTTTGAATTTAGAAGAATGGAAATAAAATCAATGCTTCAAGATTTGGAATACGAGATAAGAAATTATGCGATGCAAAATAATAAAAATGTGAAATTGAATTTTATTAACAGCGATATAAAGATGGATATTTATTGTATAGAAAAGGTTTATCAAATATTGTTTGAATTATTGAAAAATTCAGTTGAGCATAGTTTTATCGCTAACAATACAGAAACAATTAATTACAATGAAATAACTGTAAAATTTTCAGATGAAAAATCAAATATATTTATCGAAGTGTCGGATAACGGCACTGGTTTTAATCTTGACGAAATTTTAAAAATTGCGAAATCGCGAGGAATGGTAAATGACAGTGAATTAGAAAATATTAATGAAATATTTTTTAATGTGCTGTTATTGGTATCGCCGTATTTAAAAAAATCAGAGAAAAAACAGTGTCAGGGCTTAAAATCAGTAAAATCAAATATCGAAAAAATCAATGCAAATATTAAATTTAGAGTTAAAGATACAAAATCTGCAACTATTTTTATTGAGATACCATTATACAAAAAAATAGTTTAAAAGTGTTTTCAGAAAGAATGTTTAGAAAAATACTTATTATTTATTTATTTTTGTTAATAGTAAATTTTGCTGTTTATTCTTCGCCGCTTAAATCAAAAGAAAGTTTGGTTTATCGTTTAACTATAAAAGGCCCGATTGTTCCGATATATTATGATTATTTGAAAGACGGTATTGAGGCGGCTATAAATAACAATGCTGAATGCGTATTGATAATAATTGACACGCCCGGCGGATTATTAGAGACGACTCGCGAGATTATCCAATTATTTTTGAATAGCCGGATACCGATAATAACATATATCAGTCCGAGCGGCAGCCACGCAGCGTCAGCCGGAGTATTTATTGTTTATGCTTCTGATATAGCTGCTATGGCAAAAGCGACGAATATTGGTTCTGCATCGCCTGTAAATTTAGGAAGCACCGAAATGTCTGAAACAATGAAAAATAAAATTTCAAATGATATAATAGCGCTGCTGCAGACAGTTGCGCGCCAGAATAATCGCAATGATTCGATAGTGATTGATTTTATTGAAAAATCTGTAAATTTAGACGAGCAAAAAGCAAAAGAATTAAATGTTATAAATTATATTGTAGAAAACACAGAAGAATTATTAAAAAAACTAAATAATCAAAAAATTTCAAAAAATAGTATTGATTATGTATTGAACACTGAAGCAGCAAAAGTGATTGATTATAAAATGTCAATTTCTAAAAAAATTTTGTTTCTTATTTCTAATCCGAATATCACTTATATTTTGATGATATTAGGTATTTGGGCGCTGATTTATGAATTTTCGTCGCCGGGTTTTGGTTTTGCCGGCGCAACTGGCGTAGTATGTTTGGTTATAGCGTTTTTTGGATTTCAAGCGTTGCCAATAAAAGCTGCTGGCGCGATATTATTAATTGTTGGTTTGATTTTTTTAATTTTGGAATTTTTTTTAGCTACTGCCGGTATTGTCGGGATAATTGGGTTAATTTCATTTATATTAGGATCTTTTATGCTAATTGATGATGTTATGTTTAAAATATCGCTGCCGATAATAATAGCAACTGCTGTCTTCACATTTTTGTATATGGTATTTGTAATTGGCGCAATTTTGAAAGCGCGGCATAGTAAGCCAGTGATAGGCAGTGAATATTTAAAAGATGAAATTGCAGTTGTGCGAAAAAAATTAGAGCCAGAAGGTTTGGTATTTGTCGAAGGAGAATTATGGACAGCTCGCGCGGTAAATGAAGAGACAATTGAAGAAAACGAAAAAGTTAAAATTTGCGAAGTCAAGGGTTTAAAACTTATAGTGAAAAAAATTTAAAAATATTAAGGGATAAAAAATGAAAAAAAGGAATAAAGATTTTTTTGATATAATGCAGCGCAGAATCAGAGATTTAGAAATGTTTCAAAGTATATTTCAAGATTTGACATCAATTTTGCGATTGGATGAAGTGCTGCAACGAATATTAGATAAAATGCGAATATTGATTGATGCTGAAGGACTGGCGTTATTTAGATTAGATAAAGAAAAATCTGAATTTTATTTTGCTGCAGCTGATAATGAAAATGTGCATATTGATAAATTGAAAAATTTGCGGATACCAGCTGATAAAGGAATAGTAGGTTGGGTGGCAAAATATAAAAAATCTATAATTGTTAATGACCCTATAAATGATAAAAGATTTCACAGCGGTATTGATAAAAAAACTGGTTTTGCTACACAGGCGATACTTGCCGTGCCTGTGATATTTAAAGGAAATTTATTAGCAGTGATAGAAGCGGTTAATAAGAAAAAAACAATAGAGTTTAATGATGATGATTTAGTGAGAATTGAGCAATTAGCTATTTGCGCGGCAATTGCAATTCGCAATGCCGATTTATTTGAAACAGCGCATAAATTATCAATAACTGATCCGCTTACAGGATTGTCTAATACGCGCCATTTTTATGAAGAGTTTGATATGATGCTGAAAAATGCCAGAAAAAATCGTAAAAATTTTGCAGTTTTGATTTTTGATATGGATAATTTTAAAAATGTGGTAGATACCTACGGGCATCAAGCAGGCAGCAAAACATTAGTGGAAATTTCAAAAATCATTAAAAATATTGCATCTGAAAAAGATGTTATTTGCAGATTCGGCGGTGATGAATTTGTTATATTGCAAGAAGACGCGGATAAAGAAAAAGCGATAGAATTAGCCACTAAAATAATAACAGCAATAAAAGAATTGAAAAGTATCGAAGCTGGCAAAATAAATGTTTCAAAAGTTACTGCTTCTTGCGGAATCGCTGTTTATCCAGATGCCGCTAAATCATTAGAAAAATTATTTTATTTAGCGGATAAAGCGATGTATAAAGTCAAAAATACTACAAAAAATAATTATTATGTTTGGGAATAAATTAATTAATCGATAAAATCCAAAAATTTTTTAAGAAATAGATAAATTGAATAAAGATTATTCACATTATTTTAGTATCAAAAAGCGCTAATTTTAATGCGCTGTCGTAATTTATAATCTTAGCGTCATAATATTTTTTTAAATTGTTTTTTTTAACAGTAGTTTGATTAAAATATCCGCGAATGTAATTTTCTGTGTAGCCGAAAATCTGATTTTTTTCTGGTTCCGGCGCTATTCTAAAAATTTTATTAATATTTTTATTGACAAAATTATCAGTTAATTCGCCGCAGATTTTTTTTAATATTTCTACTCGCTGTTTTTTTATATTTTCAGAAATTTTATTTTGCATAATGCAAGCGGCTGTGTTAGTTCTGTCAGAATATGGAAAAATATGAGTTTTACTTGCTTCCGCTTTTTTTAAAATATTTATTGTCTTCTGAAAATCTTCGTCTGTTTCAGATGGAAATCCGACAATAACATCAGTTGTTATCCCTATATTTTCTCGTATTTTTTTTAGTTTTTCGATTTTGTCTAAATATTCAAATGCAGTATAATTTCTATTCATTAATTTTAATATTTTATCAGAGCCGGATTGCAATGAAATATGCAAATGTTCGCATATTTTTTTTTCATTAGCAAAAACATCTAAAAATTCGCCGTCTATTGCTTTGACATTTATTGAACTTAACCGCAGCCGAAAATCAAAAGGCAATTTACATATTTGTTTTAAAAGCCGTGCTAAATTATAACCGTCAAAATTATATTTTTGAATATTTATGCCAGTCAATATAATTTCATAATAACCTGATGCTATTAATTTTTCGATTTCTTCTATTATTTCTTTGATATTTCTGCTTTCTAATTTTGAACGCAGTAATGGGATAATGCAATAACTGCAAAAATTATCACAGCCGTCTTGTATTTTTACAAATGCCCGCGAATGTCCTGTAAATTTATTAATTGTTTTGCTGTTTGGCATAGTATCCGAGCATTCGATTTTTGCAATATTCGCAAGTATTTTTGGAATATCGAATTTATCAGAGTTTTTTATAGTTGCATTGACATTATTTAATTTGTTATTTTGTTTTTCTAAATAATCTACCGCGCAGCCGATTAAAATTATTCGGATATTCGGATTTTGCGATTTGCAGCGATTAATGTATTTTTTTAATTTTATCAGAGCGGTTTCAGTTACAGCGCAGGAATTAATAATTAAAATCTCAGCGTCTTCGATTTTTAAAGTCTGATAAATTTTATAAGTTTCCAAAATTTCGGCGAGTTTTTCTGTTTCGTATTGGTTAACTTTACAGCCGAAAGTTTTATAGCAGGCAAATAACGAGCGTTTAGCATCAAACATTTTTGTTAATTATTTGCGCGATAAATTTATCTTCGCGATGTTTTTGAGTAAAATATTTCAGCAGTAATTTCAGTTCCGCTTCTCTGCGATATAATAAGTTTTCATTTGTTTTTTTTAAATCGTCATCTACATAACCCGGATGTATCATAAATTCAGCGTATTCAAAATCGCTGTCAAATATATAATCCAAATATTCTTCTGTTAAATTGCCGACTTGAAATAATCCGAAAAAATCGTCAGTTGATGCCGCATTAGTTTTATTAAAAAATTTAAAAATAAAAAACGGCAAAAACTTAAAAAAATCTCTGCGATAAAACATAAATTTTAACCCGTTAAATTTTATTTTCGGACAAGGGACGCGCACGCGCGCTATTGCTAATTCATCTGCTATATCATTAACAATCTTAAAAATTTGCGGAATATAATGTATATGCCTGTGAGAATCTATATGTTTTATTTGCGTAATTTTCATTAATTTATTAATTTGCAAGATTAATTCTTTTCTTATTGCCTCTAATAATTTTTTATCAAAATTCAATCTTATCGCAAGGTTTATCGGCGAATAATTTATTTGTAAATCTGATAATAATCTTGTGCTTATTAAATCAAAATGCAGACCAATATCTATATTAGGATATTTTTCTATTAAATAATGAATGTCATCAAATGCCGCACCAGTGCTCATAACAGATACGCCTGTCACTATATTATTTTCGCAGCATTCAAATATCCCTTTATTCACAGATTCTGAAAGTCCGAAATCATCGGCTATTATTAATAATTTTTTCATCGCGACATTTTTTTAATTTTATATTTTAAAAAATGCAATTTTAATTTCAGCGGCAATTTAAAAAATATTTTCAATGGCTGCGGCTTTATAAGTTTTTTTAACATACCGCTGTCTTGAATTTTATTGTTTTCATAATAAAAATCTATATGTAATTTTGCTATTTCAAATAATGTATTGCAATAACAATAATAATTATTATTCTCAATACTTGCAAGATATTCTTTTATAGAATTTTCTTTTTTGCGGGCGCAGTCGATTATTAAATTAATTTTGCCGGTTATATTATCGCTTGGGCAATCTTGCGGCAAATAGTTTTTTTTGTTATTGTCAGAATAATAATCTCTAATAATATTCACAGTTTGCAAGTAATTTCCTAATTGCGCGCCATTTTTTAAAAATATATTTTTTTCAGCGGCATTGATTTTTTTGTTAGAAAATAATAAATATAATTCAGAATTCAATTCGCCCACGCAGCCTGCGGCATAATAGCAATATTCGTCAAATTCATCAAGATTTTTTATAAAATATTGCGTTTCCGCATTGTTATATTTTATTAATTTTTCTATGAATTTAGCCATTCCGCCAGCCATTATTTTTCCGTAATTTTCTATTAATTTTTGAATTTCTTGCGGCAGCGAAAAATGGAATTTAAAAATATCAGCACTTTCTAAAAATAAATTTTTATATTGAAAATCATTATTTGCTTTTAATAAAATTTCTGATGCGTTTTTTAAGCCCCTAATAAAATCTTTTTGAATTTCTGTCAATAATTTTATTTTCAAGTTTTCATTAAAATCAGCGTCTTCAATTGTATCGACTAATCGATACAATAAATAATAATCAACAGCGGCTAACTGAAAATCAGGATCTAATAGTTTTGAAAATAACGCCTGCTGCCGCGCGCAGGTCTCATATAAAAAAAATATTTTGTTTGATAATTGAAAATCAGCGGTCATATTTATTATATAGTATTTTTCAGTTTATTTGCCGGAATACATTCTTAATAATGCTGGCACCACCTGTTTTTTACGAGATAATATGCCTTTTAATTCAAAGATATTCGGCTCTAATTTTTGCCACGGCATTTGTTTTTTTGTGATTTCGTTTGTTATTACGACAAAAATACTTGATTGTTCGGTTATATCTGAAATTAATAATCCGACAAAATGATAATTTCCTTGGTCATAAATATTTTTCAAATATTCAATTATTTTTTGTTTGTATTTCAAAATTTCGCCGAAGCCGACAATTTCAATCTGTCCTATTCCTACTTTATTGCCGTTCATATCAAATTCTTTAAAATCAGATGTTATTGTCTCTTTTAATTTTTTAGGATTTATCATTGAGCCAGCGCGGAAAAATCCAGTTGCAAATGCTTTATAATTTATGTTGGCTATGCCGTTTAACCATTTAATCATATTTTTGTCTATTTGCGTGGTAGTAGGGCTATTTAATATAACTGTGTCTGATAATATTCCAGCCATTAATAATTGCGCTATTTTTTTATCAGGCATAATCCCATAATTTTTATATTGCAGCGCTACTATTGTCGAAGTGCTGCCTACTGGCAAATTTATAAATGTTATAGGTTTAATTGTCTGAAAGGTTGATATTCTGTGATGGTCAACTATCTCTGCTATTTCAACTTCATTTATTCCGTCAATCGCTTGCGTCGGTTCGTTGTGGTCAACTAATATCACTTGTTTATGATTATTTGTATTTAAAAATGTGCTGCGCGTAATTACTCCGACAATTTTATTATTGTCATTTACTACTACCATTCCCTTTAATTTTTCTTTGTTGAATAATGTCAGAGCGCTGTCTAATGGTTTATTATAAAGTATAGTTTTAAAGTCAGTTGTATAAATATTTTTTACTAATATAGACTGCTGGACATCTAATAATATATCTTGAATTTCGGCTTTGCATAATATAACTAATTTGCCAGTATTATAAAATAAATTTTTCAAGCGATTGATTTTTTCGATATTGCAGTTTTTTGACAATAAAATTATTTTTACATTTTCAGATTTTGCGCTTATATTGATTAGTTCATAATTATCGTCTATTATCACAATTTTTGGAATATTTTTGGTTTTGTTTAGTTTTTGTTTGAATGTTTCGTTTGAACAACTGCCGACAATAATTTCATATTCAATTTCTTTTGAATCATCTTTGTTAGGATCATTAATTATAACGCCGTTAATAGTCTTTTTTAAACTCATTGCAGTTAATTGCAACTTTTTCTTTTCTAAAATTTTTAAAAAATTCATTGTTGTTATTGATAAAGTCAATAGTCCGATTGGTTCATTATTATCATTCACAACCGGTAAAAATCTGATAGTATTTTTATCTAATAAATTAAACGCAGTTTTTAATGTGTCTTTGTATTTTATGAATATCGGTTCTTCAATCATCACTTCGCATACTCTTGTGCGAATATCTGAAATTATCACCGGTGGCTTAATATTTAATTTCTGCAAAATATACGATGTCTGCTGATTCATTATACCGGCTCGCGCAGGCCGGACATTATCCCAACCCAATCTCTGTTTTAAATCAGAATACGCAATTGCTGATGCAATTGAATCTGTGTCCGGATTTTTGTGACCTATTATATAAATTTTTTGTTTTGTTTGCTTGTTATTATCCATTATTTTCTTGCTCCTTTTCAAAATTTTCATCTACTAATAAATTTTCTGATTTATATGCTTTCACGGCTAATTCATCGCATTTTTTATTTAATTCATTTTCAGAATGACCTTTTATCCAATGGAATTTTAGATTGTGCTTTAATGATAATTCATATAACTCTTTCCATAAATCTACATTTTTTAATTCTTCTGTTTTTTGGCGTTTCCAATTTTGGCGTTTCCATTTATTTAACCAGTTTTTATTAAAGGCATTCGCTACATATTGCGAATCAGTGTATATATTGACATTGCAGGGATATTTTAATTGCTTTAAGCCGTCTATTATTCCTAATAATTCCATTCTATTATTAGTGGTTTTTCTATAACCGGCGCTTGCTATTTTTTGTTTTTCTCCGTAAATTAAAATATACGCATAACCGCCGGGACCGGGATTGACTGAACAAGCGCCGTCAGCATATAACTCCACTGTTTTTTTAAAAAACTGCGGAATGTTGTTGTTAGCAGCAGTTTCTAAATTTTCAAACAAATCCATTTATCTAATCAAATCCATTTTTTCAGTTCTAATTTATATTTTTGTTAAATTTACCGCTAAATAAAATTTATGCTTCCAAACATTTATCAGTCATCGGCGCTTCTAATTTAGCGTCAGCGCAATCAGACATATTATAAGTATTAATTGTGCCTTCTGATACATTCGACCCGTGAGGATATACCCCTGAATCATCTGGAATATTATCTTTTGTTAAATCCGCAATAGTTAAATATTTTTTTAGTTCATATTTTTTATATTGTTTTTTCATTTAATACCTCTCTACTTATTTTTGCTATATTGCATCTTACACTCGGCGCGCGATAAATATCTTGATAATACGCATAACTTACGCCAATACAGCGATATTTACAATATGTGAAAATATCGCAATCTCTGCATTCGTTAATATCTTTATTTTTTAAATTTCGTATTTCATTTAATTTTTTATTATTATACCATATATTTTCAAATTTGTCATTAAAAATATTTCCCACTTTCATTCGCCAAGCGATACACGGATACACATCGCCATTATAACCAATTGCTAATTTATTTTTGCCTGCTACGCATACATAACTTTCTAAAAATTTTTCTTTGTCAGTATATTCAGATTTTAATGCTAATTTTTTTTTATATTTATCGCGCAAAATAATGTTTATTTCCTTTAATTCTTTTTCGGTTAAGGCATATTTTAAATTATCTGTATCGCCGTCTTCTCGCGGCATCAGAGTAAATTCGCTAACTTGTAAATAGCCGTTATTATCGGAAAATTGCATTATATTTTCCCATTCGCAATAATTTTGTTTTATTATTGCGGTCTTTAAAATAAATTTGATATTATATTCTTTAAGTTTTTTTATTAAAATCATTAAATTTTCAAAACTTCCGCACCGCCGCGTGATTGAATTATGAATATTTGCAGATACTCCATAAAAACTCAAATGCACGCTTTTCAAAAATCCAGAGTTTGCAAATTTATTTATCAGTTTGTCATCTATAAAATAACCATTTGTTAATATGGTATATTGAAATTTTAATTTTATAGTATAATCTAATATGTCTTCAAATTGCGGATGCATTAGCGGTTCGCCGCCAGTATACGCGATTTTCAAGCAGCCCATATTTTTTAATTTTTCTAATATTTCAAATGTTTTGTCTTTTGGCAGATATTGTCTCGGCTCTCTTTTTATATAACAATGAATGCAATCGAAATTACAAGCATTTGTTAATTCTATTACCGCGCTCATCGGCGCTAATCTACTCGAATATTTTTTTGCGAGCGTAAGCAAATCAATATTATTCATAATTTTTTAAAATTTCAAAACCTCAATATACTCATTTTTTTCTGGTGATTTTAGCAGTTCGTCAAATAAAATCTTTCCTTGATATTCTATCCAAGAATGCCCTGATAATGTCCCATTTTTTTTTGTTATGCCAATATTCAAATTAAAGTTATTATCAATATAACTATTTAGATAATAATATAAAAGCATTGTCTTTGTCAAACAATTGTTTTTATCTAATATTTTTACAACTTTATTTATCCAATAATAAAACCAATGCGCGGTGATATTATATTTTTTAAGACTATTTAATTTATTAGTATTTGGCATCATAATTTTTGGAAGTTTATCAAATTTTATATTTTTTTTGATTAGTTTTATTTTTAGCGCGCGGATTATTATTGAACTGACAATTACTATTTTAATTAATTTCAATAAGATTTTCACTTTTTAATTCGTTTAATAATTCATTTATATCATTTATCGCCGCATCTTTTGAAATTTCATAATTAGCGATTAAAAATTCAACAATTTCTTGAAATTCGCAGGTTTTTCGCTCGTTGATAAATTTTAATATTTCTATTCCGCTATTAGTGATACCATAATAGCAACTGTTATCGGCATTTAGAATAATTAATTCATCATCTAATTGCCTAATTACTAAATTTTCGTTTATCTTTATAATCATAATTATGAGATTTTTTTGTTAAATAAAAAAAGCCGATTATAAAAAAATTATAATCGGCTTATCGTCCTTGTTTTAGCAAGCGCATAAAAATCAACACTCCATTGCTAATTTTAAAACACTACTTCTTGCTTTTTGTTGATTTTACTGCTTTGGGCTCGCTTTTGGACGATTCTTTCTTTGGAGTAGCTTTTACTACCGTTTTTTTTTCAACAGAAACCGCTGATTCTTCTTTAACAGCTTTTGATGCTGTTTTTTTAGATTCTTCTTTTTTGCCTTTGGCTTCTGCTTGCTGTTTTTTTGCTTGCGCTTCTAATTCTTGTTTTATTTCGCGTTCTGCGCGATACCAGTCTTCAATATGATAACCGTGCACTCCGCCGCGTTCTAAAAAATAATAATAAGCGCGTTCAGCAATCATTTTTTCTACATCATTACCACCATTCATTTTGTTTCACCTCCTTAATCTGTTTTTTGTTTGGGGTGACTGAGGGGACTTGAACCCCCGGCCTCCAGGGCCACAACCTGGCGCTCTAACCAATTGAGCTACAGCCACCATCATCTTATTTCTATTTTTTTCATCTCGTCATTTGCTATATTTTCGTCTATCGCAAAACAATGCGGACAATATTCTTTATATATTAATTTTTTTTTAAAACAATTTCCGCAATAAATTAACTCGCCTTTTGGTCTTACTGTAAAATATGCTATTAAATAGCAAATGTAAAACAAAAAAGCATATTTATTTATCAATAAATTTTCAGATATTTCTAATACTATTGCCAAACAACTTATCAATATCGCAATAAAATTTCCATAATTGCGATTTTTGAAGTCATTAGCAATATACAATCCGCTAATTATATAAAATCCAATCTTAAACCATAACATTGCAAAATATAATGTTTTTTTTTAAACAAGATATTATATTTAATATTGTTATTAAGTCAAGTTTTTTTATTTATTTTTTTAACTTTGACAATTATAAGCGGCATTGAAGAGCAAAATGAAATGCTGATAATATTAAAGCATCCGCGCTCTGACAGCCGGTTATGATGCGAAAAAAATTCAGTATTAAAAACTTGACATCGATTGATTATATAAGTAAAATAAAAAAATTATGGATAAATTAGACGAACAACGAAAATTTTTTGAGCAAATAGCGTCGATATATTTAGCATTAGAATCGAAAATCAATATAAATGAATTATTGGCGACTATAAGTTTTGAAATCACAAAGTTTTTAGCAGCAGAACGAACATCGCTATTTTTGTATAACAAACAAGAAAATGTGCTGTTCACAAAAGTTGCAGAAGGGCTGGAAGACAAAATTATAAAATTAAAAATAGGCCAGGGTATAGCCGGCCGTGTAGCAGAAACTAAAAAGCCTTATATATCTAATGATGTGTATAATTGCCCATATTTTGATTCGACATTTGATAAATTATTTAATTATAAAACTCGCAATACTTTGTGTATGCCGCTAATTAATCCGCAAAATGAAATAGTGGGGATAATACAGGTTCTGAATAAAATTAACGGCGAATTTGATGAAAGCGATATAGAAAAACTGGGATATTTAACCACTATAACGGCTGTAGCATTGGATAATGCAAAATTATTTGAAGAGTTGAAAGAATTAAAAGAGTATAATGAAAATATTATTGACACAGTAAATTTCGGGATAATAGTAATAAATCATCAAAATAAAATAAGATCGTTTAATACAAATTTTGAAAAATTTTTGGAAGAAAATAATATTCCGATAACTCGCGATATTTTTGAAATATTATATTTTATAGATGATTTAGAAAAATTTATAAATGACTGTCGAAAAAACCGATATAAACAAGTGAACGAATATACTTGTTTGTTAAACAATCATCGTAAATATTTTAATATAAAATTCATAAAATTGTTGAATTCCGAAGATTATGTTTTGATTATATTAGACGATGCAACTGAATTTGTATCATTAAAAAAATCTGAACATTTAGCGATAATCGGAAAATTCGCGTCTTCAATTATTCACGATATAAAATCGCCGTTAGCGATTATCAGTGGCTATACGCAATTGATACATTCGCGCACAGATAAATCAGAAATAAAAAAATTTTCCGAGACGATATTAGAAGAAATTGATAGATTAGTAAATATGTCTCGTGAAATTTTGGAATTTGCCAAAGGCGAATTAACATTAAATAATTCTGTAATAAAAATCAGTGATTTTATAAAATTGATAGAAAATAATACCAAAATAATGCTTGAAAATGAAAGTATGCAATTTGAAGTAAATATTATAGATGATGCTTTTGTTAATATAGATATTGAACGATTTAAACGAGTAATCTATAATATTGTCCAAAATGCGATAAGCGCAATGAAACCTAACGGATTATTTAAAATTGAAATAAAGAAAAATACGATTAATAAAATAGATATTTATTTAATTGATAATGGCATAGGAATGTCTGAAAAATTGCAAAAAATGATATTTGAACCGTTTGTGTCCTATAATAAACGCAATGGTACTGGTTTAGGAATGGCGATAGTTAAGAAAGTGTTAGAAGAACACGGCGGAAATATAGCGGTAGAAAGCAAAGAAAATAAAGGCACAAAATTTATAATAACTTTACCGATAATAAATATTGACGAAGTAGATTAAATGGAAAGGACAAAATTATTTTTATGTCGAAAATAACAATAGAAATTATCAAATTGCGAAAAAAAGAGAATCAAAAATTAACAATGCTGACTGGCTATGATTATACTGTGGCGCGAATAATAGATGCTTGCGGTATAGATATAATACTTGTCGGCGATTCATTAGGAAATGTAATACAAGGTAAACCTAATACATTATCAGTCACAATTGATGAAATAATATATCATACTAAATGCGTGAGCGCCGCAGTAAAAAATTCTTTTATTTTGGCGGATATGCCGTTTTTATCGTATCAGATATCCGAACGCGATGCTATATTGAACGCCGGTAATTTATTGAAATTAGGCGGCGCAAACGGCGTGAAATTAGAAGGCGGCGCAGAACTAAAAGATTTAGTGAAAAAATTGACGCAATACGGAATACCAGTAGCCGGACACATTGGTTTAACGCCGCAGTATATAAATAGTTTAAGCGGCTATAAAGTGCAGGGTAAGACTCCTGAAAAAATCAAGCAATTAATAAATGACGCGTTAGCATTGCAAGAATCCGGTGCATTTTGCATAATATTAGAATGTATTCCGGAAGAAGTAAGCAAAATAATAACTGAAAAATTAGAGATTCCGACAATCGGTATAGGTGCAGGCAAATATTGTGATGGTCAGGTTTTGGTGATAAATGATTTATTAGGATTGACAAACGATTTTCGTCCGAAATTTGTCAAATCATACATTAATTTGCATCTGCAAATTACAGACGCTGTTATCCAATATAAAAATGAAGTATTGAAATCAGTATTTCCGGATGCGCAGCACTCATTTAATTTAACAGAAGATTGTTTAAAAGATTTACAAATGGAGTATAAAACAAAATGAAAAGCAAAGTATTGAGTTTTCCATTAATGATTATTTTAGGAATAGGTTTATTTTTCAGCAGTAAATGGATTGGGTCAAAATTCATTTCATTCCAATTAGAAACCGTTAGTATAGACAATGAAGGTAAAAATGAAGAAGATGAGGATATTCGTAAAAGTTTAGAAGGCGAGGGTTCAGAACAAGCGAATATAATTTTGACTGTTACAGCTAAAAATACTGAAATAAAGGAATATCGCAGCAGTCGTTCAAAGACAATTGTTTTGGTGTATGAAAATGAAATATTAAAGACAATAGATTATTTCAAGGGCTGGTTTAGAGTAATAACTACTTCTGGCGAAGTTGGCTGGATTAATGAAAAAAATGTAGAACATAAAAAAACGCAGGTGCCAGAAGGCGTATTTCCTACGGAAATAGCAAGTTTTTCACCGAGCGCATTAAAATCAGAAATTGCTAAAAAACGTAGAACAGGGCTTCCGATAATAATTGCAAAATCGCGCGTTATTCCAGTAAGATTAGGCCCGTCTAACTTTTTTAAATTAATAGATAAAACTTATCGCGGTGAAGTGCATAATGTCTATGCTTATAATGACGGCTGGTTTGAAATTCGTATGCAGAGCGGCGAGTTCGGCTGGGTTAAACGCGAACATTTTGATACTTTGTTTTTTTATAATCCGAATACTGATGAATTACAATTCGGCACGCAGGAGTCATTTTCTAAAATGTTTAAACCGCTTTTTGTTTTAACACCAAAAGCAAATAAAGTTTTGAAATTTTTAACAGGACCGGAAATAGATTACAGCACAATAAAAGAAATTAAAGTTTCTGATAAATTAATTGGCTACGGCAGATCCGGACAAAATTGGTTTTTAGTATATGATGAGCAAAGCAGGGTTTTGGGCTGGCTCAGAAAAGATAATTTTGAAAGCGTAACGCAATTTAAAGAAGAAGCGCACCCGACAGCAGCGGTGATAGAAGAAAAAATAACTGAAGAAAAAACCGAAGAAACATCATCAGAAAATCAATAAAATATAAATAGCAACAAATTTTGATTTTATGCTGAATAATAAGAAAATTTTAATAGGCATCACAGGCGGAATCGCCGCATATAAAATTTTGATTTTAATTAGTAAATTGATTAAGCAGAATTGTCAGATAAAAGTTATAATGACAAAAAACGCTGAAAAATTTATTACAAAATTAGCAGTTCAGACAATTTCACAAAATAAAGTTTATACGGATATGTTTGCAACCGATGATTTTGAAATAGATCATATTGCGCTTGCTGATTGGGCGGATTTAATGATAGTAGCGCCGGCAACTGCAAATATCATCGGAAAATTTGCTAATGGTATAGCAGATGATTTATTGTCCACGACTTTTTTGTCTTTTTCGAGCAGTAAAAAAATTTTTATTGCTCCGGCAATGAATTCTAAAATGTATGAAAATTTTATAGTGCGGAAAAATATTGAAAAATTAAAAGAGTCTAATAAAAATTTGAATATTATTGCACCAGACGAAGGAATATTAGCTTGCGGCGCAAAAGGTATTGGCAGATTGCCGGAACCTGAAATTATTTTGGAATACATAGATAATTTTTTATATTTTGACAATTTGCCGCTTAAAGGCAAAAAAATTGTGATAACAGCGGGCCCGACGCGCGAATATATTGATCCTGTGCGTTATATATCAAATGATTCTTCTGGCGCGCAGGGCTATGCAATAGCCAATGCTTGCGCTGGCGCCGGCGCTGATGTTATATTGATAAGCGGTAAAGTTTCAAATTCAATTGCTCTTATCAATACAATAAAAAAAATCGATGTAATTGATTCTGCTGAAATGTTTGAGGCAGTAAAAAATAATTTTAAAAATAGCGATATTTTCATATCTTGCGCTGCGGTAGCGGACTATAAACCGCTTGATTATTCAGCCAATAAATTGAAAAAAGACAATGATGATTTAATGCTGCGTTTAACAAAAACGCAGGATATTCTTGAATGGTGCGGAAAAAATAAAAAAAAACAAATAATAGTTGGTTTTGCCGCAGAAACCGAAAATCTAATAGAAAACGCCAAACTAAAAATGCAGAAAAAGAATTGTGATTTATTAATTGCCAATTCCACTGAAAATATTGGTAAATCCACAAATAAAATTTTTGTACTTTCAAAAGATAATATTCAAGAATTTTCAGAAACCGCAAAACAAGAGACTGCAAAAATCATTGTGTCTGCAATATTGAAAAAAATAAATGAATATACAAACTAAAAAAAAACGCGAGTATTGTTATTCGGTAGTGATTTGCGCATATAATTCTGAAAGATATATTAAAGATTGCATTGATTCTGTTCTTATGCAATTAACTGCAAATGATGAATTAATAATAATTAATGACGGTTCTACTGATAATACAAAAAAAATATTGGATGGTTATGCAAATAATGCGCGCATAAAAATAATTTCTAATCCTACAAATTTTGGATTAGCAGTAAGTAGAAATATAGCTTATAAATCAGCAAATAATGAAATAATATTTTATATTGATTCGGATACTATTTTGCCAGAGGGCATAATAGAAAAAATCGATGAATATTTTGTAAATAATCGCGATTTATCTGCATTAACAGGCCAGGGCATAGAGTTAAATAAAAAAAATAAATATGATGAATGGCGTTATTTGTTTTTTTCGCAGACCCAAGGTAAAATTGAAAAAAAAAATCCGCGATATTTGTCCGGTTTATGTATGGCTGTAAAAAAAAATGCGCTGTTGAATTTACAGGGATTTAACGAAAATTACCGGACGCACGCGGAAGATGTTGATTTTGCTTATAAATTAAGAAATGCACAAATGAAGTATATTTATTCGCCTGATATTTTTGTATTTCATAATAGAACAGATAATGAAGAAAGTTTAAAAAAAATGGCGTTTAATCATATTTATTGGTCTATCATAGTTCATAAAAATAATGGTAGAAATTATATTGCCAAATATTTTTTTGCGAGTTTTAAAATATTAATCAGTCAGATATTGAAATGTGTTGCGCTGCGCAAATTTTATTTGATAGATATTTCATTTAAGATTTTTTTTGTGAGATTAAAAGCAATTTTAAAAATATAGTTAATAACTTATCTACTATCTGTTCGAATAGCGTTATTCTTTCTTGTTAGTGAAATACTTAATTGAATATGAAAATCTATATTTTTTATAAATTGTTTACTTGGTTCTGCTGGACTTTTTTATCTTGACTTTTTTTTATTTTTTTTTATTTTGATTTGATTAAAAAAATATATGTTTTTGTTAGGAATGAATTTATGGCAGCAAGAAGAAAGAATCAAGAGCAAGTTGATAAATTAATATTTTACGGAACGTGGATACTGATATTAATAACAATAGCGATTATAGGTTTTGCTTACGGTGCATTTGAAGAGTTATCGAAAGATATGCCGAATTTAGATGAACTTGACAGAGCATCTAAAACTTATACAGATAGATATATTTTGCCGTCGCGCGTATATGATGTAAATAACGAAGTAATAGCAGAATTTTGGGAAGAAAAGCGAATTTTAATTAATATTGAAGATGTGCCTGACACATTAATAAAAGCGTTTTTAGCAATAGAAGACAGGGATTTTTATAATCATTATGGTCTAAATTTTAAGAGAATTATAAAAGCAGGGATAGTAAATATAGTCAAACGCGAGGCGTCGCAAGGCGCGAGCACAATCACTCAGCAATTAGCGCGGTCATTATATTTAACTCGCAAAAAAAAGATAATAAGAAAATTAAAAGAATGGGTATTATCAATACAATTAGAGCGGCGTTTTACAAAAAATGAGATATTAGAAGGATATTTTAATAAAATATTTTTAGGGAACGGCGCTTATGGCGTAGAAGCTGCGGCGCGCGTGTATTTTGGCAAACATACAAATGAACTTAATTTAGGAGAATGCGCATTGCTTGCGGCATTGCCAAAAGCGCCGTCTTATTATTCGCCTTATAAGAATCCGGATAGAGCGAAAGCGCGTCAGGAATTAGTTTTATCAGCGATGGTCGAAGAGGGCTTTATAACAGAAGAAGAAAAGCAAAAGACAATGGTAGAATTTTGGGCTAATTTCAGAGAATTAGACCATACTCAATTAAATTTAAGTTTTCGCAGCAAATTTAAAGTAGCGCCGCATTTTGGCGAATATATTTATAAATTATTAGTGCGCGATGTTGGTTTGACCAAACAGCAAATTTATCAAGGCGGCTATCAGATTTATACTACGCTTAATGCTAATTATCAGCGCGCGGCTGAAAAAGTGCTTGGCGAAAAAGTAAATGAATATCGTAAAACATTGAAAAAACCGCGAAATACGCCTGCTGAATATAAAGATGAATTGGTGCAGGGCGCATTATTGACGATTGATCCGACAAATGGCGATATACTTGCAATGTGCGGTGGATCAGAATGGACAGTGAATAATCAAGTGAATAGAATTACGATGACGCCGGGCAGACAGCCGGGCTCGGCATTCAAGCCGCTGCTTTATTCTTGCGGCATAAATTCCCGAAAGATTACAGCAAGCACAATATTTGTAGATGAGCCGACTACTTTTACGCGTCGCGGAATGCCGCCTTGGACACCGTCAAATTATAATAATGAATATAATGGCGAAGTTACTGTTCATACCGCATTAGTAAAATCATTGAATGTCGTATCAGCGAAAATTATTGATTTACTCGGACCTGGCGATGTTCTTACTTATATTAGAAAATTAGGTATTGAAGCGCCGCTCCAGCCGTATTTAGCGCTTTCATTAGGCGGTCAGGAAATACCGATGATTGAAATTATCAATGCGTATTGTGCTTTTGCTAACAACGGATTATTTTATAAACATCGCGCGATAAAAGAAGTAAGAGATAGAAACGGCAATGTAGTTTATGAACGCGCACCGAGCGTGCCATTTCAAGCGATGTCGCCGGAAGCGGCGTTTATTATGACAAATATAATGACTGATGTTACAAGACCGGGCGGCACTGCTGCTGTAATTTCGAGTATTTTACCTAATCGCACAGTCGCTGGAAAAACAGGGACTACTAATGACTATAAAGATGCGTGGTTTATAGGGTATGTTCCCGGCTTTGTTACAGGTGTATGGATTGGCTATGATAAAGGCAGTATTCCATTAGGCACTCATCAAACAGGCGGTAGATTATCAGCGCCAATCTGGGGCGAATATATGAAGAACGTATTACAAGATAAAAAATTAGATGTAGATAGAGAAATCCCGAAAAATATTACATTTGTCAATGTTTGTCGAGATTCCGGAAAAATCGCTACGGACGCCTGTCAAAAAGTTATTCGCGAAGCGTTTATAACAGGCACAGAGCCGAAATCATATTGCGATAAGCATAGTTATTATTGATAAAAAGTGTCAATAAAAAATCAAATAAAAAAATTCAGTTTTATATGTGAGAAAAAAATATTATTTTTTATTTTTTTAAGGATTGTTAATTATTAAATTATGGAACCAAAAAAAAAAATTGTATTAAGCGGAATGAGACCTACTGGCGAATTGCATTTAGGACATTTAGTAGGCGCATTAGAAAATTGGGTAAAATTGCAAGATGAATATCAAACATTTTATATGGTCGCGGATTGGCATGCGATATCTACTGCATACGAAGATAAATTAGATTTGCCGAATTTGAAATTAGAGATTATCGCTGATTGGCTTGCGTGCGGTATAGACCCGCAGCGCAGCGCGATATTTATTCAATCAGCTGTCAAAGAACATTCTGAATTGCATTTATTGCTGTCAATGATTACTCCGCTTGCGTGGGTTGAACGCAATCCGAGCTTTAAAGAAACTATCCAGCAGTTATCGTCGAAAAATATTTCTACTTATGGTTTTTTAGGATATCCTGTTTTACAAGCTGCGGATATTTTGTTGTATTTGGCTGATTTAGTGCCTGTCGGTATTGACCAACTGCCGCATTTGGAATTAGCGCGCGAAATCGTCAGAAGATTTAATTACTTGTATTCTGATACATTTGTCGAGCCGCAGCCGTTATTGACAAATACTCCGAAATTAAGCGGAATAGACAAGCGGAAAATGAGTAAAAGTTATGGCAATTGCATAAATTTATCTGAAACTGAACAATCATTAAAAACAAAAATAAATTCGATGATAACAGACCCGGCTCGTATTAAACGCGAAGATAAAGGGCATCCGGAAGTTTGCACTGTGTTTGAATACCACAGTTGTTTTAATAAATCCGAAGTTTCGCAAATATCAGAAGATTGTCGCGCTGCGAAAATCGGATGCGTACAGTGCAAAAAAAATTTATTTGAAAAATTGAATGATCTAATAACGCCGATTCGTGTCAAACGCAGCGAACTATTGGCTAAACCGGACGATTTAAAAGATATTATTAATGACGGCAATAAAAAAGCGCGCAACGCGGCAAGCGCTACAATGGAAATAGTTAGAAAAAATATGAATTTATAAAAAAATAAAAAAATGGCAGAACGCTTAAATTTTAATTTAGAATTATTTGAAGGACCGCTGGATTTATTGCTGCATTTGATAAAATTGAATGAAATAGAAATTACAGATATACCAATCGCTGAAATTACCAAACAATATATGGAATATCTTAATTTGATTAGCGAACTGAATTTTGAAGTAGCGAGTGAATTTATTATTATGGCTGCTACACTTATGCGTATAAAAGCAAGATTACTGCTGCCGCAAAGCGAATTGTTTGAAACAGAAGAAGATTGGGAAGACCCGCGGCAGGAATTAGTCGAGCGGCTGCTTGAATATAAAAAATATAAAGAACTCTCTATTCATCTTACAGAAAAATTAGAGGCGTTTCAAGATACATTTTCACGGGATTTTACGCTGCTTGATGATACATATAAAAAAGGCGAAATACATATTGTTCATACTGATTTGTTTAATTTACTCAGCGCTTATAAAAAAATATTGAGTCGATTGGCTAATAGATTGCCAGAAGAAATAGAAGGCGAAAAAATTACTATTGAAGAAAAAGAAGAACATATTATAACAAAATTAAGATATGTTAATTTTGTGAGATTTTCAGAGTTATTTAGAGAAGCGCGCAGTAAAAATGAAATAGTTTTGACTTTTATGGCGCTCTTGGAATTATTGCGAATCGGCAATGTGAAAGTGCAGCAGGAAAATATGTTTGGCGAGATATATATTTATAAAAATGAAAGTGATAATAGCAGTCAAAATGCTGTAAATACCGAAAATGAATGTGAAAATTTAGAAACAACTGAAATATATAATAATTAAGAAATCAGGAATAAAGAACAATGGAAAACGCAATACAAAATGACGGAATAGAAAAAATCGAACTTGAAAAATTTGAAGAGTTAATAGATAACGCTGAAAAAACTGATGAAATACCGCAATCAGAAAATGATATAGAATCAAAAAAAACAGAAACCGATAATATGCCGCAATCAAATAATACGAATATCACAGAAAATTTACAATTAGAAGAAGAGCCGGAAAATATCAGAGATATTGATATTGCCCCGATAATAGAATCAATATTATTTGTTTCTGGTCATTCTGTGCCATTTGAAAAAATCCAGAAAATTATAAATATAGATTTAGCGGTATTTAGAAAAAAAATTCAGGAATTGAATAATATCTATCAATCAAATTCGCAGTGTTTTAGAATAATAGAAGTTGCCGGTGGTTTTCAATTAGTCACAAAACCGGAATATGCGCGTTGGATTAGAAAATTTTTTGGTATAAAAAAAATCAAGAGTTTGACGCCGTCAGCGCTTGAAACATTAGCGATAATCGCTTACAAACAGCCAATAACAAAAGCGAAATTGGAAAGTATTAGAGGCGTAAATTCAGATGCGCAGATACAGCAATTATTAGAAAAAAAAATGATACAGATAATAGGCAGAGCTGAAGAATTAGGCAGACCGATATTATACGGCACAACTGTCGAATTTTTGGAATATTTTGGATTAAAGGATTTGAAGGATTTGCCAGATGCGGCGGAACTTGATAAATTGATAGCGCTGAAACGCGAAGATGAAAAGAAAAAAGTCGAACAAATTTTATTAAAACGCGAAAGTAAAGAAAATGCGGCTAATAGCGAAAGCATTGAAGAAACATCAGGATTTTTAGAAGAACAGCAGTCGCTGCTGCGCGAAAATGCCGACAAGAAAATTGATAGCATTGAAAAAGAAAATAACGCGGATACAAATATTGAAATCGAAAATAGTGATATGACAATAATCGAAGAGCGCAAAGCCCCTGAAAAAAATACTATTGTTAAATCCGAAGATGATGAAATGCTCGAAAAAGAATATATCAATGTTTTGATGAAAGAGCGCAATATCCGTAAATCAATGCAAGAAATATTTGGAAAAATGGAATCACCTGATGAATTGAAAAAAATAATGGAAGAGCGCGGCTTTAAAATTTCAAATGTTCCGAATATAGTAGATGAAACAGACGATATTTCAGATTCTGAAATATAAATAAAATTTATGGCGGTATGACTTTTTTGAAAATTTTATTTTTGGCGATTATACTTTTTTTTAATTACGCTAATAGTTTATTTGCCGAACTAATAAATCTTAATCAACCAGAAGATTTTACTCCGATAAATAGAATAATAAAAATTAATATTGAGCCGTTTGATAAATTGCAGAATACTTATGTTTTTATTAATGACGGCAGCCCTGTGAAGATTACTGAACGCAATCAAAAAATAGAATATTTGCAGATAAAAAAAAAAGAATATTTAAAAATAGATGTCGTAGCGCCGGCAGCAAGCGGCTATAAATCAGCGATATTTTATTTTGCGCCTGATACAATTGAAATACAGATAAAATTAAAGAGAAAATTAGATGATAGAACAATTAGTTATTTTGATAATTTAGCGAAAACTATTATGTTGATTTATGATTATTCTAAAAATAGAGATGCGCTGACGCGAATAAAAATAGATAATAATTTAAAATTGATTTTTGATATTGACACTATCGAATATTTAACAAAAATAATGAAAAATATAGATTATAAAGATTATTTGAAATTAATAGAGAAAATCAATGTTTTGCTTCTAAACGAAATTGAAGACGAATATTCAAAACTATTGGCGCAATTGATCATCAATCTTATTCCGAAACTAAGCGATAGTATTGATAATTTAGCGATGCTTCATAAATTATCGAAATTTCCGCGAACTTCAAAAATTGATGAGTTAGTCAAAGCAAATGCGCAAAGCGTATTGCTGAATATGATCAGCGCCGCGCCGCTATTTAAAAATATTTATGAGTGGTTTATATATTATCCGAAATATTAGAAAAAAATGAAGAAAATATTAATTTTGTTTTTGATTTTTTTTATTGCTATTAGCGATTATTTGACTGCTGCCGACGAACTGCAAAAATCGGATAAACTTTTTAAATTTGAAATTATAAATGAACTTGCGATTTATCCGGATAAAGTAATTTCAGAAAATTTATTAAATATTCCGGAAATTGCGCTGGTGCTGCAGTTGTTTAAGAATAATTTTGACAATGAGAAAAATACCGGATATTTTGGCGTAAATTTTCAAGAGCCGCTGATTTTATGCAGTTTTATGACTAATCTTGATTTAGCGCCATATTTTGCAGTGAAATTTAAAATTGATAATTTTCAAAAATTTAATGAGACAATACAATATTTTTCGCAATATAAATATGAAATTAAAGAAGTATCTCAAGAATCTGAATTTTATAAAATTTCAAAAAGTGAAGAAGAAGATACAGCTGGTTATGTTTTTTATTTATTGAAGAAAAATGAATATTGCTATATTTTGATTGAATTTGCCGATATTGCGCCTGCTGTATTGAGAAAGATAATATCAAAAACTGACGACTCTGCCGCTAATTATAAAATATTGAAAACCGTCAGAATTTTGAAAGAATTGAGCGAACAGCGTTATTCTGAATTTTTAGACGATGTTAACAAGTTTGAAATAGCGCGCGATAAATTTAAAATCGCGTTTTTTTACAATAAATCAATATTGCTGTTTTTAAATAAATTTGCTAATGAAAAAATTGTTGAATTTACTGAGGAATTGATACCTGCTGAACTGAAAAATGATAATTGTATTTTAATATTCGGCGATACTGATGAATTAAGTATCGCTAATTTTTTGATGACTGATATAAAGCAGCAGCAGACAAAAAGACTCACACCGAATACTGAAATTTTGAAATTGCTGACTAATATTCAGACATTATCTGCATTAATAAAATTAACGCCGAATGATTATTATTTAGATAAAATTAGAAATATGAATATTACTACGCCAGGTCTGAAATATTTTGCGGTTAATATTGCGGATTTATTAAATGGCGAAATATATGCATTTATTGATATTGACGCCGCCGAGATTAAGCAAGATACTGTAATTTTCGATGCTGCGCTGAATATTGAAAATATAATTTTTATGTTGTTAGACAAAATCAAACCACAGATTATTTTAGGTATAAATAATAAAGAGAGATTATTGCAATTATTGAAATTATCATCTGAAATTTTTCCGAATGTAATTGAATATTCAAATGAAAACAATGTGAAAATAATTTTGAATAATCAATCAAAAACTAATGTTTATTATGATTTTTTTGATAATGAAAAATATTTGATTTTATCATTTGATATTGAAAAACTGCAGAAAATCCAAAAGATTTCAAAAGAAAAAAAAGTCGAGTATTTTGAAAAAGCATTCACTAAAAATTTGAAGTATATCGCTCAAAAGTCAGGGATTCCTGAATTTTATTTTTTTATGGATTTTAAGAAAACATACAAATATTTATGGGACAACGGACTTTTAAACGAACTTCAAAAAGCTGTATTTGGTTATTTAGCCGAAACATTAGAGACGATATATTATTATGACATAAATTCAAATGAATATTTATCTAAAATTTTTACTATTAAATATTTTGAAAATTTCAGAATGGACGAATTGTATAATATTATAAAATCGTCGTTGTTAGAAAAATAAAGGAGATTATAAAAAAATGAGTATGCACGGGACAACTGTGATAGCAGTGAAAAAAAAAGGAGTTGTAGCGATGGCCGGCGACGGACAAATTACGCAAGGTGATATGATAATAAAATCTACTGCTCGCAAGATTAGAAAATTGTATAATGATACTACGCTTGCCGGATTTGCAGGTTCTACTGCCGATGCAATTACGCTATTTGAAAAATTTGAAAAATATTTGGAAAAGTATGAAGGCAATATCAAACGTTCAGCGGTAGAATTAACAAAAGAATGGCGTACTGATAGAATTTTGCGCAGATTAGAAGCGATGCTGATAGTTGCTAATAAAGATACAATTTTATTATTGTCAGGCAACGGCGATGTAGTAGAGCCAGATGATGATGTGGGTGCGATAGGTTCTGGCTCCGGCTATGCGCTTGCTGCAGCTACTGCATTATTAAAACACACGAATTTATCAGCCGAAGAAATTGTAAAAGAATCATTGAGCATCGCTGCAAATCGCTGCATATTTACAAATGAAAATATTATTATCGAAAAAATAGAAAAGTAATCTGAATTTTATTAGGAGTTTTTAATGGAATTACAAGATGATTTACTGCCAAAAGATATAGTTGCAGAATTAAATAAATATATAGTGGGTCAGAATGACGCGAAAAAAGCAATAGCAATAGCTATACGCAATCGCTATCGCAGAATGCAATTAAAAGAAGATGAATTGCGTGAAGAAATACTGCCAAAGAATATTATTATGATTGGCCCAACAGGCGTAGGCAAAACTGAAATAGCGCGGAGAATGGCTATTATTTTAAATGCTCCGTTTGTGAAAGTCGAAGCTACGAAATTTACTGAAATTGGTTATGTTGGCAGAAATGTAGAAACAATGGTGCGCGATTTGGTCGCGGAATCAGTGCGATTAGTGCGTAAGAAAAAAGAAGAAGAAGTTTTGCAGACAGCGGAAAAATTAGCTGAAGAAAAAATAATATTCGAGTTATTGAAAAAGAAAAAAACTTTGATAAAAAAATTTAATTTAAACGAAGAATTAGAAGATGTTAAAAACGAATTTAGTTTGAATAAATTATTATATGAAAAATTGAGAAAAGGCGAATTAGACGATTTTTATATTGAGATTGATGAGCCGGCTACGCTTGACGCTGTTTCGTCAATAGGAATGATTAGCGCTACAAGCGATTTAGAAGAAATAAATATGAATATCAAAGAAATGATAGATAATTTGATGACTAAGCGAAATAAAAAACGAAAATTAACAGTTGCTAAAGCGCGGAAATTATTTATCTCCCAAGAAATAGATAAATTATTAGATATGGAAGAAATTTGCGAAAAGGCGCTGGCGCTCGCTGAAAACGGCGGGATTATATTTATTGATGAAATTGATAAAATAATATCGAGCGGCGGCGAAAGCAGCGGCAAGGGCGGACCGAATGTTTCGCGCGAAGGTGTGCAGCGCGATATTTTGCCGATAGTAGAAGGGACTATAGTTAAGACTCGCTACGGCACAATCAAAACAGACCATATTTTATTTATAGCGGCCGGCGCGTTCAGTATTTCAAAACCGTCGGATTTGATACCTGAATTGCAAGGCAGATTCCCAATAAGAGTCGAACTTTCATCTTTAAAAAAAGATGATTTTATGAAGATACTTAATGACACAAAAAATTCATTGATAAAACAATATGTGGCACTTTTGAAAGTTGAAAATATTAAAATTGAATTTATGAATTCAGGCATTGAAAAAATCGCTGAATTTTGCGATGAAGTCAATAAAAGAAATGAAAATATCGGAGCGCGCAGACTGCATACATTGTTAGAAAAACTACTTGAAGATATATCTTTTGAATGCGATAAATACACCGGTAAAACTGTAAAGATTGACGCTAAATTCGTCCAGAAAAAATTAGATAAATTAATAGAAGATATTGATTTGAGTAAATATATTTTATAAAAAATAGTTTTTTATAAAATATAGTTTTATATTTTTTGCGATATATTATTTTTGAATTTTATAAAATTTTTCTGAACTTTGAATTTTTGTTTGATAAGCAATATTGTTTTGTTTTAAAAAAAATTGCAGGTCTTGTTCATTATTCAAATCTAAAAGTTTGAGTAAATCATTCAAATTGCAATAACGTCTGTTTAATAGTTCTGTCAAAGCGGCAGATTGTAGATTAATATTAGTATTTGCTTTAAATGTTGATACTATTTGCGCGCGGATATTGAATAATTTTGCTATTAGCGACAATTCTTCAAAACTTAATGGCTGAATATCAGCGATAGTGCCTGGTCTGACAGCGGTATTGAGCTGCACTGCTGTCGGCTGGATTTTATCTACTATTTCAGATATTTTTTTTAGTTCGTCTATTGAATCATTGATATTTTTTAAAATTACGATTTCAATATATAATTTGCCCTTGAATTTTTTGCGGAAATTAATCAAGCCGTTTATTATATTTTCGATTTTTATTGAATTATGAGGTCTATCTATTTTTTCAAATATATCTTGAGAGACAGCGTCAAGCGAAGGTATAACAATATCAGCGTTTATTAAATCTGTTTGCACATCTTCTAAATTTATTAGCGATGAATTAGTCAATACGCATACAGGCAGTGCAAAATTTTTTTTGCAAAAATTTATTATTTCGCCTAAATTTTTTGCAAGCGTTGGTTCGCCGCTGCCTGAAAAAGTCAGAATTTCTGGCAGATTATTTATATTTTTTTCAAAAAAAATTAATAATTCATTTTTTACGAGCGCGCTGTCAACAAAATTTTTTCTAATATTAGTCAAATTAGTAGTAGCGCCGCATTCACAGTAAATGCAGTCAAATGAACAAGTTTTATGCGGTGTCAAGTCAATACCTAATGACATGCCCAATCTTCGAGAAGGCACAGGTCCAAATATTGTTTTATACATTGTCTTTGTAGCGTTCTGATATTGATTTGATAGTATCAATAGAATAGAAGAAGCAGTCGATTAATTCAGGGTCGAATTGCGAGCCGGCATTTTCGCGCAAAGTTTGTAAAACCTTTTCTTCTGTCCACGCTTGTTTATATACTCGCGAGCAAGACAGCGCGTCATAAACATCGGCAATTGCCACAATCCGCGCAAACAGCGGAATATCAACGCCTTTTTTGCCGAGCGCTTTGTTTTTGTCTGCTGGATGTTCACATCCCTTTAATGGCGTATCTGTAAAAATATCAACATATCCGGGATAGCCGGTTCCGTCCCATCGTTCGTGATGATTGAGTGCTATATCGCACGCAGCAATGTCAACATCGGAATTTTTGTCTGCAAATAATCGCGCTCCCAATATAGTATGTTTTTTCATAATTTCGTATTCGTCTTGTGTGAAACTCGCGGGCTTTTTTAATATTAAATCAGATATACCGACTTTGCCGACATCGTGAAGCATTGCTGCAATACGCAGTATATCGCGATTATATTCTATTTCAGAAAAAGGAAGTTTGTTTTTAAGTGCCCAGGTTTCGTAAATTTCTACGCTGTAAGCCGCTACGCGATTGACATGCGCGCCTGTTTCTTTTGGATCGCGTAGTTCCGCCATTTTAATCATTCGCAAAATCATTTCTCTTGTCATCTGTGCGCGCTCTATTGCAATTGCCGCGCTGTTGGCAAAGTATTCCATAATCGGCAATATATTGCTGTCAAAAGGTATTACTTCGTGATTTTTATTTTTAGCATTGATGATTTGCAATACTCCGACAATTTTGCCTATATGTGTTTTTAGCGGAATAGTTAGCATCGAGCAAGTACGGTATTGCGCGCGTTCGTCATATATTTTTCCAAAAGTATACGGTTCATTTTCGCTGATTTTATAAACATCGTCGATATTCAGTGTTGTTCCAGTGTTTGCAACAAATCCTGCAATTGTAGAATTGTTTATTTCCAATGAGAAAATTGAATATATAAGTTTTTTGCCCGTCTCCAATCTTTTGCTTAATGTGTCATTTTGAGTAATACGAAATTCTAATTTGTTATTGTTAATTATATAAATCGAGCCAGCATCGGCATTAGATATTTTTCGCGCTTGCAGTAATATTTTTTCCAATAAAATATCTAAATCTTTTATTGTTGCAACCGCCGCACTTATTTCAATTAAATAATTAATTGTGTCTTGCTTGGAAATTTTCATTATAGTTTTGGCGTTTTTTTATAATAATCATTTAATTGTTCAAATTTATAAGCGGCATTATAAATTTTTGTTTCTTCAAATACATTGCCGATTAATTGCAGACCTACGGGCATATTATCATCTTCACTAAAACCGCAAGGAATAGAAATTGCAGGTATTCCAGCCAGATTAACTGAAATTGTGTAAATATCAGATAAATACATTTCTAATGGATTTGCTGTTTTTTCACCAATTGCAAATGCAGTAGAAGGTGCAGTCGGCGTTAATATTAAATCGCATTTTTTTAAAGCCTTGTCAAAATCATTTTTTATTAATGTCCGCACTTTTTGCGCTTTTTTATAATATGCGTCGTAATAACCAGCAGATAATGTATAAGTGCCTAACATTATGCGTCTTTTTATTTCATCGCCAAACCCTTCGCTTCTTGTCCGTTCATACATATCAATTAGATTTTCATAGGTCTCTGTGCGATAGCCATATTTCACGCCGTCGTAGCGCGCTAAATTTGAACTCGCTTCAGCAGTCGCTAAAATATAATATACAGAAATAGCATATTCGCTTGACGGTAGATTTATTTCTACAATTTCACAACCTAATTTTTTTTCAAATTGTTCGATTGCTTTAGTAATAACTTTTCTGACAGAAGCGGATAAACCTGCGCCGAAATATTCTTTTGGCAAACCGATTTTCCAGCCATTAATATCTTGTTTTAAATTTTCTAAATAATTTGGAATTTCTAAATTTACTGATGTTGAATCTTGATGGTCGTGTCCTGCTATTGTTTGAAGCAGCAGCGCGTTATCTTCGACTGTATTTGAAAATGGTCCTATTTGGTCTAATGATGAAGCAAATGCAATTAATCCAAATCGCGATACGCGACCATAAGTAGGTTTTAAACCTACTACTCCGCATAATGAAGCAGGCTGACGGATCGAGCCGCCTGTATCAGAACCTAATGACAGCGGCACTAATCGAGCAGCAACAGCTGCGGCAGAGCCGCCAGACGAACCGCCAGGTATTTTATTTTTATTCCAAGGATTTTTGACTATTCCAAAATACGAGGTTTCATTTGACGATCCCATCGCGAATTCGTCCATATTCATTTTGCCAATAAATAACATTCCAGCAGCGTTCATTTTTTGAACGATATAAGCATCATAAGGTGAAATGAAATTTGATAGTATTTTAGAGCCGCAAGTCGTCTTTACTTCGGATATGCAAATATTATCTTTTATTCCGACAGGCGCGCCGGCAATATCGGATATTTCTTCGCCTGCGTTTATTTTTTTATCTAATATTTCCGCTTGGGTATATGCTATTTCAGGCGTCAAAGTTATAAATGTATTTAGGTCTTTATCGTATTTTTCTATTTTTTTGTAGATATAATCGAGCAATTCTTTTGCTGAATATTTTTTCTTTTTTAAATCGCTATTTATTTGCCTTGCCGTGAAATTCATTAAATCGTCAAACATAAAAAATCATCCTCGCATTAAAAAAATTATATTATACTTTTTATCTTTATAAAATTCAAGTTAAAAAATTATACAAAAAATTCAAAAATGTGTAAAATTACTTTTTTATTTTTAATACTTGACAATAATATTTTTTTTATTTAAAATAAAATCAAAATAAAATTAAGGGGATAAAATATGGTTGCAGAAATGCTATCACAAGATGAGATAAATGCGTTATTAATGCAAGCAGGCGGCGGCGATTTACCGGATTTAGGCGGCGGATTGGATAGCGCGCCAGCAGCAGCGCCCGCGCCAATTGCAAGTGCTCCGGCAGCGAGCGCACCAGCAGCGCCAGCAGCAGCGCCAGCAAGTATGTCATTTACTGTTCCTCAAACAACATATCAAATGCCGGCAAAAGGCGATTTAGGATTGCTTGCGGATATACCGATAAAAGTATCTGTTTTTTTAGGAAAAACAAAAATGCCATTAAAAGATGCGTTGAAATTAGGAAAAGGTTCGATAGTGGAAATAGACAAATTAAAAGGCGAACCAGTAGATGTTTATTTGAATAATCAGTTATTCGCTCGCGGTGAAATTGTTGTAGTGGATGAAAATTTCGGTATTCGTTTGAAAAAGATTATTGATTTACACGAACGTGAAGAATTATTAAAAAGAAGTTAAAATGTATGATTAGAATATTGCGATTTTTTTGAAATTTCGAAAAATCGTAATAAACTATATTTCCAAAAAAATTTCAAAAAAAAATATATGTTAGAAAATTTAGTTGTTTTATTGTTTTTTGATGTAATTATTATTAATCTTGGAATACTGCTGTCATTTTATATTAGATTTTTAGGCAATATTCCGCAATACAATATAGCAGGATATGAAGCGCTTTATATACCTATTACTCTATCGTATATTTTAATGATTTTTTTGCACGGGCTTTATTTTAATATTGAAAAATTATCTTATTATAAAATTATTATTAAATCTTTTAAAATTGTAATTTTCGCAACCTTGTTATCTATGATGTTTGCCTATTTTTTTAGAGCAGGTCGCGCTTATTCTTTTCCGTTTTCGGTGTTTTTAGTTTCGATATTTGTTAATTTGTTTTTTATTGCAAGTTTTAGAATTATTGCTCGGCTGTATGCAACGGATATTAATATTTTTAATAAATTTCTGGCTTTTATATTTAATCGTATACCGGAAGCAATATTAATAATTTTAGGAGTTTATGTTAGTTTTTTAATAAAATTCAGGACAATAAATTTACCAGAATATAATTTTGCAAGTTTTATTCCAGTAGTCATAATTATTTGCTTTTCATATTTTGTTTTTATTTATAGATTTTTGTTATATAAATACAGTCGTGAGCAATCAAATTTTTCTGTGCTGTATGTAATGTTAAAGACATCTATTGCGGCATTTATTTGCGCTGCTGCATTATTGTATATTTTTCGTGAAAAATATTTGGGTTTTCCATCGTCTGTTTTAGTCATATCATTTATTATAAATTATTTTTCGCTGGCTATTTGGCATATATTGATAAGACGAGGATTTTTGAGCGAGATAGAAGTTGATTTGAATGCAAAAGATGAAGAATTATTAAGTGAAAATGCAGAAAACGAATCAGAGCCAAAATGCTGCGCTTATACAAATGAAACAGATGGATTTTTTGTGTATTTTAATTCAATATTGAAACCGTCTAAATCAATAAAATCTTTTAGTGAGAGCGGTAGTTCATTTTTTAGCTCTGCCATTATTCTTTATTTAATTACATTTTGGATGATTTTGGTTTATATTTGTTTTATGCCTGATTATCTGCGCGCGATTTTTCAAAAAGCGCCGCTTAAATATTCGTCGAATCAATTTTTGTATTTAAATAATTTACGGATATTTGCATTATATGTTTTTACAATCTATTTGTTGTTTGTATTGATAAAACTTTTAATTTTTAAAATTTTAAAATATCAAAAAATCAAAAATATCATATCCGCTAATTTTTATTATTATTCATTAAATCTTATATTTTTTTTGCTGGTGATTATTCTTGGAAATTATACCACTCCTTATATTATGATTTTATCATTTATTTTATTTGAAACTTGGATTATTTTATTAGATATTTTTACTGAAAAGAAAATATTGGAAGTTTCTATTGTTAAAACTATAATGATTAATATTTTTTCTGGGGTGATTACATTGCTTTGCTGGTTTTTATCATTGTTTTTATTTTACAATATAAATATTTGAAAAAGGAATTTTATGAAAACAGAATATATCATCGGTATTTTAAAGAATGTAAGTATATTTAATCAACTCGATGATGAAAATTTAGAATTACTTTCGAAAAAATTTGTATTTCAAAAAATTCCGAAAGATACGGTTATTTTTAAAGAAAATGATTTGGGCAATCAAATGTTTGTTATTATTTCCGGCGTGGTCGAAGTTTTTAAAGAATATAGGAAAAAACGCAAAACATTAGCGTTATTAAAGCGCAATGATTTTTTTGGCGAAATTTCAGTATTCACTTCGCTACCGCGTACAGCGTCAGTGCAGACATTGTCAAATTCCGAAATAATTGTGCTTGATCAAAGTGATTTGATAAATATAATAAAAAACAATTATAAATTTTCGCTAAATTTGATTAAGGTTTTGTCGGAAAGATTAATAAACGCTAATGCCGAAATACAATCATTGACATTTAAAAATGTTCAAGGTAGAGCGGCAACGCAGATATTATTATTGGCAAATAAATTCGGATATAAGACAAAACAGGGAATATTATTAGAAATAAAGACTCCGCATAAATTATTAGCGGAAATAGTGGGAATACAGCGCGAAACTATGACGCGGATATTATCGCAATTTAAAGAAGAAGATATTATTGAAACATATTCAAAACATTTAATAATAAAAGATATAGAAAAATTAGTTAATTATACATTTAAATAGTAGTTGGATTAAATATGAAAAAATATTGTGTGTATTCGACAATAATACAAGCGGCAAGTAATAATGTTGAGACTACTTTGTTAGCGGCATTTGATAATATAGATGATGCGCAAATTATGCTTGCTAATTTATACGAAAAAAATAGATTTAGCGCTGATATTCGCGATGCCTTTTTCGACGGTAAAGTATTGACTATGTTTAACACTGCCGCTAATTGTTATTCAAATTATAAAATTAAAGAAATAGAAAACTAATTAAAAAAATAAAATTAAGAGGTCGAGATGTTACAAAAAATATTTTACAACAAATTATTATTGTTTATTGAATTTTTAATAACAATACCGTTTATGTATTACGCTTATCAAAATATTACTGTTTTGAAAAAAGGCGGAATAATAATGATACCATTGTGCTATGCGCTGTTGGTGGGTATTATTATTTTTATTGAACGAGGTTTGTATTTAAAGGTTATTGTTTCTAATATGCAGAAATTATTAAGTAAAGTCGATGGTTTGATGAAAGAAAATAAAATAGATGAAATAAAAAAAATATGCGAGAATTATCCGTCACCAGTATCTTCTATAATTAATACTGCAATTGATTATCGCGATTGCGATGAATCTAAAATAAAAGAAATGATTGAAGAATTGGGATATTTTGAAATTCATAAATTACATATTAATTTAGATTATTTAGCGTTAGTGGCTAAAATTTCGCCGTTATTAGGATTATTAGGCACTGTCACCGGTTTATTAACTTCATTTAATCAGATGTTAAAAACTTCCGGCAATATATCAGCAACTGTTTTTGCCGGCGGTATTTCAGAAGCGCTGTTAACCACAATATTCGGACTTTCTATCGCAATACCAGCATTAGTAATTCATCAGTATTTAAGTTCAAAAATTAGCAATATAGTGCATCAAATGGAAAAGACTGCAAGTTTAATTGTTATTAATTTAAAAAGCAAAAAATAAAAAAGGGTATTAATAAATATGCGTTTTAAATACAAATCTAAATTTCAAAAATATTCTACTACTGATATTGACATAGCGCCGATGGTCGATGTTATTTTTATACTTTTGATTTTTTTTATGGTAACATCGACATTTGTATTGCAGCCTGGTTTTAAGATCGAATTGCCGGAAGCAAAATCAACTGATAATACTGCAGCTGAATACACTACGATTTATATTAATAAAAATAAAGATATTTTTTTAAATGAACAAAAAGTAGAAATTGACGAGCTCGGTTTTTATATAGAAAATTCACTGCCGAAAATTAAAGATTCAACAATTTCTATTAATGCTGATGCGAGTATTGATTACGGATTGGTTATAAAAATCACTGATATTGCCAAATTAGCAGGTATAAAAAATATTATATTAACCACCAGTCCGCTGCTTGAAGAAAAAAATAAATAGAAAAAAATTGAAATGAATTTAAAAATAAAAAAAGTTGACAAAAACATATAATCATATTATTATATGTTGAAATATATTTTGAGGAGAATTTATGTTGATTGATAAAGTTGAAATATTTAAAGCGTTAGGCGAAGAAATTAGATTGCGGATATTTTTGTTATTATTGACGCAAGGCGAGTTATGCGTTTGCGATTTGGAAAATGCGCTTAAAATGTCACAACCGCGTATATCTCAACATCTTCTAAAATTAAAAAATGCTGGATTAATTAATGACAAAAAAGTTGGAAAATGGAAACACTATTTTTTGAGCAAATCCGCTGAAAAAATACTAAAAAAAAATCTTGTAGAAATTATTGTTTCTCTTAAAACCGATAAAATTATAAAAAATGATTTAATGAGTTTGAAAAAATTTTCTATAAAAAAATGTGAAAAAAATAAGGGGTTTTTTTGATGTTAGAAAATGAAATACGCGTTATTAAATTATTTAAAATTTTAAGTAATCCAACCAGATATAAAATCGTAAAACTTTTGGCTTATAATAATACGTTATCATCTGGCGAAATAAAAAAATATGTAAATAAAAATCATTCGGCTGTATCGCAACATTTGCGTTTATTAAAAAATTTGGATGTAGTACAATATTTTATGAAAGGTAATGAAATCATTTATAAATTGAAAAAAAATAAGATTTCACATTTTATCGCAGAACTTGAAAAATACTATTTAAGAAAATAATCTATTTTAGAATTTTAGAAATTTCTAAAATAGATTTTTGAATAATACATATAGAGTGTTTACGATGCAAGAACAACAAGTTATCGAAACAGCCGTAACAAAAAGCGCAAAAAGCAGAATAATTTTTTCGAACGACATCTGCCACAATTTGTGTGGCATTATGTATTATTGTTGGCGTGGCGATAGGAGAGTATTTTCATCTAATTCCAAATACGCTTGCTAAATTTGAGTATGCGCAGATTTCGTTACCAGTCGCTATTTTAATTTGGGTGATGATTTATCCGATGATGTTAAAAATTGATTTTAAAACTATTGTCAATATCACAACTAAACCCAAGTGGCTTATCGCTACTTATTAAATTTGTAAATAATACCGGGCATTGTTTTAAAAATTAACAACTATTTGACATAAAAATTTTAAATTTGGAGGTTTTGAAGATGTCAGAAAAAAACGAAGAAAAAAAATTAAAAGAAAAAAAGAGTTTTTTTAAAAAGATATTTGATAGATTAGACAAAAAACTCGAAGAAAAAGCGAAACAGCAATCAAGTTGCTGTTGTTCTAAAAAAAATGGAGGTAAAGATTCTTGCTGTTAAAATTTGCTGATTGGTGCGTATTTGAACTTTTAGAATTTTCAGCTGATTCGACAATAGGTAAAACGTTAAATTTTTTTATTTATGATATTATAAAAATATTAATATTATTATTTGCTTTAATATTTATCATCGGAATTTTGCGGTCGTATCTGCCGCAGTCAAAAATACGAATTTGGCTGAATAAAACAGGGATTGCCGCATATTTTTTTGCTGCATTATTTGGCGCTGTTACGCCTTTTTGTTCTTGTTCGTCTATTCCTATATTTATAGGTATGATTGAAGCGGGAATACCATTAGGCGTGACTTTTTCATTTTTAATAACTTCACCGATTTTAAATGAATATTTAGTAGTGCTAATGATGGGACAATTCGGATTAAAGATTGCTGTGTTGTATATTATTAATGGCGTAGCAATAGGAACTATTTGCGGGATTATACTTGGAAAACTAAAATTAGAAAAATATGTGAATGATGATTTGAATGTATATAATGCTAATATGTTAAATGATAATGAATATCCAAATTTTATGTGCCGTATAAAATATGGCTGCAACGAGGCATATATGATCACAAAAAAAATATTTTTATGGGTAATTATTGGCGTTGCAATTGGCGCGGTTATTCATAATTATGTTCCTCAGGAAAAAATTCATAGTATTTTATCGAAAGTTGGTATTTGGGGAGTGCCTATTGCTGTTTTACTTGGCGTGCCGATGTATGGCAGTTGTGCAGCAATTGTGCCGATAGCAGTTGTATTATTTCAAAAAGGAGTGCCGCTCGGCACAGCATTAAGTTTTATGATGGCAATAGCCGCATTAAGTTTGCCAGAAGCAGTAATGCTGCGCCGTGTTATAAAATTACAAATGATAATTATATTTTTTTCAGTTACGACATTGGCAATTATTATTACTGGTTATATTTTTAATATCTTACAGAAAATTTTAATTTAAAAAGCAAGTGGTGTGATATTTTGAATTTTTTATTATTAAATTTTATAGATGGAAATTTTTAGATAATGCTTCTTAATTTGCTTCAGAATTAAAAAAAAATAGTTATTAATAAAAATATTAAAAAATATTTGCAAAAATTTTATTAAGCAGATATTGGTTAATAATTTTTGTTGACCAATTTTTTAGAAATATTGCGTTGACTCCGCTTCCTCAATAAGATACGAAATTTATTAAGATAAAAAAATATCAAAAAAAAATTAATTTTTTTTTTTTTTTTGATAATATATAATAATCTACTATATATTTAAAAATATAAAGATGTAAAGATATAAAGATATTTTTGTATAGATATGATAAATTTGAAAAAAGATGGATTAGTTATTATTACTATTTTAATCTTAATTTTTATTTTTTATTTTAAAGCAATAGATTATTTTTTTGTAGGCGAAGAATTTGATGTTTTATATGGTTTTGAAATAACAGGAATAAAAGATACATTAAAGCATTTTTATAAACCTGTTGGTTCATTAAATGGCGGAGATTTTTCTTATAGGCCTTTGTGGAATATTGTATTTTGTTTGATATATTATTCACCCTTTAAATTTAATCCTATTGCATATCGTATTATAACTTTTCTATTGCATTTTTCAAATGTATTATTGATTTATTACATAATAAAAAAAATATTTGATTTTAAGTATGCAGCTTTAATATCGATATTATATACTATTCATCCAATTACAATAGAACCAGTTTTATGGTGGAATGCAAGTGCTGATTTATTTTGGCAATTTTTTTTCTTATGCGCTTTTTATTTTCATATTCAAAATGAAGATTATAAAAGTTATAATTATTTTTTAGTAAGTTTATTTTTGATTTTAGCGTTATTATCAAAAGAAAATGGTATTTTATTTTTAGGATTTGCATCGATATTTGATTTTGTTTATTTTAAACGTGATAATTTGTTAAAAAAACTCAAAAAAATTATAAAAAGAAATGTCCATATTTTTTTAATTATCTGTATTTATTTTATTTTTAGATTATTTATTTTTGATCATTTCGGGTCTTATGGAAGTGCACCTAAATATGATATAAAATTAATAACTATTGTTGTTTTGAGAAGATTGCGTGTATGTCTATTTTATGCTTTAAAATTTTATAAATTAGAATTAGCAAGCGAACAAATATTTATTATTTATATTATTTTATTTATTTTTCTTTTTTTGATTTTTATATATTTTTATAAAAAAATTATAAAAATTATAGATTTAAAATTTTTATTATTAAATTTTTTATTTTTTATTTATTTTATTCTACCGACTTCGAATATATGTACTAGTCTTAGAACATCGGATATAATTATAGGCGCAAGATTTATGTATTTTCCTTTAATTTTTATGTTGATAATTTTAATTTATTTGATTTTTAAAATTAATTGTATTAAAATACGAACTACTATATTAATTGTATTATTTATTTTTTGGGGTTATAAAAATTATTATTGTGTCTCATTATTTAAAGATGCAGCTGATTTTGGATTAAGGCGCTGGAACAATATAATTAAATTTTTAAAAGAAGAACCTAATATGGAAAAAGAAGAAATATACAAAAAGATTTTAGCGATAGAAGAAGGATTCGAACACAAATCATCGTATAGCGGGCAAACCGCTTTTTTATTTGAACAACAATTTTATTTGATAAAAAATGTTATTTTAAAAAATAATTATAATAAAAATTAGTATAGTAATTCCAGTCTATAACAGCGCTGATATTATTAGTGATGTAGTATCAAGAATACAAAAAGTTTTAATAGAAAATAATTATAATTTTGAAATTATTCTTGTAGATGATGGTAGTAGAGATAATACTTGGAATATTTTAGTAACATTATTTAATAAATATGATAATATAAAAATATTACGATTAGCAAAAAATTTTGGTGAACATAATGCAGTATATGCAGGGCTTTTTGATAGTAAAGGAGAATATGCAATTATTATGGATGATGATGGTCAAAATCCGCCGGAAATTTTGCCGAAATTAATTCAATATGCGCAAGATAATGATACGGAAGTAGTATACACATATTATCGCAAAAAAAAGCATTCATTTTTTAGAAATCTTGGCAGTAAATTTGCAAATTGGTGCGCTACAATTACTTTAAAAAAGCCGAAGGATTTGTATTTATCAAGTTTTAAACTTATAAAACGCAGAGTTATAAATGAAATAATGAAATATCAAGGGTCCTATCCGTATATTGACGGCTTAATATTTTTTTATACATCAAAAATAGCAAAAATAGAGGTTCCCCATAATTCTCGAAAAATAGGAAAATCAAATTATAATATTTATCTGCTATTAAAATTATGGTCTAATATAATTTTTAATTTTTCTATTTATCCGATAAGATTTGCATTATTATTAGGATTATTTTTTTTTGTTTTTGCCGTTAGTTATTCAATTTATACAATATATGAAAGATTATTTTTGAATAGTTCAATGCCTATTGGTTATGCTTCATTAATAATTATTATTTTATATTTTTTTTCATTAACATTAATATTTTTAGGGATTATCGGTGAATATGTCGGCAGAATTAGTATGAATATAAATCAAAAGCCGTTATTTTCAATATTAGAAAAATATGAAAAAAACTAAAACCACGAAAAATTATTTTAAAAATAAAAATATTGTGATATTCGGCGGTGCCGGTTTTATTGGTAGTAATTTAGCGATTGAACTTGTCAAAAAATCAGCAAATGTTTTAGTAGTAGATTCTATGATAGATATATACGGTGGCAATTTATTTAATTTGCAACCTATTATAAAAAAAGTAAAACTAAATTTTTCTGATATTAGAGATATTTATACACTGCCATTTTTATTAAAGAATGTAGATATTATTTATGTTTTGGCTGGGCAAGTTTCGCATATATTGTCAATGGATGACCCGATTACAGATTTAGATATAAATTGCAAATCGCAAATAAATTTATTGCAAAACTGTTTGAAATTATCAAAAAAACTGAGAATTGTTTTTGCATCTACCAGACAGATTTATGGAAAACCACAGTATTTGCCTGTTGATGAAAAACATCCATTAGAGCCAGTAGATATAAATGGAATCCATAAACTTGCCGCTGAAAAATATTACACTCTTTTTAATAAGATTTATGATATACCGGTTGTAGTATTGAGATTAACAAATACATACGGCGAAAGAATGATGATAAGAAATAATAAACAGGGTTTTTTACCTATTTGGTTTGGTAAAATTTTTAATAATGAAAAAATACAGGTGTTTGGCAGCGGTAGTCAATTACGCGATTTTAACTATATAAGCGATGTGATTAATGCTTTACTAATAGCAGGAGAAAATGATAAAATGATTGGCGAAATATTTAATTTAGGGCATCATAAATATTATAGTTTATTTGATGTTGCTGAATTGTTAAAAAAGTTAGTTAATGCAAAATTTGAATTTATAGATTTTCCAGAAAATTTAAAAAAAATAGATATAGGTGATTATTATTCAGATTATAAAAAAATCCGCGAATTTTCAGGGTGGTTTCCGCGTGTCAATTTAGAAGAAGGTTTAAAAAAAACTATTGATTATTATTTAAAATATAAAAAATATTATTTATAAATTTGGATATAAATTTTAATGATAAAATTTTTTGATTATTCTATTGAATATAAAAAAATAGAAAAAGAAATATTAAAGAGTATCAAAAAAGTTTTAGATTCAGGAATTTTAATTTTAGGTGATGAACTTGAAAAGTTAGAAAATAATATCGCTTCATTTATAGGACAAAAGTTTGCGATTGGAGTGAATAGCGGGACTGACGCTTTGACTCTCGGATTGCGGGCATTTGGATTTCTTCAAAATTCAGAAGTGATTACTGTTTCAAATACAACAGTGCCTACTATTGCTGCAGTTAGAAATGCGGGACTAACACCTGTATTTATAGATATTAATCCAGACACCTTTCAAATAGATGAAACTAAAATTATTGAAAAAATTAATAATAATACAAAAGCGATAGTTGTAGTCCATTTATATGGTTATCCTGCGGCTATTGATAAAATAATTCAAATATGTAAAAAATACAAATTAAAATTAGTAGAAGATTGTGCGCAAGCATTCGGGTCGAAATATAACAATAAATATTTAGGAAGTTTCGGTGACATATCGTGTTTTTCATTTTATCCGACAAAAAATTTAAGCGCATATGGCGATGCTGGAATGTGTTTAACCTCAAATACCGAATATTATAATAATCTAAAATTATTGCGATTTTATGGCTATAAAGAAAACAAGCCAATATCTTATATTGAGGGCTTTAATTCGCGTTTAGATGAAATACAGGCAGCGATTTTAAATGTAAAATTAAAATATTTTGATAATTATATTTTTGAAAAAAAAAGAATAGCGAATATTTATTTTGAAAATATAGAGAATGCTAAAATTGTTTTGCCTCCTAAAATTGAAGATGTAATATTGCATTTATTTGTGATTCGAACAAAATATCGTGATGAATTAATAAAATATTTATATAATAAAGGAATTGAAACCAAAATACATTATCCAATGCCAGTGCATTTAATGCCGGCATATAGTTTTTTAAATTATAAACAAGGCTCTTTACCAAAAACCGAATTTATTAGCAAACAAATTTTATCTCTGCCTTTTTATTATGGATTAAGTAAAACTAATCAAAAAACTATTATTTACGCATTAAATAACTTCTAATAAATTTAATATGGAAAATCAAGAATATTTTGCAATGTTCAGTAATGAAAATACTCATTGGTGGTATAGAATTTTACACGAATTAACTATCTTTTATTTAAAAAAATATTTAGTCAATGTAGATAATCCTTTAATTTTAGATGCAGGCTGCGGCACAGGTAGATTATTAGAATTATTAAAAAAAGAAAAGTTTAAATGTGAAGGTATAGAATATAGCGACGAAGCATTGAAATATTGTAAATTACGCGGTTTAGATGGAATTATCAAAGCGGATTTAAATAATGTAAAATTGAAAGAAAAATATTATGATGTAATAATTTCAAACGATGTTTTGTATCATAAATCAATAATAAGTGATAAAATAGTAATAAAAAAGTTCAAAGAAGCATTAAAGCCAAAAGGTATTTTAATTTTAAATTTACCAGCATTTGAATTTTTAAAAAGCACGCACGATACTTTCATACATACCAAAAAGAGATATACTAAAAATGCTGTAAATAATATGCTTATTAATACTGGTTTTAAGGTAGAATTTATTAGTTATAGATTATTTATTTTATTTTTGCCAGTGATGATTTATAGAATTATAAAAAAAATTTTTTGTTTTAAAACAACATATAATTCTGATGTTCAAAAAATGAACAACTTGTTAAATAAAATATTGTTTTTAATAGGCAAATTTGAAAATTCATTATTAAAAGCAAATATAAAATTTCCTTTTGGAGTTTCTGTAATAGCAATTGCTAAAAATTGCAATAACGAATAATCCTATGTATTTTTTGCAGTTTTAGAGATATACCTTGACATTTAAGATGCATTTAATAAAATAACCTGCATATCATATATTATCAATAATAAAAAAAAGAGATAATAAAAAATGTGTGGAATTTGCGGAATAATAGAAAATAATCAAGCGCCAGATGAAAAATTACTTTGGAAAATGACCGATATTCTTGAACATCGCGGACCTGATGACAGCGGAATATTCATAAGAGAAAATGTAGGTTTTGGTCATAGAAGATTAAGTATTCTTGATTTATCGGCAGCTGGTCATCAGCCATATATCAGCGCTGATAAACAAAAAATATTAGTATATAATGGCGAAATATATAATTATAGAATATTGCGCAATGCCCTTGAAAAAGAAAATATAAAATTTATATCTGATTGCGATACCGAAGTTTTATTAAAAATGTATGAAAAATATGATATTGAATGTCTGCGATATTTTCGCGGAATGTTTGCATTTGCGATTTATGATTTTACGAAAAAACGATTATTTGCAGCGCGTGATCGTCTTGGGCAGAAGCCGTTATTTTATACATTACAGAATAATAGATTTTATTTTGCCTCTGAAATAAAAGCGATTTTACAAGATGCGCGCATTATAAAAAAAACGAATTATCTTGCGATTCATCATTATTTATCTTTCAAATATGTGCCGCAGCCATTATCAGCATTTGAGAATATTTATAAATTGCCGGCAGCGCATTATTTATTATATGAAAACGGGCAAATCAAAATCGAAAAATATTGGGATGTAGATTTTTCTGGCGAAAAAATAAAAGATGAAGAAGAAGCGAAATATAATATAAAACAACTATTAAAAGAATCAGTGAAATTGCGAATGATTTCTGATAGACCTATCGGCGCTTTTTTATCTGGCGGCATAGACAGCAGCATAATAACAGCGCTGATGAGTGAACTGACAGATAGACCGATAAAAACTTTTTCTATTGGTTTTGATATTGATAGATTTGACGAAAGTCAATATGCTGAAATAATAGCCAGTAAATACAAAACAGAGCACAGATTATTTAGAGTAAAAGCGGATATTATTAATGATGTAGAAAATTTAGTATGGTATTATAATGAGCCCTTTGCTGATTCATCGATGATTCCAACTTTTTATTTGTCGCGCGAGTCGCGGAAATATGTAACTGTTGCATTAAGCGGTGATGCAGGCGATGAAAATTTTGCCGGGTATTTGCGATATGTAGGATATATGATTGGCGAAAAATTTAATATTATTCCAAATAGTGTAAAGAAAAATATATTTGGAATTTTATATAAAATTTTACCATATTCTACAAAGCAGCAAGCTAAATATAATAAATTTTATAAATTAATAGAAATTATCGCATTAAATGGCGTTGATAGATAT